>JALRBT010000067.1 GCA_023262255.1 Ilumatobacteraceae bacterium
AACAAGTACTACCTGGACGACCTCTATGAGCGCGGAGTCGTCGGCTCGATCGCCGGTCCGCTGGCTCGCGGGGCGTACTGGTTCAATCAGCGGATACTCGATGGAATCTTGCACGGCGTGGCGGGAATCTCCCGAACGGTCGCCCAGGTGGTGTATCGCGACATCGATCAGCGACTGGTCGACGGCGCAGTAAACGCGTCTGCTGACGTCACCAAGGCTGCCGGAACCACCGTGCAACCGATCCAATCCGGACGAGTGGGTCATTACGGCGCGTTGCTCTTTGCAACTGCTGCCGTGGCGGCGCTCGTCTTCGTCATACTCAACACCTGAATACACAACGGGAGACAACACCATGCAGATGATCCGCGACAACAATTGGGTGCTCAGTGTCGGCACGTTCCTGCCGATCGTCGGTGTGCTCCTCCTGCTCGTGACCCCGAAGGCGAATGATGCGGCGATAAAGGCCGTGGCACTGCTCACCTCGATTGCCACGGTGCTCGTTGGTGTGTTCACGCTGGTGAATTTCGATTTCGATCAAGCCGGATTGATGCAATTCGTGGCACAAACCGACTGGATTCCGGTGGTTAAGAGCACCTACTTCATCGGCGTGGATGGCATCAGCCTGCCGTTGTATCTCCTCAGCATGGTGGTGACGTTGCTCGTGGTGATCTACAGTCTCGATCACATCCCATCTCCCGGCAATCCCAAGGCGTTCTTCATTCTCATGCTGATTCTGCAGATGGGGATGGCCGGAACGTTCATTGCGCAGGATCTCATCTTGTTCTTCGTGTTCTTCGAACTCGTCCTCCTGCCGATGTATTTCATGATCGGTGTGTGGGGTGGTGAGCAGCGCCAGTATGCGTCGCTCAAGTTCTTCCTGTACACCATGTTCGGATCAGCGCTCATGTTGGTGGCATTCCTGGCGATCTTCTTCAAGACGGGCGCCGAAAGTTTCGCAATCCCGTATCTCGTCGAAAACGGCGGCGGCATTGCAAAGAACGTGCAAGTGTGGATTTTTGCTGGCATGTTCATCGGTTTTGCGGTGAAGGTGCCGATGTTTCCATTCCATACGTGGTTGCCCGACGCCCACACCCAAGCACCGACGCAGGGCTCGGTGATTCTGGCGGCGATTCTGCTGAAACTCGGCACCTACGGGTTCGTTCGAATCGCGATTCCAACGTTGCCGGATGCAGCGATCGAATGGGCACCATGGATCGGTGGGCTTGCCGTCGTCGGCATCATGTATGGCGCCTTCGGCTGCTTGGCGCAAACCGACATGAAGCGACTGATTGCATTTTCATCGGTTGCGCACATGGGTTTCGTGATGCTCGGCATCTCGACGCTCACGTCGTTCGGAGTGAACGCTGCAGTGTTCGGCATGGTCGCACACGGCTTGATTACCGGAATGTTGTTCTTCATCGCCGGCAGTGTGAAGGAGCGGTATCACACGCTGGAGATCGCCAAGTTGGGAGGCATGCTCACGCAGGTTCCGCGCCTCGGTTGGATTTTGGGTCTGTGCTCGATGGCGTCGCTCGGACTACCTGGCCTTGCCGGATTCTGGGGTGAGTTCCCCGCGATTCTCTCTGCATACAACCCCGCCGATGGTTTGAACGTTTCGGTGTACCGCACGTACATGGTGATAGCGGCTCTCGGCACCGTGTTTGCGGCTGCGTACTTGTTGTGGCTGTATCAGCGCACGGCATTCGGTACGCCGAAGGGTCACGACCACCACGACGTGCACGATGTAACCACCTACGAGTGGGTGGCGTGGCTCCCGCTGCTGGTTGCAATCGTGGCGTTCGGTGTGGTTCCCAACCTCCTGTTCGGTGTCATCGATCCGGCCGTGCAGCAAACGCTGCGGGCGTTCGGGGGCTGATTCGTGTCGTTGGTTGCATCTTCCGCTGCCGCCTGGACGGCCCCAGTCATCGACTATCACGCTCTCGCGCCCGAGATCGTGCTGGCGGTGGGGCTTTCCGTCGTGCTGTTGGTGGATCTGTTCACCGCTGAGCGCAACAAGTGGTTGCTCTCGGTGCTCACCGGCTTCACCCTGCTTGGCGCAACGTTGCCGGTGCTCACGCTCGCGATACACGACGATTCCGTTCGGTCGCTGTTCGATGGACGCTACGTGGTGGACGAGTTCAGCCTTGTGATGAAGGGGCTGTTCCTGTTGGCGGGATACGTGATCGTGCTGTTGTCGTCGGCTCACGTTGAAGAGGGCGACTACTGGCGGGGTGAATATTGGTTCTTGCTCCTCACCAGTTTGTTGGGCATGGTGATGATGTCGTCGTCGCGCGACTTGGTGTCGGTGTTCGTGGCGTTGGAGTTCTTGTCAATTCCGGCGTACATGTTGGCGGCATGGCGAAAGCGCGATCTCAGGAGCAACGAGGCGGGTGTCAAGTACTTCCTGCTCGGAGTGTTTGCTTCGGCCGTGATGTTGTACGGAATGTCGTTGTTGTACGGCGTGGCCAACTCCACGTTGTTGGTCGACATCGGTGAGTCGATCAATCTCGATGGCGACTTTGCCGCGGTGCAGGCGCTCGCCGTTGTGTTCGTGGTGGTGGGCTTTGCGTTCAAGGTCTCTGCGGTACCGTTCCACACGTGGGCCCCCGACACCTACGAGGGTGCGCCAACCCCCGTTACCGCATTCCTGTCGGTGGCAAGCAAAGCGGCGGGATTCATTGCCCTGGTGGTGGTGTTGCTCACGGCATTCCCGGCTGGTCGCGATGTGTGGCAACCATTCGTTTGGGTACTATCGGCACTCACGATGACCATCGGCAACGTGTTTGCGTTGCGCCAAACCAACCTGGTGCGAATGATCGCCTATTCGTCGGTGAGCCAGGGCGGTTTCGTGCTGATGCCGCTCGCCGTGGCAGGAGGTGCAGCCGGAGACGCCGCACTCCGCGCCGTGGTGGTGTACCTCGTGGTGTATGCGGCAACCAACCTGGGAATGTTCGGTGTCATTCTCGCCGTGTCGCGAAAAACGCGCAGTGGTGACATTGCCTCGCTTGGTGGATTGTTTTCGTATGCACCCGCGCTCGGTGTGTTGCTCACGATCTTCCTGGCATCGCTCGCGGGTATCCCGCCGTTGGGAGGCTGGATCGGGAAGTTCGCCGCATTCCAGGCCCTGCTGACGGATGCCACTCCGTGGGCGTACGTGCTGGCGGTCATCGGTGCGGTCAATTCGGTGATTGCCTTTGGCTACTACGGCAATGTGATGCGTGAGGTGTGGATGCGACCCGTGCCGCACGGCGACAATACGCCAATCGTGACGCCGTCGTCGCTGCAGATTGCGCTCGGCATTACCGCCGTTGCCACCCTGGTGTTGGGTATCCTGCCCGGTGTGGTGCTGCACTTCGGTGATATTGCCAATCTCGTCGGCGCCTTCGGCGGCTGACGAGCTGCACGTGGCATCCGGCCACCAGAACCGCGCAGCCTCCGTCGACGTGCGCCGCGCCATCGTCGCCGACGGCGGGCTGCTGCGTTTTGACAAGTTCATCGACATCACGCTCTACGGAGAGCACGGCTTCTACAGTACGACGGGCCGGGCTGGTCGGCGAGGTGATTTCATTACGTCTCCCGAAGTTGGCCCGCTTTTTGGGGCGGTGCTGGCGATAGCGCTGGACACATGGTGGGACGAGCTTGGTCGCCCGGATCCGTTCATCGTGGTGGATGCCGGCGCAGGTCCCGGGACGTTGAGTCGCGCCATCTTGGCGGCGAATCCGCGGTGTTCATCAGCTCTGGGCTACGTGGCGGTGGAGGTGTCCGAGACCCAGCGGGCCTTGCATTCGGTGGGAGTGGAGTCGCGTGCAGCGATGCCGTCGGCCCCATTCGTCGGCGTCATCATCGCCAATGAATTGCTCGACAACCTGCCGTTTCGACTGTTCGTCTTCGATGGGGGTTGGCGTGAAGCGTTCGTCAAATCAGACGGCGAGCGATTCGTCGAACGACTTGTGACGACGTCCGATATTCCCCATTGTCTGCCTCCCGCTGCGGCACATGGAGCCCGAATTGCGATACAGGATGCCGCAGTGCATTGGGTGAGCAGTGCACTGTCGCTACTCAACGCCGGTCGACTCGTGGTGTTCGACTATTGCACGACGTCCGTCGAGATGGCGAGTCGCCCGTGGCGTCAGTGGTTGCGTACCTATTCCACCCATGAGCGCGGTTTGCACTATCTGCAGTCCATTGGTTTGCAAGACGTCACCGTGGAAGTTGCAATCGATCAATTGCCATCACCAACCGCGGTGACGACCCAGGCGGAGTTCTTGCGAGAGTTCGGTATCGATCGGTTGGTGGCGGAGGGTCGGGCTGCGTGGCGGGATGCCGCAACATCACCAACCGTCACTTCCATGATGATGCGTAGTCGTGTACGTGAGGCCGAGTCGCTCTGCGATTCTGGCGGACTTGGGGGCTTCAGCGTGCTTCAGTGGCGTCGCTGAGTATGACAGCACTGCTCAAAGCGATAGCAAGTGAGACTAGTGATGCTGCATCTCGCGCAAATGATTCAGACATTAGCGGATGGAGCTGTATTGACTCGCATTCGCCCTCAGTGCAGACGGACTGCAATTCATCCCTAGAAGTACTAGTGGTAGATCCAAAGCCCCTCTTTAATTCCGGTTGTCCTCTCTACTGATTGCGGTGCGGTGATTGCGAAAGGAGGCTCGATGTGTCAACGAGAATCGGCATAATCCGATGATGCCAGAGACGATATCTCGGGGACGCATTTTGGAAGATCCGTACACTCTTTCATTCAATACGACTGGAATCTCAGCAATCTGAGCACCGTTCCGTACGAGCCACGTCAAGCTTTGATAGAGGAACGGATAGCCGTCATGCAAAGGTGCCTTGAGGAAATCAGCGGACCAGTTGTTGATGCGGTACGCACGTAGCGCACCAGTTGCGTCAAAGGAAACTTGTAACAGAAACTTTGTCATGAAATGTCCACAGTGGGTTATCGCACGTCGAATCCATGACCAATTCTGGAGACTACCGCCCTCCATAAATCGAGAGCCCAATGCAACGTCAGCAGATTGCAATGCGATGAGTAGTCTTGGAATATCCGCGGGGTTGTGGGTGAGGTCTGCATCCAGTGTCACGAGGACATTGGCCTTCCGAACAATTGCTTGTCGAAACGCGTCCTTGTGAGCTGATCCAATTCCCAGCTTCTGGTTTCGCAAGTACAGACTTATCCGTGGGTTCAGTCGCGCCATTTCTCGAACGATTTCGCCAGTTCCATCTGGCGAACTGTCATCTAAAACCACGATGTGACAGCTGGGGAGAATCGAAACAATCTGATCACAAAGTAAGCCAATGTTTTGGCGTTCGTTGTACGTGGGAATTGCAATCAGGACGTCGTCCATTGGAAACGGAGTCATCTCAGCGTGAAACAACTAAGAGTTGAGGCAGTGGAAACACCAGTTGACAATTGAGAAACGTCGGTGATGTTTCAAAGAAGCTCCTGAAGTGCCAAGGCAGCACAAGGTAGCTATCGTAGCGATGACTCAGAACTTCATCTTGGGATTTAATCGGAATCCAAGAACCGGGAGTTACACATCCGTATTTGTCGGAATTGACATCACCGATTACGGTGATGTCGGAGGCAGTGAGACCAGCATATTGAAGCAGCACGTTCCCCTTGGTTGAGGCACCTAAGCCAGCGATGGACCTTCCAGAGGTAATTTGCGCTTGAACAAAAGCGTTCAAGGATTCAACGCTACGTCTCGTTGCCTCGGCAAAGTCAGAAAATCTCTGACGAGAATTGGCCCAGAGCGATTCTTCTTGTCTTCGGAATATTGCAACAGATTCGGCGACAGAAAACACTCCATTGTGAGATGCGGTTACTGAGAAACTCCCACCGTTGACGTCGTTGAGTTCAATATCAATTATCTGCAGTCCAGAATTACGGAGCAACCAATCAATCTGTCTAATTCCGTAATACTCAAGGTGTTCATGGCAGATTGTGTCAAACGCATTTCGCTCAAGCATCAGTGGTAGATAGCTCTGTTCAAATACCCAGATTCCATCATGCGCAAGGACTTTTGTCACTTCATCCACAAAATTCTGTGGCTGTTCCAAGTCGTACATCATTGAGATTGACGTTATGGCGCGAGCCCGGCGTCCTTTCGTCGCAGCAAGCACTGCCTCGGCCGAGAAAAAATCGGAAATCACAGATACGCCAGGCGGATAGTAACTGCGAAACTTAGATGCTGTTGGGTCAATACCGACTCGTGTGAGATTGGAGTTATAAAAACCGAGAGTTGTTCCATCGTTGCTACCAATGTCGAGTACTACGTCGTTCTCGGAAAGCTCGAGACGGCTCAAGATGTCGACCACTCTCCGCTGCAAATGCTGGATCATGCTGGAATTAAGACCTGACCTGTATCCATAGTTTTCTCCGTACATCTGTTCCTGATCAAAACTATGTTCAAGCTGCACTAGGCCGCATCCGCCTTTTGAGACACATTGAATCAGCCTCAGGGGACCACCAGGAAATTTGTCGATATCTGGATTGCGAGGGAAGACACCGGTCAATGCCTGCCAGCCCAGGTCAACTATTTGCTCGAAATCCGAGCTGCCACAAATACGACAGTTTCTGATTTGTTTCACGTCCAGAATCTAGTTCGGAGACCGGATTGTGCTTGATCAATTCTGAAAGATGGTAATCAATCGCTGAGCATTACGTCACGTTCGTCAGGTTTGCCCGTCATCCACGCCGATGCAATCACGATGCACATTCCCGCTACCGACAACAGTGTAATGCTCTCATCGTTGAAGAGAGCCCCGAGCACCAGTCCCACTACCGGTGTGAAGTAGGTGGGAATCATGGCGCGGGTGATACCCGTTCGTTCGAGAAGTGTGCCGAACACGACGAACGCAATACCGGTACCCACGACGCCGAGTACCGCGATTGCGGCAACTGCCGACCATGCAAATGACGATTCACCGAGTCCGCGTACGGCGAGAGGAAACGTCCAGAACGCGGCGGCAATCTGAACCCGAGCCAGGAGCCGCGCCGGTGCAAACCGAGCTTGGAGCGGTCGTGCGATGTTCGACCCAATGGCGTAACCGAGCACCGCAGCGAGCAGGTACGAGATTCCGCGCACGTCGGCGATCGACCTGCCATCACTCGACTCGGCCCAGATGGCGGGCAACGCAATGACTGCGATGCCCGTGAAGCCGAGCGTGATGGCGACGATTCGTCTGACACTCGGCATGCGCCACACCCAAAGCGCGGTGACGAGGGCAATCACCACCGGAAGTCCACCGTTGATCATTCCCGCAACTCCGCTGGTGACCGTTTGCTCGGCAAGCGGGAACAACCAGAATGGCAGCGCCATCCACACCAAACCAAGCAGTGCGATGCGCGGCCAATGCCTCCATGGAATTGCCTCGCGGGCACCGGGAAAGAACGTCAAGGTGATGGCCCCCCACAGAGAGCGACCGAAGGGCACCACGGCAGGATCTACGTACTCAATCGCCAGTGCAATGAGTAGGAACGAGGAGCCCCACGTGAGTGATAGCACTCCCGACAGCACCAACTCCCGCGGACCGAAGCGACGAACGGCTAAGTGACTTCTCATTGTGACTCACTACTCTCTCACATGGAGATTCATGAGAGGAGTTTGCTGATGTCGAGTGGCGCAATCGATGACCTGGGGTTCGAATCCCGCACCTTTCCACCCTCCACGGAGTTCGTTGCGAGGACACACGTGGCCGATGATTCTCTGTATCGCGAAGGCACCGCGAACCCCGATGCGTATTGGGAGCGACACGCCCGTGAACTCGTTACGTGGTCCACACCATG
>JALRBT010000068.1 GCA_023262255.1 Ilumatobacteraceae bacterium
GGTACCGATGCACGATGTCGACCGTTCGTTTTGGCAATCGACCCAACGAGTTCCCGTCGAGGTAACACACGTCGGGGTCGGCCATCACGAATTGCTCGCGATACGACGCCAACGGGTCGTGACGAACTAGGGCGTCAACGTCGGGTAGAGCCGCCGATGACATGTAAATCCACAGATGACAAAGCCACAGATGACATAGTGTCAGTTTATGAGCGGTACGCACTCACAAAACGCCACGAGGTACGCCGCATACCTGCAGCTTCCGGAGTTGCTCTCCCTGCAACAACCCCGAGCTAGCGGCCCTGAACACGATGAGTTGTTGTTCATCGTCATACATCAGACGTACGAGTTGTGGTTCAAAACACTGCTCCACGAACTGTCTCGGGCGGCGGAACTGCTGCACGTCGGTAGGTCGCATGATGCAGTGGCGACGCTGGGCAGGATCCGTACGATTTTCAAGACACTCGTTTCACAAGTGGACATCCTCGAAACGATGACACCCCTTCAGTTCGGTACGTTTCGTGATCGGCTGGATGCGGCAAGTGGGTTTCAATCCGCGCAGTTCCGTGAACTGGAGATAGTCCTCGGTCGACGCGACGACACGGTCCTTGCAAGTTTTCCGCCTGGTTCACCCGAGCATGATCGGCTTTCCGTGGCACTCACCCGTCCCCACCTGTGGCAACACACGCTGACTTATCTGGCGTCGCGATCCAATTCCAGCGCGCTGGAAGAGGCCGATTCGGCGGCGGTTCGTAACGTCGTGCTGAACGCCTACCGAAACGACCCGGAGGCCGCATTGGTATTGGAGCGACTGGTGGACATCGACGAAGGACTCCAAGAGTGGCGTTACCGACACGTGAAGATGGTCGAGCGAACCATCGGGCGAAAGCATGGCACCGGCGGCTCGTCCGGAGCCGAGTACCTGACGTCGACGTTGTTTCGGCCGGTCTTTCCGGAGCTATGGAATGTCCGAAACGACTTTTGATCGCTCCTTCCCGTTTCCGAACGTTTCGGAGTAGTCGGTCCGACCATGACCACCGATTGGAACCCGCTGCTTCGTCACGAGTTCGAGCAACCGTATTGGAAGTCGCTGCAATCCTTCGTCGCACTCGAACGTCAGCATCATGCGGTGTATCCGCCCCAGGCAGATGTCTTTGCCGCACTTCACCGAACGTCGTACGCCGAAACAAAGGTGGTGGTGCTCGGACAAGACCCGTATCACGGGCCGGGCCAGGCTCACGGATTGTGTTTTTCGGTTCAGCGCGGAGTTCGCCCACCCCCATCACTGGTGAATATCTTCAAAGAGCTCCATTCCGATCTCGATGTTCCCGTACCTCACCACGGGGATTTGTCGGCATGGGCGCGGCGCGGCGTACTCCTCCTCAACACCACGTTGACCGTGCGAGCCGGAGTTGCAGGATCGCACCAGGGTAAAGGATGGGAAACCTTCACCGATCAAGTGATTCGAGCGGTCAACGACAAGCCGTTCGTAGTTTTCGTTCTCTGGGGAGCACATGCGCGAAGGAAGAAGGACCTCATCGATGTCACGAGACATGCAGTGATTGAGGCTCCTCATCCGTCGCCGTTGTCGGCACACCAAGGATTCTTCGGTTCCCGACCGTTTTCACGAATCAACGCCGCACTTGGCGATGCCGGACTTCCCCACGTGGAGTGGAGTCTCGACTAACCGCTACATTGCTCGCATGGGTTCGGTGCGTCGTCACGTTCACATCAACCGAGATCCCGACACCGTTTGGGCATTGGTGGGTGACCTTGCCCGTCAGCACGAGTGGTTCCCGTTCAGCAGTTGTCGCGTCGAGGGAAACAAGCGGTGGATGACGACACCAAGTGGCATCACCTTCGAGGAAGACATCATCACGCACGATCACGCACTGCGCAGGTTCCAATACCGCATCGTCGGCAATCCAGGGATCACGTCGCATCTGGGTACGTGCGACGTCATCGACGACGGACACGGTGGATCCACCGTGGTGTACTCGACCGACATGGAACCGGAGGCGCTGGCAATCGTCGTTGCCGGTGCGGCAGGAGAAGGTCTCGACAAGTTGAAACGCTTGATGGAGACGACGTAATGGGTCGAAAAATCCTGTTCATCACCACCGATCAGCAGCGATATGACGCGCTCGGTTGCAACGGTGGTCGGGTGGCACGCACTCCAGTCATCGATGGTTTGGCGGCAAACGGCATCGTGTTCGACAGAGCGCACCCTCAGAACGTGGTGTGCATGCCGTCGCGCAGCACCATGCTCACGGGCCAGCATGTGAGCACTCACGGAGTGTGGATGAATGGCGTACCACTCGCCAGTGACGCCCCGAGCATTGCCAGCGACTTACGACGTGCCGGCTATCGAACCGCACTCATCGGCAAAGCGCACTTCGAACCGTTCATCGACCCGTTCCTACGATTCGCAGAGAATCGAATCGGCTCCGCGGGATTGGAAACCGAGATGGTCATCGGTGAGGATGGCCTACCGACGCCACACCGCGGATTCGAACATCTTGCCCTCGCCACGCACGGCGGAATGGGGCCATTCCACTACGCACGATGGCTGCGCGAGAAGAACCCCGCTGCAGCAGCAATGTTCTTCCAGGTGCTCGATCAACAGTTGCAGGTAAATGCAGGAGGCGGCGGCGATACCAATGCACCGCAGGTCAAGCACAATGACATTCCGCGCGAGCTGTACCACACGGAGTGGGTGGCCGATCAGACCATCGACTGGTTGTCCTCGCTTCCCGCGGACGCGGATTGGTTCTGCTGGATGAGTTTCCCCGATCCACACCATCCGTGGGATCCCCCGAAGTCGGAGATTGGTCGCGTGAACTGGCGCGACTTGGATCTACCCGACGGCTACATCGTCGATGCCACCGAACGTGAGCGGGTACTGGACGCCAAGCCACGACACTGGCGCATGTGGTACGAGGGCACGTTCGTGTCCAATTACGAGGCGCCCGCCAAATGGGTGCCGAAAACCCTCACCGCCGACAACGTGCGCGAGGTCAACGCCATGGCACACATCGAGAACGAGTTGATCGACGAGGCAATCGGTCGGGTGCTGGCATCCGTGGCGTCACGAGGCTGGGGCGACGATGTCGACGTGCTGTACACCACCGACCACGGTGAACTGCAGGGTGACTATGGTCTGTTGTTCAAGGGTCCGTACCACACGGATTCGCTGATGCGATTGCCGCTGGTGTGGAGCCCGGCCACGTCGGCGAAGGTGGCGCCAGCCCGAGTGTCTGCACCAGTCGGATTGGTTTCCCTTGCCGCCACCTTCGCCGACATCGCCGGCATTGCCCGGCCCGATTACACGGAGTCGGCCCGCCTTCCAACGAACGACGAGGAAGCACGCGAGCTGGGTCACGAGCGTGTGCTCACGGAATGGGATAGCGTGCTCTTCGGCAAGATCGTTCATGCGCGGACCATCTGTCGTGACGGTTGGATCTGCACGGCGATGTTGTCGGGTACGGTGCACGACGGCATCGAGGGCGAGTTGTACGACCTGGCCAATGATCCGCTGCAGCACAACAATCTGTGGAGCAGCGCCCAGCATGCCGCCCAACGGGCCTCACTCCTCGACGACATGTGGTCGTCACTGCCTACTCGCGTGCTTCCGCTTCGTTCGTGCGACGCCCCCGTATAGTTCCATGAACCAATCGTGGAAGGTCTGAAGCGTTGAATCGATTCGATGTCGTGGTGGTAGGGGGAGGAATAGTTGGATTAGCAACCGCCCTCCAGCTAACTTTACAACGACCGGACCTGACGATTGCGGTCCTGGAGAAGGAGCCATTGGTAGCTCGGCACCAGACTGGGCACAACAGTGGAGTTATCCACTCTGGCCTCTACTACAAACCTGGCTCACTCAAGGCAAAGCTGTGCATTGACGGCTACCGCCAACTTCTTGAATTCTGTACCTTGCACGCGATTCCCCACGAAATCTGCGGAAAGGTGGTTGTTGCGACGGACCAGGAGCAGATTCATCAGCTGGATGAATTGGAGCGACGTGGTGTCGCCAATGGCTTAACGAACATTCGCCAACTCAGTGCCGGCGAGATTCGCGAGCGAGAGCCTCACTGCGACGGAATAGCGGGGCTTTACGTGCCGCAAACCGGCATTGTGGATTACTCGGCTGTCGCAAATGTGATGCGAGATTGCATCCTGAGAAACGGAGGGGAGATCCTCTTTCAACAATCGGTTACCCAACTCATCGAACAGGATTCAGTGGTCAGAATTTCCACTAATCATGATTCCTTCGCAGCCAGAGAAGTCGTAACTTGTGGCGGACTTTATTCAGATCGCCTCGCACGACACACGATTAATGATCTCGATGTTCGAATCCTCCCTTTTCGAGGCGAATATTTCGTGCTTCGTGAGTCCGCGAGAGCACTGGTACGGAATCTCATCTACCCCGTGCCAAACCCCACATTTCCGTTCCTTGGTGTCCACTTCACTCGAATGATTGATGGGTCAGTTGAGTGCGGTCCCAATGCGGTACTTGCATTTGCACGAGAGGGCTACAGAAAATACCAGTTGACGCCAAGAGATCTCTTCGAGACACTGACATGGTCCGGATTTCGACAAGTTGCGATCAAGTACTGGCGAACGGGGATCGGAGAGTACTACCGATCATTCTCCAAGAGAGCCTTTGTCCAGGCATTGCAAAAACTCATACCATCAGTGAGGTCTGATGATCTCGTCGCTGCTCCCGCTGGGGTGCGCGCTCAGGCGTGTGACATGGAAGGAAACTTACTGGATGACTTTGCAATTCGAGAATCGTCACGTGTGCTCCATGTGTGCAACGCACCGTCGCCGGCTGCGACCGCATCGCTTGCAATCGGCACATACGTTGCCGAACGTGTGAATAGTCGCCTGCGGTAACTTCACGTGCCATCGTCATCACGTTGTGAGTCGCCTTCGTCGAAATGCCTACGGCGCGGGGACTTGCTGGGTGATGCAGTGAATTCCTCCCCCGCCGAACGCGAGAATTTCGCCAACGTCGAGCCCGACGACCTGGCGTTCAGGGAAGCACTCCGAGATCAACGCCATCATGTCGTCATCCGCATCATGCCCGCACACCGGCACAATTACGCCTCCGTTGACCACGTAGAAGTTCAGGTACGGCACAACCATTCGTCGCCCATCGGTGGTGACGAATGGAAGCACCGGAATCTCATGGACCGCGAGTCCGGCTTCCTCGGCTGCGGCACGATTGGCTGCACAGCGGCTATGGTCGGCTTCACGAGAGTCGTCGCAACCTTGTAGCACCAGCACTCCTGCGGCACAGAATGCCGCAACGTTGTCGACATGTCCGTCGGTGTCATCATCGAGCGCAAGTCCGTACGGCAACCATACGACACGCTCCTGACCCAACTCGACACACAGGCGTGCCGTGATCTGCTCGCGCGTCAGGTGTGGATTGCGATTCTCGTGCAGCAAACACTGCTCGGTGGTTACCAGGGTGCCAGCGCCATCCACATTTATCGAGCCGCCCTCCAACACCATGTCCACGTGTCGTACAGCGTGTCCCTGTGATGTCAGCCATGCCTCGGCAATCACGGCATCGTTGTCATGTGGCACGAACTTGTTTCCCCAACCGTTGAACACCCAGCAAGTTCCCTCTCGTGTACCGTCTCCGACGACGTACGTCGGACCGGTGTCACGAAACCACGAATCGTCAATCGGCAACGCCACCACATCCACGGTTCCACCACATAGCGAGGTCGCTTCCTCTGCGTCACGGGAATTCACGATCATCGTGACCGGCTCGAACCCGGAGATGGTCTTTGCCACGGTGGCGTGGGCTCGTTTTGCATCACCAAGGCGGTGTTCGTACAAATCTCGACGAGTTGGCCAGCACATCACGGTTCGCTCGTGCCGAGCAAACTCGGCGGGCATTCGCATCATGATCGAAACCGGTTAGTGCCGCATACCATCGAGGCTGGTGATGGCACCGTACAAATCGGGGCGTCGATCACGAAAGAGTCCCCAGCCGATGCGCAGTGCACAATTCGCCTCCGTATCAATGTCCGTTACGAGGACTCTTTCGTCGTCCCGCCCGGCCTCGGCAACCTTGGCACCCGTCGCATCGGTAATGAAACTCGACCCGTAGAACGTCACCTCCGTGGGGTGCCCCACCTCGCGTCCCGTGCGGTTTGCGGCCACTACCGGCACGATGTTCGCCGCTGCATGGCCTTGCATCACACGTTGCCAATGTCCACTTGAATCCCACGCTGGATTCTGGGGTTCGCTACCAATCGCGGTCGGATACATGAGTACATCGGCCCCCAGCATCGCCATGCTGCGTGCCGCCTCTGGAAACCACTGGTCCCAGCAGATACCGACCCCGACGACGCCGAATCGTGTCTTCCAGACTCGAAATCCCGAGTCACCCGGGGAGAAGTAGAACTTCTCCGAGTAACCGGGGCCGTCCGGGATATGACTCTTTCGGTACGTTCCCATCGTGGTGCCGTCGGCATCGACCATCACCACCGAATTGAACAATACGTTGTTGGCCCGTTCGTAAATGCTGACGGGTAGAACGATCCCGAGTTCCTGCGCAACCGCGGCAAAGTGTGACACCGTTGGATGTCCTTCCACCGGTAACGCCCGTCGTAGATCTTCGACTCGTTGATCCTTGCAGAAGTAATGACCCTCGAAGAGTTCCGGAATGAGAACTACTTGTGCTCCGTCGGCTGAGGCAACTCGCACCAACCTTTCGGCCGTGGCAACGTTCGTGGCGACGTCATTCGCCATCGACATCTGGATTGCAGCAACACGCATAGCGACCTTGCTCAGCCGAGGGCCTTGGTGATTTCCGCACGCAACACGGTGTCGTCTGGGGAAACCATGGGGCTGAATCGCGCGAGAACCGATCCATTTTTGCCGACGAGAAATTTCTCGAAGTTCCAGCGGATATCTCCAGCGTGACCCTCGCTATCTGCGGTGGCCGTCAAGAGGTCGTAGAGGGGATGACGGGATTCGCCGTTCACGTCCACTTTTTCCGTCATTGGAAATGTCACCCCGTAGTTGGTGGCGCAAAAGGTGGTTATCTCCTCGGGTGATCCGGGTTCCTGCCCGCCAAATTGATTACATGGCACCCCTACGACACTGAATCCCTTCGGTGCAAGTTCCTTGTGCAGGGCTTCAAGACCAGAGTATTGCGGGGTGAGACCACACTTCGACGCCACGTTCACCACCAGTACCACTCGATTGGCAAGCGTGCTGAAAACATCGTCTGCGGAACTGAGGCCCTTGATCTTTACCGAGAACACCGACATGACACGCACCTTTTGACTTGATTGTTGTTGATGGTTGGAAGGCTACTTCGGTTGCTGCTACACACGATGTGTGACAAATCAGAAGTTCGACAAGAGATATTTCGATCGGTATTACGGAAAGCAACCGGTTCGCTCGCTCACCGAGGTTGCTCACCTTGCGACCGCCGTTCATGAACTGGCC
>JALRBT010000069.1 GCA_023262255.1 Ilumatobacteraceae bacterium
GGCACCCGCGTTTATGAGGTCTCGGGTGCCCGATGCGGTCACGACGTTGCCTGCGACGAGGGGAACCGACGTCACGTGCCGTCGAACCTCGGATACCGCCTCGAGCATGCGATCCTGATGTCCATGGGCAGTGTCCACCACGATGACATCCACCCCCAACTGCGCAAGAGCCTTGGCGCGTGTGGCCGGATCCGCATTGACTCCGACGGCCACCGAGATGAGGAGACGTCCTTGGTCATCGACGGCCGGTTGGTAGATGGTGCTTCGTAGTGCACCCTTGCGTGTGATGCACCCCACGAGACGCCCAACGGAATCGACCACCGGTGCGAAATTTAAACGAGCCTCGGACAACCGCTCGAAGATCGATTGGGCATCCAAACCGTCCGGCAACGTGAGCACCTCACGACTCATCACGTTCTCGAGTTGGGCGAAGCGGTCGAATCCGGTCGCATCGGTCTCCGTGAAGATGCCGATCGGTGACTCGTCCCGATCCACCACGACCAATGCACCGTGCGAACGTTTGTGGATGAGGCTCAGCGCCTCCCCCACCGTGTCGTGTGCGGACAACGTGATGGGTGTGTCGTACATGACGTGGCGGGACTTCACGAATGCGACCACGCGTTCCACTGCGTCGAGCGGGATGTCCTGCGGCAACACCACAACGCCACCCCGGCGTGCCACCGTCTCGGCCATTCTTCGACCTGCGATTGCGGTCATGTTCGACACCACGATCGGGATCGAGGTGCCGATGCCGTCGGGTGTCCGCAGACTCACGTCCATTCGCGAGGGAACCGACGACAAACCCGGAACGAGGAAGACGTCGCTGTAGGTAAGGTCGTAGTTCGGTTGACCGTTCAAGAACTGCACAACGAACCTCCGAACCGGCTCACACGCGACCACCCAAGGCTACTCTTGGCCGCCGTGGGTGACGTTCGACCGCTGCTGATGGTCCATGGTTGGGCTGGGTCGTTCCAACATACGTGGGGCCGCTCGGGAGTGGTGGAACTCTTGTCAGAAAACGGGCGCCATGTGATTCCCTACGACCTCCCGGGGCACGGTACGGCGACGAAATCCCACGACCCCGACGACTATCGCCACCTTCCACAGCGGTTTCTGCGTGACGTCGCTGGTCACGCGGCATCCTCCGTAGACGGCTCTCTCGACGCGGTGGGATTCTCCCTGGGCGCAATCGTGTTGCTGCATGCACTCGCCATGTCACCGAGCACGTTCGGCACGGTGGTACTCGCGGGGATCGGGGACGGTGTGTTCCATCCGCACGATCCGGCGCGTGCCGAACGCATTCTCTCCGGACTGGAAGGTCGATCTGAAGCCAGTGACGTGGTGGCCCGGGTATTCGGAAAGATCGGCAACGAACCCCACAACGATCCGAAGGCGCTTGCTGCCGTTCTTCGCCGGCCCCGCGAGGAACCAATATCGCCCGAGGCTCTTGCTGAGATTTCGAATCCGGTCGTCATCGCTTTGGGCGAGAAGGACTTCTCCGCTCCCGCCACGCGATTGGCCGAAACGCTGCCCAACGCCAAGAGCGTGTCGCTGAAGAACCTCGACCATTTCCGCACACCGGAGTCGTTCGACTTCATCGATCTCGTGGTGCGTACGTTCAAGTCGGCATGACGCCTACGATTCAAACGGCATGAATCGACTCGAGTGGCGATGATCGACTAACCATGGCGCGAATCGTCTCGGGTACCGCGGGTGAACGTGAGGTCGTTGACGCACTGCGCATCGGCGACATCGTGGGTCTGCCAACGGAAACCGTCTACGGTCTGGCCGCCGACATGCGAAACGACGATGCCGTTCGTCGCATCTTCACCGTGAAGGGGCGCCCTGCATCTCATCCCCTGATTGCGCACATCGCTCGTTTCGACCAGCTCAAGGAGCTCTCGCAGGATCTGAGCGCGACGTGTCGTCTCCTTGTGTCGGTGTGCTGGCCCGGGCCACTCACCGTGATCGTTCGGGCCGCACCCGGAGTGAGTCGGGTGTGCACGGGGGGTCGCGACACCATCGCAGTCCGGATGCCGGCGCACGTGATGACCCAACGCGTCATCACCGAGTTGGGAACACCGGTGGTTGCGCCGTCCGCAAACCGATTCGGACACGTCTCCCCCACCAGGGCACAGCATGTCGACGCCGATATCGGCGAAGAGATCGACCTGATTCTGGACGGTGGCCCGTGCGACATCGGCGTCGAATCCACCATCGTCGATTGCACCACGTCTCCCCTACAGATCCTGCGACACGGCGCGATCACACCCGAGGACGTCCGTCGCATCGTGGATTCGGCAACTCCTGCAAGCTCCGGTGATTCACGGGTTTCGCTTCAAACAACGGGACCATCGCGGGCTCCCGGAATGATGGAACGTCACTACGCCCCGCATGCCACGCTCGTGCTCCACGACGACGTCGGCACCGTGCCCGAGGATGGGGCACCCGTGCTGCGCTTCGATGACGATGTGGTCGAAGCCGCCCGGGTCTTGTACCAACGGTTGCGCGAGTTGGACGATCGTCACATCCCTTTGGCGCACGTCGTGCTCCCGCCGGCGCGAGGTCTCGGTTACGCCATCAGGGATCGTCTCTCGAAAGCCGCAGCAGGCTTGTAGTCTTTCTCTACCCAATCGGGACGGTCAGATGCCGTCCCACCTCCTAGGGGGAGAACAATGAAGAAAACCAACATGCGTCGTTTCGGCGCGCTGGTTGCAGCCGGAGCACTCGTGCTCGCGGCCTGCGGCGGCGACGACGAAGCGGCCGAGGAGGTTACTGAGGAGACCGAGGCATCGCAAGACGCTTCGGACTGCGCAGTCACCACCCTCAACATCGGAACGATCCTTCCGGTGACTGGTTCACTCGCGTTCCTCGGACCGCCGGAAATCGCGGCATCCGACTTCGCGGTGGAAGACATCAATGCAGCCGGTGGCGTACTCGGCAACTCCGTGGTCATCAATCAAGGTGACTCGGGCGATACGTCGACCGACCTCGCAAACACCGAAGTCGACCGTCTGCTCGCAGCCGGTGCGCAGGTGATCGTCGGTGCGGCCTCCTCGGCCGTGTCGAAGACCGTGATCGACAAGATCACGTCCGCTGGTGTGGTGCAATTCTCGCCAGCCAACACCTCGCCTGACTTCACGAACTACGACGACAAGGGTCTGTACTTCCGTACTGCTCCGTCGGACCTGCTCCAGGGCCGAGTGCTCGCCAACCTCGTCATCGAGGAAGGCAACACCACCGCCGCGGTGCTGTTCCGTCAGGAGTCCTACGGTCAGGGACTTGCCGACGCGTTCAAGGCCAACTTTGAGTCGTCCGGTGGCACCGTAGCCGAGTTCCTCGCCTACGCACCGGAAACCGACACGTTCGACGCCGAAGTCGACAAGGTCGTTGCCGCCAACCCCGACGCCGTTGTCATCATCGGCTTCGAGGAATCGGGCACGATCCTTTCGACCATGCACGAGCGTGGCGTCGGACCGACCGCAAAGAAGGTGTACGGCGTTGACGGCAACATCTCGGGTCTCGACAAGCTCGTCGATGACGCTTCGATTCTCGAAGGTATTCGAGGCACCGTGCCCTCCGTCGACCTCGCGTCGATTTCGGAGTTCACGGCACGTCTCGATGCCGCAGGTGTCGATGGTGTCTACGACTACGGCGCAGAGACCTACGATGCAATCGTGATCTCGGCACTTGCTGCCGAAATCGCCGGTTGCGCCGATGGTGTTTCGGTCGGAGCCCAGATCAACGGCGTCACCAAGGATGGCGAGAAGTGCACCGACTACGCGTCGTGCCTCGCGCTCGTCCAGGCCGGAACCGACATCGACTATGACGGTCTTGGTGGACCGTACGAGTTCGTCGATGCCGGTGAACCCGCCGCTGCCTCGTTCCGCATCATCACTTACGGTGCGGCCGGTGCAGACATCTCGCTTGACGAGTACGTCTTCGCGAGCTGAGCTCATCTCAGAACAGGAAGGCCCCGCCCGGGAAACCGGGCGGGGTTTTCTTTTGTCCCGTAACATTCGGACACGTGGTGCTGGCGCACCGCGATAGGCGTCCGCTCGGTGCTGGATTACTCAGATCAGCGACTGGTCGTCGAACGATTACGACGCGAGGGTGCCGAGGTACAACTCGATGACCTTGGGGTCGTGGAGCAGCTTCTCACCGGTGTCGGTGTAGGCGTTCGTTCCCTGGTCGAGTACGTAACCTCGATCACAAATTTGCAGACATCGTCGCGCGTTCTGCTCGACCATCACCACGGAAACTCCCGCCTTGTTGATCTCGCGGGTGCGCACGAACACCTGATCCTGCAAGACCGGTGAAAGTCCGGCAGAGGGTTCGTCGAGCAGCACCACTTCCGGATTCATCATCAGTGCGCGACCCATCGCCAACATTTGTCGCTCTCCACCCGAGAGTGAACCTGCACGTTGGTTCCTTCGCTCGGCCAGACGCGGAAACATCGTTTGTACAAAATCGGCTCGTTCGTGGAACTCCTTCGGCTTCAGATAGATGCCCATCTCCAGATTCTCCAGCACCGTCAGCGAGGGAAACACGTTGTCGCGCTGTGGTACGTAGCCGATGCCGCGTTCGACGAGTTCGTGTGAGTGCATCCCGACGATCGATTCGCCGCGATGCGTGATGCTCCCCGACTGCACCGAGAGCAGCCCGAAGAGAGCCTTCAACAGCGTGCTCTTCCCCGCACCATTCGGACCGATGATGCCGACGATTTCGCCGCGGTTGAGCGTGAGGGAGCAATTGGTGAGGATGTTGACCCCGGGCGTATACCCCGCCGTCACGTCCTTGGCCTCGAGCAATACGTCGCGGGCTCCCGCATTCGTCGTGGTCACCTCGGTCATGAGAGCTCCACCTTCGACAGGTCTTCCCCGTGGTGGGCGCCCAGATAAGCATCCACCACGGCCTTGTTGCTCTTTATCTCGGCCGGAGTGCCCTCGGCGATGATTCGACCCTCGGCCATCACGATGACCCAATCGGAGATCTCCTGCACGACGTCCATGTTGTGTTCGACGAAGATGACGGTGCGACCCTCTCCGGGAAGCATCTTGATGAGTTCCAGCAGACTCTGTGCGAGGGCAGGATTCACACCGGCCATGGGTTCGTCGAGCATGACGACGCGCGGGTCGGTCATGAGGGCCCTCGCCATCTCGAGTAGCTTGCGCTGCCCACCCGACATCGTTCCGGCGAATTCGTCGCGCATGTGGGTGAGATTGAACCGCTTGAGAATCGCGTCGGCCCGAGCCTCGATTTCGCGTTCCTGTTTGGTCCAGGCACCCGGAATCAAGGCCGCCCAGAACTTCTCCCCCAGTTGATCGAGTGCACCGAGTTTCATGTTCTCGATGGTCGAGAGTTTCGCCAAGGCCTTGGTCAGTTGGAAGGTCCGAACCATGCCCTTCTCGGCCAGTTTGTGCGGTGGCGTCCCCGTGATGTCGTTTCCATCCAACGTGATGGTTCCCGAGTCGACCTGATCGAAGCCCGTGAGCAGATTGAAGAACGTCGTCTTGCCAGCACCGTTCGGACCGATGAGTGCCGTGATCTTGTTGCGGCGAATCTCCACTTTGTCCACGTCGACCGCCCGCAAGCCACCGAACGTCTTCACGACTCCGGTCGCCGTGATGATCGGCGTGTCCGGTGCGCCGGAGGCGGACTCAACGACGGTCAAGGGCCATCTCCTCTCGTGATCCGAAGATTCCTTGCGGACGAAATCGGGCCAACAGGAGCAGACCGCCGCCCACCAGCATGAAACGCAGCATGCCGATGTTGAAATCCGACAACTCCACGGTGTCGCGCAACGTGTCACGGGCACCTGCGGGGAGCTGACGGAGCGTATTCTCCACGAAGACGATGAGCGACCAGTAGATCGACGAGCCGATGATGGGCGACCACACCCGGCCCGGACCACCGATGATGAGGATGGTCCAGATGGTGAAGGTGATCACCGGATTGAACGTGTCGGCCTGCACCGACGACTTTTGGATCACCTGAATGAGACCCGCTAGGGCCCCGATCATGCCGCCGAGCATCAGTGATTGCATCTTGAAGTAGTACGCGTTCTTCCCCAATGCACGCGCAGCATCTTCGTCCTCGCGGATTGCGCGCAGGGTGCGGCCCCACGGTGAGCGCATCAATTGCTGCACCATCAAGGTGACGAGAATGAGCAACGTCCAACCAACCATCAACACCCAGACGTCACGCCCGAGGTACTTGAAGGGACCGAACGAATAGAACTTTCCGAGTTCGAACGGGCTCAAGTTGTAGAACGGTTCGGCGAACTTGTCGATTCCTTCCACACCACCAGTCACCGGCTTCATCACCCGTGAACGCGCCAGGAGTCGAATGGTCTCCGATGCCGCAATCGTCACCAGTCCGAGATAGTCGGCCCGGAGTCGCAGAGTGGGAATGCCCAGCAGCAGTGCAAGGACCGCGGCGTACACGAACACGAACACCAGTCCGATCCAGAAACTCCAGTCGAGCCAGAACACAGTGACGCCGACCCCGTAGGCGCCTGCGGCCATGAACCCCACTTGCCCGAAGTTCATGAGGCCCGTGTATCCGAAATGCACGTTGAGACCCACGGCAGCAAGCGCATAGATCATGACCTCCGGCCCGATCATGGCCGAAAAGGTGCGTTCGATGATGAATCCCCAGTCCATCGTCAGCCAATCCGTTGTTTCTTGCCGAGAATGCCCTGTGGACGCAACAACAGTGCGAAGATCAACACCACCAACGCGGTCATGGTCTTCAGTTCGCTATCGATGACGAGAGTCGACCAGTTGATCGCAATGCCGACGATGAGTGCCCCAACGAGCGCACCGAAGGCCGTACCGAGGCCGCCGAGGGTGACGGCTGCGAAGATGAGCAGCAGTATCCGAGTGCCCAAATCCCATTTGACTTGGTCGAAGCCGAAGAACGTGCCGGCCAGTGCGGCGAGCGCCCCTCCGAAGATCCATACCTGCGAGATGACCTTCTCCACGTCGATTCCGGAGGATTCCGCGAGATCCTTGTTGTCGCTGACGGCACGCATCGCGCGACCCATTCGGGTGCGCGTCAAACCGATTCCCACCGCAACCAGCACCACAACGGATACCAGCATTGCGGTTGCATCCCTCGTCGTCAGCTCCATACCGAGGAACGAGTTCGCTCGCTGCGAGGCGTACTGACCGTACGAGCGATATCGACCGCCGAAGAAATACAGGTACACGTAC
>JALRBT010000006.1:0-9649 GCA_023262255.1 Ilumatobacteraceae bacterium
CACCAACATGCACGAGGGCTTCATGATCGCCCGGCGCTTGCTCGCCAAGCAGTCCGGAACCAAGCAGATCATCATGATCACTGACGGCGAACCGACGGCCCACGTTCGCCCGGATGGGGAAGTGTTCTTCAGTTACCCCCCGGCGTACTCGACCGTGGAAGCCACCTTGCGCGAGGTGATGCGATGCACCAGGGACGACATACGTATCAACACCTTCATGCTCGATGCTGATGGAGCGCTTCGAAGCTTCATCGAGCAACTCACCGCCATCAACAAGGGACGGGCGTTCTTCACCACACCCGAGACGCTCGGTGAGTACGTGTTGGTCGACTTCCTCGAGCACAAGCGATCACTTCGTGCCACCGGTGGTCGACGCCGAGCAAGTTAGTCGTACCGGGCATCGCTCGACGCTTTCGTTCGTCGGCTGGACTGTCCGACTTGCGTTACCACCTCGCCATCTGTCAGAATGACATAGCTGTTATTTGGGTGGGGTAGGAAGAAGGACTCAGTGAATCAACGAATCGAAGCGACGGAAGGCGACGACTGCGCATGGCAGGACCAGGCCAATTGCTTGGGGGTCGACCCCGACCTCTTCTTTCCCGAGCGCGGCGCATCCACCCGCGAGGCCAAGGAAGTCTGTCGAGGTTGCGAAGTGCGACAACAGTGTCTCGAGTACGCCCTCGCCAACGGTGAGAAATTCGGCATCTGGGGCGGGCTCTCCGAGCGCGAGCGTCGTCGCCTGCGACGTCAGCGCGCCCAGGCTCATCGCAGTTCCATCACCGCATAACGTCCGCTGCGCCACGCGGTGACCGTTCACCACTGCCGTTCCTGCACGACCACTGCTAAGGTGCTGGTATGACAGGTGGACCGGAAATTTGGATTATCATTGCCCTCGTCGTCGTACTTTTTGGTGGTTCACGGTTGCCAAAAATCGCGCGCAATCTGGGTCGAGCCCAAGGTGAATTGAAGAAGGGACTTTCGGAGGGCAACGCCGAGGTCAACAAGGAGCCAAAACAAGAGGGTGGCTCTACACCACCAGCCTGAGGCGTCGAGGCTCACGCCTCGTTGAGTTTGACCTTCCGTTTGCTCACCTCCGCAAGCAGACCCTTGCGTTCGTTGGCTGCGTAGAGGTTCAGCGAGATGTCGTTCTTCTTTCCACGAGGTTTCGCGGTGATCACCAGTTCGTTGTCGGTGACCTTGATCGATGTTGATTTGACGCGCGCGTCGTAGGTGCGGTCCAGTCCGATGGCTAATCGCAGAATTCCGGCCAGACTCCGCACGATGCGCTGGTCGGAACCGGAGAGTGCGGAGAACTCTGCGTGCTCCGCCTTGGGAACGCTCTTGCGGTGGTATCGGGCAACCTGGGCGATGATCTCCACCTCACGATCGGTGAGCCCCATCAATTCGGAGTTTCGAATGAGGTAGTAGGAGTGCAGGTGATGCTTGGCATGCGACACCACGACACCGACATTCGCCAGGAGACTCGCAAAGTCGAGGTACCGGCGCCACTCGGGCTGGAGATCGAGGGAGTCCTCCAGTTCGTCGAACATTCCGGTGGCGAGCTCGGCAACGTGCTGGGAATGTTCCGGTCGATCGTCGCATCGATCCGCAAGTTGCTGGACACTTCGTCGAGCGGCATCGTGCTCCACACCTGCTTCGATGAAGCCTTCGCGACGAAGCGTGTCAAGGAGGAGACCCTCCCGCAGTGCGTAGTCGGAGAACATCAACGACGTGAGTCCGAAGACATCCACGATTCCCTCCAGAATGAGCGCACCTGCGAGGATGATGTCGGCACGATTCGGTTCGAGACCAAATCGCTCGACGCGTTCACCTATGGTCGGCGCGCTCTGCATCGCCGCAACGACCGAGCGAACTTCGTCAGCGGAGAATTCGAACCGGTTCATGCTCTTGGGCTCGGACGAGCCACGCGACTTCAGAATGATGCGGGCGATGGATTCCGCGGTTCCGGATGACGTCGCAACCGCCTCGAAACCGAGCTCCAGCACCTCGGGTGCCACCACCGACAACGTCGAGCGTATGAACGAACGACAGCTCGGAATGGCACTCGGGTGAAGGGCGGTAGTGGAGAAGAATCGATCAGTCAGTCGTACCGCGCCGAGTTTGAAACTTCGCGCGAACAGCACCTCGTCGTCGATACCAACCACCACCTCGGTACTTCCGCCACCGATATCGCACACGAACATCGCTTGATCATGGATTCCGATGGCATTCAGCACACCGAGGTGGATGAGGCGTGCCTCTTCCACCCCCGAGACCACCTCTATCTCGATACCGGTGGCCTTGCGTACCTGCTTGATGAAATCCGAGCGGTTCCTCGCCTCGCGAACGGCACTCGTCGCAACCGCACGAACGTCGGCGTCGTGCGACTCGGCAATCTCGGCCATGCGAGCCAGGCTCTTCACCCCGCGCGCGATCGCCTCGTCGGAGAGTTCCTTCATGTCACCTCCGCCGTGACCAAGTCGCACCACGTCCTTTTCGCGGGTCACCACTTCGAAGCCGCCGGGAACCGGCTTGGCAATCACCAGATGGAAGCTGTTGGTGCCGATATCCAGCGCCGCCACGAGGTCGCTCATTCGTTCCGACGATAGCCTCTCAGTTCCCGAGGAGTCCCGATGTCTGACGTCACCAAAGAACCACCACGAGCCCACATTCGCATCACCTACACCGGACCGGTGTACCCCCACTGGGAGATCGTCGGAGATTACGGCGATCCCGACCTCATCGACGAGTTCGCGCGTCGGGCGTACATGCGACTGCTGTACGTGCCGATGAAGGACAGTCAGTTCCGTCGAAACCGTGAGCGCATCAACAAGGACGCCGAGAACGAGGGTGTCAGCGTGGAGTGGTTCCCTGCCGAGGTCAACAACTAACACCTGCTCCGTCGGCTCTCGTCGGGCGGGCGTCAAGCTCGGTGAACACCGAATGAACCTTGCATGACCAGGCAGAAAAATCGGGGAACTTCTCGTAGCCAGCGGCGCGGCGACGAATACGGTTCGGGTATCGACTCCCCATTCATCAATCGCGAGTTGAGTTGGCTCGACTTCAATGAGCGCGTTCTCTCACTTGCACTCGGTGCGGACTTGCCCCTCCTCGAACGAATTCGATTCCTTGCGATCAGTGCATCGAACCTGGACGAGTTCTACCAGGTGCGGGTTGCAGCGCTTCACGACCAAATCGCTGCAGAGCTGCACGAGTTGAGTCTCGATGGTCGCACGCCGACCCAACAGCTGGCCGAGATCTCCAGCCGAGTTCAACGGTTCGTCGCCGAACAAGAACGGCTCCTCGTTACCGAACTACTACCCGCACTGGCAACCAACGGCGTGAGGCTCGTCAAGTGGGCAAAGCTCGGAAAGAGAGTGCGGGAAGTACTCACCACGGACTACGAGAGCCGGATCTTCCCCATTCTCACGCCGCTGGCGGTCGACCCGTCCCATCCATTTCCCTACATCTCCAATCTGGCGCTCAACCTGGCGGTAACGGTGCGCGATTCGGAGTCGGGCGAGGAGCGTTTTGCGCGAGTGAAGGTACCGAGAAACTTTCCACGATTCGTTCCAATTCCCGACTCGAATGATTTCATATTGCTCGAAGACCTCATCGAAGCCCACCTCGACCGACTCTTCCCGGGCATGGAGATCGTGAGCGTCTCGCGGTTCCGTGTGACTCGCAACGCCGATCTCTCACTGGACGATGAGGACGCCGAGGATCTGCTGGCGGCAGTGGAGATGGAACTTCGTCGTCGAAGATTCGGTCGAGCGGTGCGGTTGGAGGTACAGGCCAACATTCGTGAGGCAGCACTCTCGAAGATGTGCGACGAGCTCGAGTTGGAGCCCGTCGACGTGATTCGGCACGAATCCTTCGTTGAACTCTCGGCACTGCAACAGTTGGCGAGCCTCGATATCCCGAAACTTCGCTTCAAGCCGTGGACCCCGGTAACGGCCGGGAGGTTGGCTGCAGCTGATGAAGCAGGCAGATCGATGTTCGACGTCATTCGTTCGCGCCAGTTACTGGTGCATCATCCCTACGAATCGTTCGCCTCGTCGACGGAGTTGTTCGTGGAGCAAGCGGCCCGTGATCCCAAGGTGCTGTCCATCAAGATGACCCTGTACCGAACGTCGGGTGATAGTCAAATCGCCCGGCACCTCATTCGTGCCGCGGAGGCCGGAAAGCAAGTAGCCGTGGTACTCGAGCTGAAGGCGCGATTCGATGAAGCACGAAACGTGAGTTGGGCGCGCGAGCTGGAGCTCGCCGGTGTGCACGTGAACTACGGGCTGGTCGGGTTGAAGACCCACTCCAAGTGCATCCTGGTGGTGCGAGAGGAGTCATCCGGGATTCGAAGGTACGTTCACCTCGCGACCGGAAACTACAACTCCGTCACTGCTCGTACGTACGAGGACATCGGATTCTTCACCTGCGAAGAGGCGATTGGTCGAGATGCAACGCAATTGTTCAACTATCTCACCGGTTACGGACGCGAACCGAAGTACGAGCAACTCTTGGTAGCGCCACATCAGTTGAAGTCGGAGATCATCAAATTGATCGAGCATGAAGCGACGTTCGGTGACAAGGGTCGCATAACGCTGAAGTTGAATGCGGTTCAGGATCCCGAAGTCGTGAGAGCGTTGTACGCAGCCAGTTCCGCCGGCGTGAAGGTGGATCTCATCGTCAGGGGTATCTGCTGCGTGCGCGCCGGCGTCCCCGGTCTGTCGGAAAACATCAGCGTTCGGTCGATTCTCGGCAGGTACCTCGAACACTCTCGTATCTACCGCTTCGACCACGGCCACGACGGCGACGAGCCGCTGCACCTCATCGGTTCGGCCGACTTGATGATCCGGAACCTGAAGGGCAGGGTGGAAACGTTGGTGCGGCTCACCCACCCCAAGCACCGTGCCTGGCTCGACACTGCACTCTCGTTTCTACTGGATGACGCGAACGTCCACTACCGGTTGGCTGCGGACGATACGTGGTCGCAGGTGGGCAGACATCACACCCCCAATGACGCGCAACGCCAGTTGTACGAGTGGGTGGTGGCCACACAGTCGCGGTAGCGCGGCTGACACAGTCTCGGTAGCGCAGTTCACACAGTGTTCAACTGACGTCCAGCCGTAGTTCAGGTGTTTTCCCTATCGCACGGTAATCGGCGGCGTAGCGTGCCTACCGTAGAAGCCATGGAAGAAACTCGAAAGTCCTATCACTCCGAACTCGACGAGCTGCGAGCCATGGTGGTGCGTCTCGGGGCCTCCGTGATCGAAGTCGTCCCTCGTGCCACCAATGTGCTGTTGAGCGGAGATCTCGAGGGTGCGGACTATCTCGTGCAGTCCGACGACGAGATCGATTCACGCGCCCACGACATCGAGAGTCGTACGTTCGAGATACTCGCGCTGCAGGCGCCGGTTGCCGGCGAACTTCGCCAGTTGGTGTCCATTCTCAAGATCACCAGCGACCTGGAACGATCAGCCGACCTGGCCGTGAACATCTGCAAGGCGGCACGTCGGATCTACGGGAAGGAGATCGACCCCGTGTTGCGTGGCCTCATTTCCAAGATGAGCGAGCAGGCCGAGCAGCTCTACCAAGCAGCCGTCAATTCCTTTGCCGAGAACGATGCTGCAACCGCTGCGGCAATCGAGGACATGGATTCGTTCCTCGACGCACTCCACCGTCAGTTCGTCCAGGCGATCTTCGAAACCCATGCACGCGAGCGAATGGACCTTCAACTTGCAGTGCAGTTGGCGATCGTTGCGCGCTTCTACGAGCGAATCGGAGACCATGCGGTGAACGTGGGCGAGCGTGTTCAGTTCGCTCTCACGGGATGGAAACCCGAGTTGCGAGCCATCCAGCGTCAGCGACAGCGTGACGCAACCGGCGAATTTCCGATTACACAGGGATAAATGCACTCGTCGCGATGAGTTACGTTCTCGCGATCGCAACGTTCCTGATTGGTACTGCACTCGGTATTTCCGTAGCCAAGCGACGTTCGGCGTCGTCACACCTCGATGCGAAACGACGTGAAGCCCCGGAAACATCACCGAAGGTCGGCAGCGCCGTTGGCAACTCACGCACTGCACCCCAATCGGGGGTTTTGCCGGGTAATGCCGACGGGGTGTTCATCGCCGCATTGAATTCGTTGCCGAGCGGTGTCGTGCTCGCCGACGAGTCGGCGAACGTGCTGTTCCGAAACACCGCCGCGGAGGCAATGAGCGGAGTGCGCCATGTCGACGTACTGGTCGATGAGGCGGTCAATGCGCTCCTACGACAAACGGTCGACAACGACGAGCATTACCGCCGATTCGAGACGGCCGGATCACCTTCACGGGTTTTCGACTTGCGCACTCGTCGGTTGGTTGATGGAGGACTCGTGGCAACCATCGAAGACGTCACCGAACGGTCCCGTGTCGACACCGTTCGAACCGATTTCGTGGCCAACCTCAGTCACGAACTTAAGACACCGATCGGTGGTATCGCTGCGCTCGCCGACACCATGATCGGAGAAACAGATCCCCAAGTAATCGAGCGGATGACGTCGCGAATCGTTGAAGAGTCGTATCGCCTGTCACGAATAGTGGATGATCTCCTGGACCTGTCGCGAATCGAATTCGGAGGTGCAGACGAATGGGAACGAGTTCGTATCGCCACCCTCGTGCGAGAAGTGATTGCTCGACTGCAGCCCGAGGCAATGCGATCCGGAGTAACACTCGAGGCGACAGATGGAACCGACGCCGAGGTGCTCGGTGATCGAGTGCAGTTGGTATCGGCACTCGAAAACCTCGTAATCAACGCCGTAAAGTACAGCGGCGACGGCAAGAAGGTGGCGGTTGACGTGCACGCAACCGAAGAGGTCGTCCGCATCGCCGTGGTGGATCAAGGCATCGGGATCGCCGCGAAGGATCACCAAAGAATTTTTGAACGGTTCTATCGAGTCGATCGGGCACGATCCCGAACCACCGGCGGATCGGGACTCGGCTTGTCGATCGTCCGGCACGTCGTGTCCAACCACGGCGGAACGGTACTGCTCGAGTCAGAGGAGGGTCGTGGCTCGACCTTCACGATCGTGCTTCCACGTGAGTCGGCCACCTCGGCCTCGGAAGTCGTCGAAGACGGAGTCGTCGAAGACGGTGTCGAGGAAGGCAGCGTGTCGGTATGAGCGCAAAGTCGTCACACGTCGTCATGGTGGTGGAAGACGAGGAGGCATTCATCGACGCACTCGTCGTCGGACTGCGTCGTGAGGGTTTTGGCGTCGAGGTTGCACGCGATGGTGCCGAGGCACTCACCAACTTCGACAGGGTGAACCCGGACATCGTGCTCCTCGATGTGATGTTGCCGAAGGTTTCGGGCACGGACGTTTGTCGCGAGATTCGCAAGAAGAGCCAGGTGCCGATCATCATGGTGTCCGCCAAGGGAACCGAAATCGACACCGTCGTGGGTCTGGAGGTTGGCGCCGACGACTACATCGTGAAGCCGTATCGAATTCGTGAGCTCATCGCTCGGGTGCGAGCAGCCCTTCGTCGCAGCAGCGTTGCGGAGTCGGGTGCGCCCGCAAACGGGGTTTCCAGCATCAACGTCGGCGACGTCACCATCGATCCCGAGCAGCACGTGGTGACGGTCCGCGGTCAAGTCACCAAACTTCCGCTCAAGGAGTTCGAACTTCTCTACGTATTGGTCGCCAACGCCGGCCGTGTCATGACGAGGGACACACTCATCGACCGTGTATGGGGGAGCGACTACTACGGGGATACCAAGACATTGGACGTGCACATCAAGCGCTTACGCTCCAAGGTGGAGGTCGATCCAGCACGCCCCACGGCCATCCTCACGATCAGAGGGCTTGGCTACAAGTTCGAGCGTTCCCTCTAGCTTTCCGAATCGAGGCGGGCGAGCCAGAGGCCTGGTGCCACGATTTCTGCCGGGGTGGGAAGGCTCCCGGGCTGGGTCACCAACCGGGAGAGTCCGGTCTCGCCCGCACGCTCCACGACACCCGAGACGAACTGCTGGGCAAGGGTCATGCGCTCGGTGGTGAGGTCGATTCCCAACAAGCGTTCCACGAAAATCCGATCGCTGGACTGTGCAACCCGCCGCCGACGCACTGCCTCGGCAATTCGAGAGCCCTCTCCGAGGATGCGAGCGCTCGCCAGATCGACGCAGTGGTCGATGTAGCCGACGATTGCCGTGACTGCGGCATCCAACGACGGCGCAATTCGGTCCTGGGCGCCGGAGCGTTGGGCGCCAAGAAGCACCGTGGGGTCCGCGAGGAGTGAATCGAGAATCTTCATCGGATCACCGGATGACACGTCGAGTTGTTCGATACTCTCCGACAGCGCACTCGGGTTGGGACGAAAACCTGATGCAAAACCGATGACGAGTCGTCGGAGTGCGTCACGAACATGTTCGATGCCGAACACCGAGCTGCTGACCAATTCATGCGTCAAGGCCCACATCAACATGTCGTCGCGTGGTATCGACCACTCATCGGCAAAGTTGTCGACGTTGCCCACCACCATCACGAGCTTTCCGTGAGGTTCGCGTGGCAAGGGTAGGTCATATTGACCGAACGTGTTGATCGCAAGTCGACCCACCAAGGTTCCAACCGACATGCCCAGCATCGAGGGTGCAATCATCTTGCTCACGTTCTCGAGCATCTTCATCATGGAATCGCCGACTTCATCGTCCGGTGTGGCGTCCTCCTGTGCTCCGTGTATCGCGCGGGCGAGGGCGTCGAAGTACGGTTTCCATGCGTCGAGCGTGAGATTCACCCACGTTGCCCGGCCGACCACGTCGAGTTTCTCGAGGTGCATGATTTCCTGCCCGGTGACCGCGGCCGCGTGCATCCGTGCAACGGGGGCGAGCGACTCGACCGAAATTCGTCGCTGCGGGTCGACGTTGTGCTCGGTAATGCCCTGGCTGGCGGCCATCAGTGCCGTTTGGCGCGCAACGTCCCATTGCAAGGGTCCCTGCGACGACATCGCACGCTGGAACTGCGCAAAGAGTGGATTGTTAAACGGGTTCGGCGTCTCGTCGTCGGCCACGCGGCTAGAGCCTATGACGGCCCACAAGTACGCTGAATCGAGATGACCGGTGATCGCATCGAAGTGTCCGACACGCCGCTGGACGTCGCGGAGTTGTACGAATGGGCACTCTCGCCCGAGTGCGGCGCGGTGGTCGTATTTTCCGGCACGGTTCGCAACCATGCAGAGGGTCGAAGCGGCGTCACCTCGCTCACATATGAGGCGTACCGCGAGGCTGCCACGACCAAGTTGCAGGACGTCGTGGACGAGGCCCGTCGAAGGTATCCGACGCTCGGTCGGGTGGCGCTGGTGCACCGATTGGGTGAGTTGGAACTGACGGAATCCTCGGTGGTGGTTGCAGTTTCGGCACCGCATCGACCCGAGGCCTTCGACGCCGCACGGTACTGCATCGACGCCCTCAAGCAGAGCGTGCCAATCTGGAAGAAGGAAACCTGGAGCAATGGAAACGACTGGGGTACCGGCGCGGTGAACCCGGTTCCCGCATCCTCGGTCGGCGATGTTTCCGCTCGGTCGGCGTCATGACGATGCTCGATGCCGTCGTGATCGCCGCAACATCGGTGACCAGTCTGACGTTTGCTGCAGTCTCGATTGCATCGGCCGCGACACTGGCG
>JALRBT010000006.1:9659-43778 GCA_023262255.1 Ilumatobacteraceae bacterium
AACGGACAATCGTCGACACAAGCCGGTCGATGGCGCCGCGCAGTTCCGCCGCCACCTCGATGCACTGTCCGATGATTCACGAGAGCATCTCCGCGAACAGATTCGAATCGCGCGCGAACAGCGACAAGGTGGTTGACGATGGCACGTGACTTGGCTATCGATCTCGGAACTGCCAACACGCTCGTGTACAAGCAGGGCGAGGGCATCATCATGAACGAACCGACGGTCATCGCAAAGAACCGTCGGACCAACGAAGTGCTGGCAACGGGTCATGAAGCCTGGGACATGATCGGGAGGACACCGAGTTTCATCGTTGCGGTGCGCCCCCTGCGTGGCGGTGCCATCACCGACTTCGAGACGACCGAACAGATGATTCGCCTCCTTCTGAAACGAGCCGGCGTGTCGCGTTTTGCCCGTCCGAAGGTGCTCATCTGCGTACCCTCGGCCATCACCGAGGTCGAGCGCCGAGCCGTCACGGAAGCCACGCGTCGCGCTGGCGCCGCCGACGCTCAATTGCTGGAGCAACCGATGGCAGCGGCCATCGGCGCAGATCTGCCAATCGAAGAACCGATCGCCAACATGGTGGTGGATATCGGGGGAGGCACCACCGAAACCGCCGTGATCAGTCTCGGTGGCATCGTTACCTTGCGTGCCGAGCGAGTCGGTGGCTTCACCATGGACGAGGCAATCCAAGGGTGGGTTCGAAAGGAGCACGGGCTCGCAATCGGCGAGCGCACGGCAGAGGAGATCAAGAAACAAATTGGAAGCGCACAGCCATCCAGTGCCGACCGTGACGCCGAGGTGAAGGGACGCGATCTTGTGACGGGTCTACCCAAAACCGTCGTGTTGACCGCGGCGGAAATCCGAGAGGCATTGGACGAGGTGGTAACGCAGATGATCGACTCCGTGAAGGAGTGCCTTGCCGTGACGCCACCGGAGTTGGCGCAGGATTTGTTGTTGCGCGGTATCTATCTGGTTGGTGGCGGTGCATTGTTACGTGGTCTTCCCGAGCGTTTGCAGTTCGAGACCAAGGTGCCCGTGCAATTGTCACCGCAACCGCTCGAAGCGGTGGTACTCGGAGCGGGTCACTGCATCGAGAACTATCAGGCGTTGCGCGGTATGTTCATGGACGCTCGTCGCTGAGCGCGGCGTAAAGTGACATGCACCTCCAGTTGCACGAACTGACCTGGTGGCTCGCGCTGATCAATGGTGTGGTGTGGCTGACGTGTGGAGTGACTGTCGGCTGGTGGTACGCACGACGAGACTGGCGGAGCTTTGCCATCGGAGGGCGAGTGTCCCGTCTACGAACGTGGGAGAGTCGGCACCTGTACGAACGGCGATTTTTGGTGCGACTCTGGAAGGATCGACTTCCCGAGGCGGGTACGTGGTTCGGCGGCATCAGCAAGCGGCATCTTCCGACCGAGCGCGACGGTGGACGTGCCCGATTTGCGGCGGAATCGTTGCGCGCGGAGCGCGTGCATCGTCTGCTGCTTTGGGTGATACCGGTTACGATGCTTTGGAGTCGTGGCTGGTGGATCGTCCTCAACCTGGTCGTGGGTTTGGTCGTCAACGTTCCGTGCATCATCGTGGCCCGTTACAACCGGGTTCGACTTGCCGGTCTGAATGCAACCACGTCGAACTCGTAGCCTGAAACCGATGTTTCTCCGTGGCCGCTTGCAATGGACGTTGCTCGTGGTAACCCTCGTCTCGGGGGCACTCGCATTCTTCTTCGCACAAAGAAACGACTCCGGGGTCGACGTGGTTCCCACCACCATCGCCTCAACCACGTCTACGACAACGACCACCGTCTATCAGCCACCCATCACCTACGTGGTGCAACGAGGCGATACTTTGTTCGCGATTGCGTCGAGCTTTCAAGTGGACATGCAGGCGCTGATGGACTTGAACGGCATCACGAATCCAGATCGGGTGGAAGCCGGTGACGAACTCGTCATGCCACCAGCGACGGGATTCCGGCCGGTTGCACCATCCACCACGATGTTGCCGTAACCGACGTCCTCATCCCGACTCAAAGAGTGGAGTGTCGACTCTGCTACCCGATGTCGTCGGCGCGGTGACGCTCCACGATGTCGACGATGTCGGACATGATCTGGGCCACTACATAATCCTTGGGCGTGTACACCGCAGTCACGCCGCTCTCGAGCAAGGACGTTCGGTCGTCGTCCGGAATGATTCCACCAACGATGACGGGAGCATCGACGCCGAGCGAATTCAGCTCGTGCAAAACGTCGGGAACCAACGCCTGGTGCGAGCCGGAGAGAATCGACAATCCAATGACGTCGGGGTCCTCGTCTCGCGCGGATTCGGCGATTTGGCGCGGAGTGAGTCGAATTCCGCCGTAGACAACCTCCATTCCGGCATCCCGTGCTGCGATGGCAATCTGTTCGGCACCACTGGAGTGACCGTCCAGTCCCGGCTTGGCCACCAGTAGTCGCGGTGGTCCGCCGGCCAAGGTGCTCGAGCGTCGCGCAACTGCTTGCAGTTCGCTTCCACGTGGTGCGGCCACTCCGCCGACTCCCGTCGGGGCCCGATATTCACCGAACACCTCGCGCAGGGTGCCCGCCCACTCACCCGTGGTTCCGCCGGCTCGCGCGAGGGCTATCGACGATTCCATGATGTTGTGGTTTCCTTCGGCTGCCTGACGTAGCTCGCGCAGTGCGTCGGCCACTGCTCGTGAATCGCGCTCGGCGCGCCACCGTTGTACGTCGGCGATGTGTGCTGCTTCCACCTGCGGGTCGACGCGGAGAATGTTGTCGTTACCACCCAGCGGCGAGACCGCGGTTTCAGTGAAGTCGTTTACACCGATCACGGTTTGTTCGCCGCTTTCGATGCGCCGCGTTCGCTCGGCCATCGAGGCAACCAGCCGACGCTTGAGTTCGTCCACCGCTGCGTACGCGCCGCCGAGCGCTTCTATCTCGCGCAACTCGGTGGTGGCCGCCTCCACCAGTTCGGCAGTGAGACGCTCCACCACGTGCGATCCATCGAGGATGTCTTCGTACTCGAGCAGGTCGGTTTCGAATGCGAGCACCTGCTGCATTCGTAGCGACCACTGCTGATCCCATGGCCGTGGCAGACCGAGCGCCTCGTTCCAGGCGGGCAACTGCACGCTGCGAGCACGCGCACGCTTGGAAAGCGTGACTGCCAGCATCTCCAACATGATTCGTTGCACGTTGTTTTCCGGCTGCGCTTCGGTGAGACCGAGCGAATTCACCTGCACTCCGTAGCGGAAACGAAGCGCACGCTCGTCGGTGATGCCATACCGCTCGCGTCCGATGGTTTCCCACATACCGGTCATTGCCCGAACCTTGCACGTCTCCTCGACGAATCGGATTCCTGCATTGACGAAGAACGACATCGAGGCAAAGACTCCGGGGAACCTGCCATCGTCCACCTGGCCGCACGCCCGGACGGCATCCAAGACGTCGATTGCATTCGCGAACGCAAATGCAATTTCTTGCTCCGGGGTGGCCCCAACCTCCTGCAAGTGGTAGGAACACACGTTCATCGGGTTCCACTTCGGGGCGTGGGAGTGGGCCCATGCAATCATGTCGACGATGATGCGACGAGATGCGAGCGGAGGGAAGATGAACGTGCCGCGCGAGAGATACTCCTTCAGCACGTCGTTTTGCGTGGTACCACGCAACACGACGCTGTCGACTCCCTGCTCGGCGGCATTTGCAACGTACAGCGCAAGCAGCCAAGCAGCGGTGGAGTTGATGGTCATCGAAGTGTTCATCGTTCCCGGAGGGATATCCCGCATCAGCGTCCGCATGTGACCGAGGTGGGCGACCGGAACGCCCACCTTGCCCACTTCGCCGCGGGCCAGGACGTGGTCGGGGTCGTAGCCGGTTTGGGTGGGAAGGTCGAAGGCGATGGACAGACCCGTTTGGCCCTTTGCCAAATTCGTGCGGTACAACTCGTTAGATGCCTCCGCCGATGAGTGACCGGAGTACGTGCGCATGAGCCATGGCACATCGCGTTGACCACGCCGACGTTGATCGGTCACGCTGACAAGGCTAAGGCATCGTGGCGGAGCGGAGTCGTTCGAGATACTCGGTGCGGGGGATCACCACTCCTCCGAGGCTCGACAGGTGCGGCGTATGCCATTGAGCATCGAGCAGGGTCATCCTCGCAGAACGCATGATGGCGACGAGTGCCATGAGCGCCACCTTCGACGCATCGCGCGAGAGGTGGAACATGGATTCGCCCGCGAAGAATCGTTTGATTCGAACCCCGTAGAGACCTCCAACCAGAACACCATCCTCGTTGTACGTTTCCACACTATGGGCCCAACCACGGTCGTGCAGCTCGCAGTACTGATCGATGAATCTCGCGGTGATCCACGCCTTGTCGTCGGTACCTCGAGATGCGCATCCCAGCATCACGCGTTCGAAATTCGTGTTGATGCGAACGTGGTACCGACGCGCACTGCGAGCCATCGACCGTGTGATCCGCAACCCGTCCAAGGGAATGACGCATCGCTCGACCGGGGACCACCAGAACAGCGTTGGGTCGTCGCTGCTTCGCTCCATGGCGAACAGTCCGTGGCGGTATCCGTCGATGATGGTGGATGGGCTGAGATCCGCACCCTGTCCGATGAGGTCGTCATCCTCCGGCCACGTTGCAACGGCCGGCCACTCGTACCCACAGGTGCCAATGGGTTGCGGCGTCCGATCCCAGCCACCGGTGGCGCGCAGGAGCGCAAGGTCACCCCAACGAGAATCGTGGGGTCCGGTCCTAGTAGACGTAGAAACCGGCCTTGGATTTTCGACCGAGACGTCCCTGTGCGACCAGCTCCCTCAGGCGTGGTCGTGGCGCGAAGTTGTCGTCTCCGAACGACCGGTGCAGTGTCTCGAGGATGGACAGGGAGGTATCGAGTCCGACGAGGTCGAGGAGTGCAAACGGACCCATCGGGAAGTTGCAACCGCCCTTCATTGCGGTGTCGATGCCTTCCATGGATGCGGTGCCGTCCTCGAGCATGCGAATGGCGTTGTTCAAATAGGGGAACAACAGCGCATTCACGATGAACCCGGCACGATCCAGCACGTGGACACCCTCCTTTCCGATGGTGCGAACGAACGTCTCCGCACGCGCAATGGTGTCGTCACTTGCGGTGATTGGTCGCACGATCTCCACGAGAGGCAACACGGCTGCCGGATTGAAGAAATGGATGCCGCATACCTTGTCGGGACGTCCCGTGACCTTGGCCATCTCCACCACCGCCAGGGTGCTGGTATTGGAGGCCAGGATTGCCGACGTCTTGGCCACTGAATCAAGTTCACGGAACAGTGACTGTTTGGTGTCGAGGTCTTCAACGACCGACTCGATGATGATGTCGCAGTCGGAAAGTTCGGCGAGCTCGGTGGTGCCGCTGATGTTGGCGAGAATCCGGTCACGGTCGGACGCTGCGAGTTTGCCTTTCTCCACCTGTCGTGTCAGACCACCCGAAATCTGGCCGAGTGCCGATGACACCGAGGACTCGCTTCGTGCACGAATGATCGACCGAATGCCGCCACGTGCGGCCACCTCGGCGATGCCCGTAGCCATGATGCCCGATCCAACGATGCCGATCGATGCCGGTGCGCTTCCTGCCATGTCGCCGAGCGTACTGTTTGCCTGGTCGGCGTCACTACCGTGAGTGACGATGGCGGCGGTGCATGTGGGCGAGTTGCTGAATGACGACCGACGGATCGTGCCTCTCTTTGCCGTTCACAACTTCCGGGACTTGGGCGGCTACCCCACGGTCGATGGACGGCACACTCGCTGGCGCACCTTGTTTCGAGCCGACGGCTTGTACCGCCTCACTCCCGACGATGCTCTGGCCGTGGTGAATCTCGGAGTTCGCACCGTGGTGGACCTGCGAACGAACAACGAGATTCGAGAGCGTGGGACGTTTCCGGTCGACGATCACGACGTTGCGTACCATCATCTGCCGATCATCGACGCCACCTGGGGTGAAACCCAAACTCCGGAGTTCGACGATGCCGTCGATTTTCTCGTCTGGGCGTATCGGGAGATGTTGAAGGAGGCATCGACCCGATTCGCCGATGCGATCACCCTGCTGTCGCAACGGTCGGTGTTGCCGGCGGTGTTCCACTGTGCCGCCGGCAAGGATCGCACGGGTATTCTGGCTGCCCTCGTACTCGGAGCACTCGGCGTCGATGCGGCGACCATCGCCGCCGACTACGGCTTGACACAGGATGCGATGCAACGGCTATTGGTGTGGGCCCGTGACCATCATCCGGAATTGGCACGAACGTATGCCACGATGCCGGCGCGATTTGCGGCCGCAGATCCGCGTGCGATGGCGGTGATTCTCGACGACATCAGCCGTAGTCACGGAAACGTACGCAGCTTCGTGCGCGATATCGGCGTGAGCGAATCTGCGATTCGCGCCTTGGACGAAGCGCTTACGACTCGCTGATCGTCACGCTCTTCACCACGATGTCACCGGCTGGTGGAACACCGTTTGCTGCCGGGTCCGGATTAAAGAGGGCGCCCATCGCCTTCACAGCGGTGTCGAGTCCGTCAACGACCTCGCCGAACAGCGAGTAACTCGGTGGCAACGATGCACCGTCGTTGCCGGTGATGATGAAGAACTGACTGCCGTTGGTATCGGGGCCGGAGTTGGCCATGGCCAACGATCCGATCCGGTAGTCGCCGGCTCGGGGTAGTTCGTCGGCGAAGGAATAGCCGGGACCACCGGTTCCCGTTGCAGTGGGGTCGCCGCACTGCACGACGAAGTTCTCGATCACTCGGTGGCACTGGGTTCCGTCGAAGTACTTCCAGCGGGCAAGGGACACGAAGTTGTTCACCGTGCCGGGTGCGCGATCGGGCAACAGTCGTACGGAGAACTCGCCCTGGGTGGTGTCGAACGTGGCCGTGTAGGACTTGGCGGGGTCGATGCACAATTGGTGGGCATCGTCGAACTCGCGGCGCTGCTCGGCGCTGCCGTCGACTGGTGGGCACTCGCTCGTTCCGTAGACGAACGGACCACTCGGCTCGGCAGTGTCGATGTCCTGGGTGGCATCGGCGGCGGTATCGAAGGCATCGGATTCGGTCTGGATCGCGGCATCGTCGGAGTTGTTGCCCGTGATGAAGACGAATCCCACGAGCGCCACCACTAGCAGCACCACGACGCCGATTTGTGCGCCACGCTTGCGGGCCTTGCCCTGCTGTTGACGTCGAGTGAGCTGCTCTCGACGAGCATCGCGGTTCTTCTTTTGACGTTCACGCTTTGATGTACCCACGAGTGGGAAATGCTACCGACTCGCAATATCGTCCGCGGATAGCGTTGTTTCGTCATGGCGCTCATCGTGCAAAAGTACGGGGGAACGTCGGTTGCCGACCCGGAACGTATGCGAAACGTGGCTCGTCACATCGCCACTACCCGCGCTGCCGGTCATCAACTCGTCGTCGTGGTATCGGCGATGGGCAAGGCCACCGACAATCTTCTGCAACTCGCGCGACAAGTATCGACCAATCCGCCGAGTCGTGAGATGGACATGTTGCTCACCACGGGAGAGCGAATCAGCATGGCCCTGCTGTGCATGGCGCTGCATGATGTCGGCGTGGATGCGGTGAGTTTCACCGGATCCCAGGTTGGAATCATCACCGACACCGTCCATACGAAGGCGAAGATTCTCGAGGTAAAGGGTGATCGCGTGCGCTCCGCGCTCGGCGACAACAAGGTGGCGGTCGTTGCCGGATTCCAGGGAATCAGCACCGCCAAGGAAATCACGACGCTGGGTCGAGGTGGCAGCGACACCACCGCGGTTGCGCTGGCCGCGGCCCTCGACGCCGATTCGTGCGAAATCTACACGGATGTTACGGGCGTGTTCACTGCGGACCCGCGCGTCGTGCCCCAGGCACGAAAGGTTCCGGTTCTGCAGTTCGATGAAATGTTGGAGATGGCGGGCGCAGGTAGCAAGGTGCTCGCCCTGCGCTCCGTGGAATTCGCCCGCAACCACGATGTGCCCATCCATGTGAGGTCGAGCTTCACATGGGAGGAGGGCACGTGGGTGGTGGGTCGTCATCACGAAAGGATGAAGAACATGGAAGAGCCAGTCATCTCCGGAGTCGTACAGGATGCGAGCGAATCGAAGATAACGATCCTCGCCGTTCCCGATCGCCCCGGTGTGTCGGCGGACATCTTCGAGGCACTCGCGACGGCAAACGTGAACGTGGACATGATCGTGCAGAACACCTCCACGTCGGGAACCACCGACATCTCGTTCACGGTCCCCAAGGCCGATGTGTCGACCGCCGAGCCGATCGTGGCACGCATCGCTCGCGATCTCGGTGCAGGTGGAGTGAACCACGACGACGACATCGCCAAGGTGTCACTCGTTGGCGCGGGAATGAAGACGAGCCCGGGGGTCGCTGCGAAGATGTTTCGTGTCCTGGCGGACAACGGCGTGAACATCGAAATGATCTCCACGTCCACCATTCGAATATCCGTGGTGGTGCGCGCACCAATGATGCAAACGGCGGTACAGGCACTCCACACCGCGTTCGGACTCGACAGCGGAGACGACTACTCGGCACCACTCCCAGAGCGCACGTAGTACATGACCCTGCTACACCGAATCGGGACTCGGTTGCGACGTCCACAGGGCGTGCCATGGCGAAGTGCGGGTCTTCGAACCGAGTCGTTGAGTGCGGACGAATCCGTTCGGAGTACCGGCTGGGTGTTCGACAACAAGACCGGCGAGGTATCCCTCGAATCGTTCACTGCGGGTGGCGACAACGAAGTTCGTCGATATTTGAAGTTGTTCGGGTTCACCGACGATTCCACCAGGACGCTCAGCATGGTGGAAATCGGCAGTGGAATCGGACGAATGACCGCCGGATTCAGTAAGCGATTCGCCATGGTGTACGCCGCCGACGTGGATGCCGCCTTTCTCGAGCGGTGCCGCGAGACCGTCTTTCATCATGGAAGCCCGCCGTCACTACGAACGGTGCACGTGGCTGATGGCCGATCGTTGGACGTTGCAACGGGTTCGGTTGACTTCGCGTTCTCGTACATCACCTTGCAGCACTGCGGTACCGATGATGCGTTGTCACTCGTGAGTGAGGCACTACGGGTTACCAAGACCGGCGGACAGGTCGCGCTCAATTTCCGTACCTGGACCGTGTTGGATACCGCGCTCGTTCCATTGGGGGGACTCGTTCGAGTGTTGTGGCGCATACCGAAGGCGGCCAAGCACATGGCGAGAATTCGTGCGCTCACGCGCCTGGGGTGGCAGGCCAATCGACTGAGTCCGGATGACGTACTGGCTTCCATCGGAATCGATCTCATCGGCACGCGACTACGTGACGTCACCATCGTGCATTCGCCGCGGCGACGCGTTCGGGTATCGGCAGAGGGAGTGCGACGGCTCGCCGTGCGCCGAGTGCATCCGAGTCACTGGTGGTTGGTTGCGCGGTTAGCCTGACGGAGTGCCGAAAGGAAGAAAACCGAATATTGGTGTTGTTGGTGCCACCGGAATGGTAGGCAACGTCATGCGTACGTTGCTGCTCGAACGAAACGTCGCGTTCAATGAGTTGAGATTCTTCGCTTCGGCACGCTCGGCGGGAAGCAGCATCGATTTCGGCGGACGAAACATCGTTATCGAGGATGCATCCACCGCCGACCCGTCGGGCCTGGACGTTGCAATCTTCTCGGCCGGGGCGACCACGTCGCGGGCACTCGCACCGAAATTCGCCGCCGCCGGGGCAGTCGTGGTGGACAACTCGTCGTGCTGGCGCATGGATCCGGAAGTTCCGCTCGTGGTGTCGGAGGTCAACCCCGAGGACATCGCATTGGCAAAGAAGGGCATCATCTCCAACCCGAACTGCACGACGATGGCAGCGATGCCGGTATTGAAGCCGCTCCACGACGCGGCACGGCTGGTGCGACTCACTGCAAGCACGTACCAGGCCGTGAGCGGCGGCGGTGTACAGGGCGTGGCGGAGTTGGAGGCCCAGATCACCTCTGCGGATCGCGCCGATCGCCTCACGTACGACGGTGATGCGCTGAAATTTCCGGCCCCGAGCAAGTTCGCGCGCACCGTCGCCTTCAACGTGTTGCCGTTCGCAGGTTCGCTGGTGGACGATGGTGACCTGGAGACCGACGAGGAGAAGAAGCTGCGCAACGAAACGCGCAAGATCCTGCACATCCCCGACCTGAAGGTGTCCGGAACGTGCGTGCGTGTCCCCGTGTTCACCGGCCACTCGCTGTCGCTGCACGCGGAATTCGACCGGCCGATCACGCCAGCCCACGCGCACGCAATCCTCGACAAGGCACCGGGAGTTTCGGTGGTGGACATTCCAACGCCGTTGTTGGCTGCCGGGAAGGATCCGTCGTACGTTGGACGTATTCGACAAGATCAGTCGGTCGACGATCGGCGTGGTCTGGTGCTCTTCGTGTCGAACGACAATCTGCGTAAAGGTGCCGCACTGAATGCACTGCAGATCGCGGAGTTGGTCATCGCCTCCTTGTAGGTGCATGAGCCGCTCGACGGTGCGCAACGCTGCCTCGTGACCGCCTCACCTCGTACGTTTGGGCAATCCAATGATGATGTGGTCGGGGTGAGAGGATTTGAACCTCCGACCTCCACGTCCCGAACGTGGCGCGCTAGCCAAGCTGCGCTACACCCCGAAGTGCGTTTTCACGCGACGTCAGCCTAACGGTGGGTTTCGTTAGCTGTTCTGCATCATCGGTGGCGCGGATTCGTGCCATGTTCCGCCGGAACACACTTCATTGACCGCGCGCCGCAGTCGTAGTGAATCGATGGGCTTCACCAACCACGCCTCGGCCCCGCTTCGTCGCGCCAAGTGAACGTCGGCGATTCGATCGAGCAACATCACCACGGGCACGTGTGGCAGGCGACCGCCACTCTCATCGAGCCGCAGGTTCATGGTGACGGCCATAGCACCCATCGAACCCACTTGCAGATCCAGCACGGCAATGTCCGGTGTTCGTCGGGTAACGGCGGCCGTTACGTCACGACCGTCACGGCAGACGGTGAACGACGTCTCGGGAGTACCGAGTGCGGCGATGATGTCGTCGAGGACGTATTGGGCGTCGGTCGCCACCAGAACATGCACGTCGCAAGGTTATCTCTTGGCGTGGCTACCGTTGTCGGGGCATGTTTGCAGCGGTCACACTCGGTCTGTTCATGATGATTGCCGGCAACGTGCCACAACAGGCGGATGATGCGGCGGATCTCGCCAAGGTGGATGTCTTTGAAGTGAGTGGGCTCATCGATTCGGTGGTGGCAGGCGGAATCGAACAAGCGGTTGCGCGGTCGGAGTCGAGCGGCGCACAGGCACTCGTCTTGCAGGTGAACTCGCCCGGTGCGGTCGTCGACGAGGCTCGAATGCGCGAGGTGCTGACCTCCATTCGCACCTCGTCGATTCCCATCGGCGTTTGGGTGGGCCCGAGCGGGGCGAAAGCACTTGGTTGGTCGGCGTTCCTCCTCGCCGTAGCCGACGTGTCGGCCATGGCACCACGCGCGACGGTTGGTCTCACCGGACTTCCCATCGAGGTCGATGGAGAGCCCGTGTCACTCGGTGGGGCGAGCACCTTGTTGCGCAGCGGAACGTTGGGTACCACCGACGCGCGGGACCGTGGTGTCCTACGCCTCGACATCGCCGATGAGGGAGTTCCCGTGCTGCGCAACATGTTGTTCGCAATGGACGGATTGACCATCAAGGGGACCGAATTAGACACCGTGGTGGAGGCCATCAACGACACCGGAGCCATCACGCGCGAAGCAGCCACGACCCGATTCTTCAAACTTGGAACGTTCGAGCAACTGATGCACACGTCGGCGAGTGCGGCCCTTGCATACCTTTTGTTTTCGTTGGGCTTGGCACTGTTGATCTTCGAGTTCTACACCGCGGGAATCGGAATCGCCGGCTTCGTTGGTGCCGTTTGCACCGTGCTTGGTGCCTTCGGATTGACGGAGTTGCCCGTGCGTCCAATCGGCCTGGCACTGCTGATTTTTTCCGTGATTGCGCTGGCGATCGATGTCCAAGTCGGAATTCCCAGGGTGTGGACGGGCATCGGTTTGGTGTCGTTCGTCGTGGCGTCGTTTGCACTGTATGGCTCGGTTCAGGAGCAGGCACTGCGACTGTCGTGGCTCACGTTGATCAGCGGCGTCGCGTCGATGGCGCTGGCGTTCGTGGTCGGAATGCCGTCGATGGTGCGAACTCGTTTCGCCACCCCAACCATCGGACGTGAGTGGTTGATTGGTTCGCAGGGAACGGCGGCAACCGACATTGCACCCGATGGCGAAGCAACCGTGCAGGGAGCCCGCTGGCGGGCGCGCACCAATCGCGCCACACCCATCGCCAGTGGTCAGCCGTTGCGTGTTGCATCGATCGACGGAGTCACGCTTGATGTCGAGCCACTCGAGGGTGCAGCCCGCGACTATCGCGAGATGCGTAAATCGCGCGTGGACTGAAGTCGGAGTCACCGAGCAAGTGCCCACGAGTTCCACCGACGTTCCGCTTCGACCAGCTGCAACGGTGATGCTGTTGCGCGACACTCCAACCGACCTCGAGGTGTTCATGATGCAGCGAACTACTTCGGCGGCCTTCGCCAGTGGCATGTACGTATTCCCCGGTGGTCGTGTCGACGACGTGGATGGTGCGGCGGAACTCAACGACCTGTGCGATGGTCTCTCCGACGCTGAGGCCAGTGATTTGCTCCGAGTTCCACGTGGCGGTTTGGCCTACTGGGTGGCTGCAATACGTGAGTCGTTCGAGGAGGCGGGTGTGTTGATTGCACGCGATCATTCGGGCGACTTCGTGAAACTCGAAGATCCGGAGGTGCAGCGTCGCTTCGCCAGGGCGCGACATGCGGTGCACGAGGGATCGCTCTCGCTGGCGGAGTTTTGTCGAGTAGAGCAGTTGCGTCTCGCCGTGGACACCATTCGATACGTGAGCCACTGGATAACCCCGGTAGGCGAGGCTCGCCGTTTCGACACACGCTTCTTCGTCGCAGTGTCGCCGCCAGCCCAGGACCCGCTCCATGACGACCAGGAAACCATCGACAGTTTGTGGGTCACCCCGAACGAAGCTCTACTGCGCGCCAAACGGGGTGACTTGGCGATGATTCCGCCCACCGTTGCCAATCTGCAGTTCCTGGCCCCGCATCACACGACTCGGGACGCCGTCGCCGCAGCCCAGTCGATCGGCGTACCCACACCGATCCTGCCCAAGCTGCAATTCGATGATGATGGGCGGGTGGTAGGAATCGTGTTTCCCGACGACCCGCGGTACGGCGAACTGCCGTAGTCGTTACCTCGGTTTCTTGCCGAGGGCGATTTCGACCGACTCCAGCAGTCGAGCCGAACAGCCCGCCATCTCGGTAACGGGAACGGTTGCTGCGACGATCTTCTTGGCAATGTCTCGGAAGACCTCGGCGGCGGCCGAAGAACCCGAGAGTGCCACCGGCTCGCCGATGTCGCTGCCGCTCGCTACGGCATTCTCGATGGGTACTTGGCCGAGCAGTTCGGCACCGATCTCGTTGGCGAGCGTGGTACCACCACCTTCGCCGAAAAGTGGATAGATGGTTCCGTGCTCGCAGGTGAAATGGCTCATGTTTTCGATCACACCCGCCACGCGCAGAAAACTTCGACGCGCCATATCTGCGGCGCGAATCGCCACCTTCTGTGCCGACACTGCGGGAGTGGTGACGATGATCAAGTCGGTGCGGGGAAGCATCCGTGCCAAGCCCATTTGTACGTCGCCTGTTCCCGGTGGCATGTCGATGAGGAGGTAGTCGAGGTCGCCCCAATGCACGTCGTTGAGAAACTGTTCGACCGCCTTCGTGAGCATGAGACCACGCCACATCAGCGCAGTGCCCTCATCCTCCACGAGCATGCCCGTACTCACCACCTTTAGCAGCCCCGAACCAACCGTTCGTTCGTTGGGAACGATGCGGGGCTTCTCGACCCCATCCACCCGACGCGCTTCGAGGCGGTCGCTCATGCCCAGCATTCGTGGGATGGAGAACCCCCAGATGTCGGCGTCGAGGACCCCAACCACATGGCCGTGTGACGCGAGCGCAACGGCCAAGTTGGCGGTGACGGAACTCTTGCCCACACCTCCCTTGCCGCTGGCGATGGCCAACACGCGGGCGGAATTGGGCACCGCGGTATCACCGGCATTTTCCCGCGCATTCCAGCGCGCCTTGGTCATCACCTCGGATCGCTCCTCGGCGTTCATCTCCCCCCAGACGATCTTCACCTTGCCGACTCCTGGGTGCGTCTCAAGGCGGGATTCGATGTCGTTCTTTATCTGGGCTCGCAGCGGGCAGCCCTTGATGGTGAGTTTCACCCCGATGGTGACCACTCCGGCCTCGATGGACACCGAGTCCACCATGCCCAGATCGACGATGTTGTCGCCCAGTTCCGGGTCGATGACGGATCGGAGCAGCTGTCGAACTTCGTCGACTGTCGGTGGCGAAACGGCGCGGTCGGTCACGCCCTCAACCTACCGATGTGTCGGGTTTCGCTGGTTATGTACGACGGTGCTTGTCATCACACCCCATGTCGACGGTAGGTTGGGGAATCATGATCACGCTCACCCCTGCCGCAGCCATCAAAGTAAAGCAACTGCTGGAAACCGAGAACGCATCCGACCTCGCATTGCGAGTAGCCGTGCGTCCCGGCGGATGTTCCGGCTATTCCTACGAGATGTACTTCGACGGCGATTTCACCGCCGAGGACAAGGTGGAGGCGTTCGGCGACGTGAAGGTGGTGGTCGATCCCGCATCGGCGCAATTGTTGGCTGGTGCGAGTCTCGATTACACCGACGGGTTGAATGAATCGGGTTTCAAGATCACCAACCCCAACGCAAACCGCACCTGCGGTTGCGGTCAGAGTTTCAGCTGACCGGTTTCGGCTGGAGTCTCAGCTGACCAGCGACTGAACCTCGACGGCGTCAAAGACGGCATCGAGTCGTTCCACGACGATGCCGTTCGCGTCGGTGATGAACAAAGCCGGTTCGTAGTTCATCGCCATCGCGGCGACGACGGCCGCGGTTTTCGTCGCATCGGGGTCGGCGTACACCTCCGCATGAAGAAACGTGGTGGAGTCGCCAACGACCTTGCGGGTCGACAACAGCGCCTCGAGTGCCGGGGCGCACGTTCCCGTTGCGCAGTGCGCAGGGGTGCCGACCAAGAACGCGATCGGTTTGCCGATCGCGAGCGCTTCACGCAACGTGATGTAATGCATCGGACACGATTCGAGTTGTCGAGTACACAGGGGCGAGACGCCACGAGCATCGTCGAACGTCGGTGAGTCGAACGACGGAAGCGAATCTCCGATGCCCGGCACTGGTACTTCGCCTCGCGCAAAAACCTGGAATGCTGCGCCATCATCGGGGCCCCCGTCGAGAACCAGTCGGTACAGGCCTGGCTCGGTGATCGTGGCGCGAAACGGCCAGTAGGGAGTGGCCAGCCCCGCATCGTGTTTCGGGGCGACGATGTCCTCCAGAATCACCGTGTCCCGGTCGCCATCGATACGAAGTATCCGAGCCGAGAGCTGGTCGGGAGTGGCGATGTCACCGTCGACGGTGAGCAGACCTCCGTTGCTAGCGAGTGAGATGGGGACTCGAACCCTTCCCGCAACCAGATTCTGGGGAAATCGTTGAACGATCTGCACATCGTCGGGAAGTCCGCTCCCGCTGCCTGCACCGCCACACGCTGCGAGGAGTGATCCGAGCGAGATTGCGGCGGTGCCACCCATCACAACCTCACCCGACGTGCGCAAAAATGCCCGCCGTGTCGTCGAACTCACGCGACAAGGGTAGTGATGTGCGGTCCGTCTAACCTTGGGTGCATGGCAGCACCAATTGGTCCGTACACACCGGTCGTTCGCGCCGGAGACTGGGTGATCGTTTCCGGTCAACTCGGCTTGCGCGATGGAAACATCGTGGAGGGCGGAGTGAAGGCACAAACCACCCAAGCGATCGCCAACCTGAAGACGCAGTTGGAGAGTGTCGGGGCATCGTTGCGTGACGTGTCGAAAACCCTCTGCTTTCTCACCGACATGGATACGTTCCCTACGTTCAACGAGGCCTACGTGGCGGGGTTCGGCGCCCACCGTCCGGCGCGCAGCACCATCGGCGTTGCATCCCTGCCTGCGCAGGGCGCGGTGGAGATCGAGGCGTGGGCGTACGTTCCCGTTCGCCCATCGCGTCAGTCGGCCAAACCTGCTCGGTCGGCCAAATCGACGAAGCAGGCCACTCCGGCAAAACGGAAGCGATAGCCCCGTGGTTGGTGCAGTCATCCTCGTCGTAGTTCTCCTGGCATTCCCGGTCGTGGTCGGATTGGGCACCGCGATGATCGCCGCCGTCCTCGGTGAGTCGCTCCACCGAGATGCTCGTGTGCGCAACGAAACGAGCGAACTGCTCGAGCTCAACACCTGAGCACTGCGCCGCAATCGTCTGCCGATCTCGTCGTTCATTCGGCGAGGTTGCTCGCCACGATGGATGATGGGCGACGCGAACTAACCGATGGCTGGGTGGCCATCACCAACGGTGTGGTCAGTGCCGTCGGAAGCGGATTGCCACCAGCGGCAAACGAACGAATCGACGCTTCAGGTTGCTTGGTGACGCCGGGACTCATCAACGTGCACCACCATCTGTACCAGAACCTCACACGTGCCTACGGTCCGATGACCAACTCGGCATTGTTCGGTTGGCTGCGAACGCTCTACCCAATGTGGAGTCTGCTCGACGAGGAGTCGGCACACGTCTCGGCGTGGGTGGGATTGGCGGAACTTGCCTTGGCTGGTTGCACGACGTCATCGGATCACCTGTATCTGCACCCACGGGGTGGCGGTGACCTGTTGTCTGCGGAGATCGACGCGGCACGGGACATCGGTATGCGATTCCATCCCACCTACGGATCGATGTCGCTCTCCGAGAAGGATGGCGGACTTCCTCCGGACGACGTGGTGCAGGACCACGACGAGATCCTTGCGGCAAGCGAGCGGGCGGTGAAGCAACACCACGATCGATCACGTGGAGCGATGGTTCGTGTCGCGCTGGCTCCCTGTTCTCCGTTCAGCGTGACGAAACAGCTCATGATCGATTCGGCGAACCTGGCGGATCGACTCGACGTTCGATTGCACACGCACTTTGCGGAGAACGACGAGGACGATGCCTACTCACTCGCGACGTTCGGTTGCCGCCCCACCCAGTACCTCGACGATGTCGGTTGGCTCCACGATCGCGTCTGGTTGGCGCACTGCGTGAAGCCCGACGATGACGAGGTTCGACGTCTCGGTGACGCCCGAGTTGGTGTTGCCCACTGCCCGAGCAGCAACCTGATCCTCTCGTCGGGCATCGCACCGGTGGTGAAGTTGCGAACTGCAGGTGTTCACGTCGGCCTCGGAGTCGATGGCTCGTCGTCGGCGGATGCTGCTTCACTGTGGCTCGAGGCCCGTCAAGCGATGCTGCTGGCCAAACTCGTGAGTGGTGCCGACGCTGGCACGGCACGCATGGCGTTGGAGATGGCCACACGAGGTGGCGCCGGTTGCCTCGGTCGTCTGGGTGAGATCGGTGAGTTGAGTGTCGGAAGCATGGGTGACGTGGTGGTGTGGTCGTTGGATGGTCCGCAATTCGCCGGCGTCGTGGACGACCCGATCGAGGGCTGGTTACGGTGCGGGCCCACTGCGGCTCGGCACACCATCGTGAATGGTCGCGTCGTGGTCCGGGACCATCGGTTGGCAAGCAGCAGGATCGACGCGATGCTCGGCGATCATGCACGACTTGCCAGGCGAATGCAATCAGCCGTGCAATGACGGTTGAACGATGATCGCCGACCTTCTCACTGCATTCGGGGTTGTCTTTCTGGCAGAGTTACCGGACAAAACCATGTTCGCAACGCTGTTGCTGTCCACTCGATTCACGCACAAATCGGCAGTGTGGTGCGGGGTGACGACTGCATACACCTTTCACGTGGTGGTCGCCACACTGCTCGGTGGTCTGCTTGCGCGCTTGCCGGAGGACCCCATTCGATTCGGCGTGGGAGTGTTGTTCGTGGCGGCGGGTACGTCCCTCGCATGGGAGTCGTGGCGAAAGGATGACTCGAATCATGACACCGCACCCGAATCGCCTCGTTCGTGGGGTTCGGTCTATTCAGTTTCCGTCGCAACCGTGGGACTGGCGGAGTTTGCCGACATCACGCAGTTGGCAACCGCAAGTTTGTCCGCCACTAGCGACACACCATGGGCGGTAGCCGTCGGTGCGGCAAGCGCACTCGCGCTGGTCTCGGGTCTGGCAGTGCTCGTGGGATCGGCGTTGACCCGACGACTCAACCTGAAACTCATTCAGCGAGTCGCCGGAGCACTCTTCGTGTTGATCGGCGTCGCCATGTTTATCTGACGTTCACCCCGACCACTTCGAAGCACCGAATCGGTAGCCCACGCTCCGCACGGTTTCGATGAGGTGTGCGTGCTCTTCGCCCAATTTGGCGCGCAAACGTCGAACGTGAACGTCCACGGTTCGCGCACCGCCGAAGTACTCATAGCCCCACACTTCGGAGAGCAGAACCTCGCGGGAAAAGACTCGACCGGGATTCTGCACGAAGTACTTGAGCAACTCGTACTCCATGTACGTGAGATCCAGCGGCCTTCCGCCGAAGGTGGCCTGGTACGTTTCAAGGTTGAGCCGTAGTCCCGCATGCTCCACCACCGACGATGACGGTGCCGCGAGTTCGTTGTAGAACATGTGGCGGAGCCGCGCTTCTAGCTCGCGCGGATGAAACGGAGTCAGAAGGAAGTCGTCGAAGAGATTCTCCCGTATTTCCAGGTCGCCGATCTGGGCCCCGGTGATCATCACGAGGATGCGGCGAACGGGTTGATCGAGCTTGCGAAGTGCACGACACATCGCCCAGCCGCCGTCGGGGTCGTCGTCACAAGACACGACGGCACCCATCCAGCCGTCGCTCGGCTGCAGGCGATTCATCACCTCCGGCGTCGCAACACCCTTCCAGGAGTATCCCGAAAGGTCGAGCGTGCGAGCCAGCTCCACGCTCGGGGTGTCGGGGTATACGGCGAGCATCCCGGCGGAGGTCATAGGGATCGCAGGTAGGTGTCGATCTCGAATTGTGATACGTGCGTTTTGTACCTGCGCCACTCGGCGCGCTTGTTGCGCAGGAACCACTCGAAGATGTGTTCACCGAGGGCTTCGGCCACCAGCGATGAGGACTCCATCATCCTCAGCGCATCGTTGAGCGACTGTGGGAGTTGTTCAATGCCAAGTTTGGTGAGTGCGGCGTCGCCCATCTCGAACAGATTGGCGTCGGACTCCATCGGCAGCTCGTAGCCCTGCTCGACTCCGCGCAGACCTGCCGCGAGAATGACCGAGAAGGCGAGGTACGGGTTGCATGCAGGATCGGGCGAACGAAGTTCGATTCGCGTGGCAAGTTCGTTGCCGCGCTTGGGTACGGGTACTCGAATGAGACCGCTTCGATTGTTGCGTGCCCACGAAACGTGAACCGGCGCTTCGAAACCCGGTACGAGCCGCTTGTAGCTGTTGACCGTCTGATTGGTGACGGCTGCGATCTCCCCGGCGTGCCGCAACAGCCCCGCCATGAACGACTTGGCCGTGTCGCTCAAATTGTACGGATCGTTCTCGGAGTGGAATGCGTTGACGTCGTCCTTGAACAACGACAAATGCAGGTGCATTCCCGAGCCCTGCACGGACTCCAAGGGTTTCGGCATGAAGGTGGCGTGCACGTTGCGCATCGCAGCGATTTCCTTCACCACGAAGCGAAACGTCATCACGCTGTCGGCCATGGTGAGTGCATCGGTGTGTCTCAGGTCGATTTCGTGCTGACTCGGAGAGTCCTCATGGAAGCTGTATTCCACGGGAATGCTCATGGTCTCGAGCGTGCGGATGGTTTCCTTGCGCAGTGCGCTCGTGATGTCGGTGGTGGTGAGATCGAAGAATCCGCCATGATCGAGCGGCACGGGACGACCATCGCTGGCGCCAGGTGCGAAGTAGAAGTATTCGATGTCCGGCGCGACGTAGAACACGAAGCCTTGGCGCCGTGCCGCATCGAGGTTGCGTCGTAGTACTTGACGCGGGTCGCCGTCAAACGGGGTTCCGTCGAGTTGTGCGATGTCGCAGAACACCCGGGCTTCGGCGGACTTGGAATCCACCCAGGGCAGTACTTCGAAGGTGTTGGGATCGGGGAGTGCGAGGACGTCGGCTTCCTGAACGCGACCGTAGCCGTCGATGGACGAGCCGTCGAAGCTCATGCCGTCGTTGAGTGCATTCTCCATCTCCGCCGGGCTGATGGCGAAACTCTTGAGATTGCCGAGCACGTCCGTGAACCACAATCGCACCAGACGGATTCCCCGCTCTTCCACCGTGCGAAGCACGTAGTCGCGCTGGGCGTCACGCATGTCGGGCATCCCTTCAGTCAACCGTCGCAACGGCGACGTTCACCCGACCGGGCGCATGCCGCCGAGCGTGCGGCAACATGCGCCCCGGTGGGCTATTTGCGACCCTTCTTCTTCGCCTTCGGCTTGCTCTTGGTGGACGGCACCTTTTCTTGTGCGCACACCGTTTCCAACAGCAATCGCGTTACGACGTATGGATCCATGTTCGCATTCGGTCGGCGATCCTCGGCGTAGCCCTTGCGATCCTTGGCAACCTGCCATGGAATTCGGATCGAAGCGCCGCGATTGGAGACGCCGTAACTGAACTGGTTCCAGGGAGCGGTTTCGTGCTTTCCCGTGAGACGGCTCTGGATGTCGTGACCGTAATTGTTCACGTGTTCCATGACGCGACCACCGATCGCCTTGCAGGCGGCTTCGATGGCCTCGTACGACGAGCGCATCGCCTTGGTGGAGAAGTTGGTGTGCGCACCCGCTCCGTTCCAGTCGCCCTTCTGGGGCTTGGCATCGAACGACACCACGATGTCGAAGTCTTCGGCGATGCGATGCAGCAGCCAACGGGCTACGTACAACTGGTCGCTCACGGCGAGGGCATCGAGGGGTCCAACTTGGAACTCCCACTGACCGGGCATCACTTCGGCGTTGGTACCCGAGATCATGAGTCCGGCATCGAGGCATGCCTGGGTGTGAATCTCGATGACATCGCGACCCATAACGCGGCCCGCGCCGACGCCGCAGTAGTACGGACCCTGCGGTCCGGGCTCTCCGTCAACCTCGGGAAACCCGTAGGGCCGACCGTTGAGTCGCATGAACGTATATTCCTGCTCGATGCCGTAGATCATTCCGTTCGCCTTGTAGGTAGCAGCAGCTGCTGCGCAGGCCGCACGCGTGTTGGTGGGATGCGGTTCACCCGTGCTGGCGAGATACACCTCGCACATCACCAGAATGTTCCGACCCCCACGCAGGGGATCCTTGCACCAGAACACCGGCTTCAACATGCAGTCGGACGACTCGCCCGTTGCCTGCTCCGTGGAGGAACCGTCGAAGCCCCAGATTGGTGGTGTCTTCACCGAGTTGTCGATGATCTTGGTTTTTGAGCGAAGCATCGGCGTTGGTTTGGCACCGTCGATCCAGATGTACTCGGCCTGATATGGCATGGATTGTTTCCTTTCGTGGAACGTGACGTCTCAGTTTCGTACACCTGCGTGTCGGGGACATCATCCGTTTGTTAACGCGGTGTGAAAATTCCGCCGGAAGTGCGTTCAGTAGCCTGATTTCGTGGCAAAAACTGCTGCTTCACCCGTGTTGCGGGTGGGTCTTGCCCAGATCAATCCCCGAGTCGGCGACCTTGCCTACAACGTGGGCAAGGTGGAGGAGTTCCTGGCACGAGCCGAACACGCGGGGTGCGACCTCGTGGCGTTCCCAGAACTCACACTCTCGGGATATCCACCGGAGGACTTGGTACTGAAGGCCGGGTTCGTTGCCGACAATCGTGTGGCGCTGGAGAAGGTTGCTGCGCGAAGCGGTGGTTGCGCCGTGATCGTCGGGTTCGTGGACGTGGCGAACGACGAGCCGATCGAACGATCGAGCGCGAAACCACCGAGGTTGTTCAACGCCGCAGCCGTCTGTGCGAACGGATCGGTCGTCGGTGTGTATCACAAGCAGTTATTGCCGAACTATTCGGTCTTCGATGAGGCACGATACTTCGCGGCTGGTCACGACGATGTCACGTTGTACGACATCGCCGGCGTCGCCGTGTCGCTCAGCATTTGTGAGGACGTCTGGATCGCCGACGGGCCCGTGTCAAGGCAACGTGCCGCGGGCAGCCAGTTGTGTGTGAACATCAACGGCTCTCCATTCGACCGTGCCAAGAGTGGTGTACGTGAACGAACGATCATCAAGCGGGTAGAGGAAACTGGTCTTCCCATCGCCTATGTGAACCAGGTGTGCGGGCAGGACGAACTCGTTTTTGACGGTGGGTCGTTGGTGGTGGATGCGACGGGCACGGTGGTTGCTCGAGCCGACCACTTCACCGAGGAGTTGGTGGTGGTGGATGTCGCCGTTCCCGAACCAAGGGTGAGCCGTTCGAAACCCGTCGCTCAGCCGAAGTCGGTCACTCATGCCGGCGCGCGAACCGACGTGACGTCCACCCGTCTCGCACCGGTCGCCGACGAGCACGATGGAATCCTGTCGGCACTCGCCCTTGGCACGCGGGATTACGTGCACAAGAACGGTTTCACCGACGTGGTACTCGGTTTGTCGGGTGGAATCGACTCCGCGCTCGTGGCTGCGATTGCCGTCGACGCACTCGGCGCCGAACACGTGCACGGGGTATCGATGCCCTCGCGTTATTCGAGTGAAGGGTCGCAAACCGACGCAGCCGTGCTTGCAGGCAACCTTGGAATCGACGTGTTGCGCATTCCCATCGAGCCGGCCTTTGGTGCGTATCTGGAGATGACGGCCGAGACGTTTGGTGGTCGTGAGGCCGACCTCACCGAGGAGAATTTACAGAGCCGCGTGCGCGGCACCACGCTCATGGCACTCTCCAACAAATTCGGTTGGATGGTATTGACGACGGGCAACAAGAGCGAACTTGCGGTGGGATACTTCACCCTGTACGGCGATTCGGTCGGCGGATTCGCCGTCATCAAGGACATCTTCAAGACCGATGTGTACTCACTGAGCAGGCGAGTGAACGATCGCGCGGGTCGAGAGATCATTCCCGAATCGACGCTCACCAAGCCACCGTCCGCCGAGTTGCGCCCCGACCAGCGCGACGATCAGAGCCTGCCGCCGTACGACGTTCTCGATGCCGTGCTGAAGTTGTACGTGGAAGACGACCGAACCGCGGCGGAGATCATCGCGCACGGCTTCGATGAGTCGTTGGTTCGACGCATCGTGCGATTGGTGGACAACAACGAGTACAAGCGTCGCCAACTCCCGCCGGGAGTTCGAGTGACGAGCAAGGCCTTCGGCAAGGACCGCCGACTTCCGATTACGAACGCCTACCGCGGTTGAACAGCAGGATCGTTGCGGCACTGAGCATCGCACAGGCGATGCTCGCGAGTGCTGCACCACTGACTCCCGACCACTCGTAGAGTGCCGTTGCTACGAAGGTCAGCACGCCACGACCGAAGGTTCCTGCACCGATGACGAGGCCGAATCCCTTCCCCGGTGCGGACGCAACGAGATTGGTGGCGATGGGCAACATGCTCACCACTCCGTACTCGAAACCGATGATGAAGACGGCAAGGGCAATCAAGCCCAACGGCAGGATCGAGTCGAAGCCCGCCAGCACGAGCGCACTCGGCACCATGAGTCCCGCACCAAGTGCGACGCTGCGTTCCTTCCCGATGCGATCCGTCAACCGCGCGCTCGACACCGATGAGAACAATTCGCCGGCACCGAGGGCGAATCCGACGGCGGCAATTCCGTTGGCGCCGAAATCGAAGTCGTCGGTGAGCCAAGCACCGAACGTGACGAACAAACACTGGCTACCGCCCATGAGACCGAACATCGACAGCGGCACGAGCCAGTCGCGCGCGGCCAGGCGACCCACTGCACGCGGGGCGTGTTCGGTGCTCACCGGCACCTCGCCTGCGGCTCGAATTCGACGGTCGAGCCACACCGCACAAGCGGCGATCGACATTCCGCCGACGAGGGCGGCGATACGCCACGACGTCGCTGCGGTGACGACACCGAGCAGCGAGACCCCCAACAACAAACTGAGTGCCCAGGACGTCTCGGTGATTCCCACCACTCGACCGCGACGTTCGTAGGGCACTCTGTCGCTGATCCACGCGGCCATGCCGAGGTCGAAGCACGACTTGAGCAGATTCAACAACGTGAGACCGACGCACAGCACCACCAGGTTCGGGGCGCCAGCCATCATCATGGTGCCGACGAACGAGCCGAGCAAGCCCACGGCGAGAGAGGTGCGCCGAGACACGCGATCGACGAACGTGCCGAGTAGCGGCGCAAGAAACCCGGCGAGTTCGGAAATGCTGATCACCAATCCGACGCGAGTGATGGAGACGTCGAATCCCTGCGCTTGGCCCGCAATGATCGCGATGAATGGCGGCGCAAACCGGTAGCACGTGTTCGCCGCGATACGAGTGACCGTGAGAGGTACGAGGTTGTCCCGCACCGCCGTGTCGTACGACGAATCCAGTAGCCGTCGCACGAGGATCGACCTTAGACGGCGTCGTTGGTGGTGATGTGCGTCGGCGTAACGAGTGCGATGAACTCGCCGGCGACCAGATTGCCATCCCGGTCCACGGCAAAGTGGCAGCCCTCCAGGTTGTGGAGTCGTCGATCGTGCACCTGCATCATGCGCCGCACCGTTCGAATGACGCCACTGTGACTCACCACCAGCACGCGCGACGAAGAGCCGGTGATGTGGCGTGACGACGTGAGGACGTCGCGCAGCGCCTGCTCCGCCCGCGCAAACACCACCTCCGGGGCCTCGTGCCCCGGGGGAGTGCGACGGTTGCGCAGGTAGTCGGGCCACCCGGCTTCGATCTCGGGTTCGCGGAGGCCCTGCCACGGACCAACGTCGGTCTCGACGAGACGGTCGTCGACTCGTACGTCGCCAACACCGAGCCGTACGGCGATGATCTCGGCGGTTTCACGTGCCCGCGAGAGGGAACTCGATGTCACCCCGTTGATCACGATGCCGTCCGTGAGTAAGCGTTCGGCGGCTGCCCGTGCTTGTGCACGGCCGATCGGTGTGAGTCGGGTGTCGGCGCGTCCCTGCCATTTACCCAGCACGTTCCACTCCGACTCGCCGTGACGGACGACGATTGCCGAGTTCGAAGTGGTCTGTTCGGTCATGAGATGCAAGGAGGCAGAGTAGTGGCTTCTGTACGCTGACCTCGTGGCGCGCTTGCTTCTCTTCGCATCGGCTCGTGAGGCGGCAGGTCGTTCACGCGAAATCGTTGCCGGCACCACCGTGGCGGAAGTATTGAACACGGCCACGCAGCAATTCGGAACCTCGTTCGAAGCCGTGTTGGGATCCTGCACGGTGTGGCTGAACGGAGAGGAATGTAGTCCCGACGCCCAGGTGAGCGACACGGACGAAGTAGCGGTCCTGCCGCCGGTATCCGGTGGCGCCGACCTTTCGGCACTCACGCTCGAGCAAGTTCGGGCGCAGCGACAGGAGTTGCAGGAGGAGGAGGACGCGGTTTCGTTCGCCCGTCGAATGGCACAAGGGCGCCTGGACATCGCTCGCAATGAGCAGCGTCGTCGCAGTGATGGCGATCTGACGAATGCCGACATCACCGATGGCATCACCCGGGTGTTCGCCGAAGAGCGCGGGTCTGGCTCCAACCGTCCGCCACGGGACACTGCCGTGATGGTGGATCATCCACTGGTGGCCGAACTCGAGACGTTGTGCGTTGAGGTTGGCTTTGGAAGTTTGCGACAACTTGACGACGACGAACTGGAGGGTTGCTGTCAGCGACTCTCGGAGTTCGAGTCGCGGGTGTCGTCCCGGAGGAAATCTTTGTTCGGTCAGATCGACGAGTTGTCGAACGAACTGGTCCGTCGTTACCGAGCGGAGGCCACGAACATCGACTCGCTGCTCGACGAAAAGCGTTGACGATCCTGCACCGTGTTCCGAGAGTGAGTGGACATGCCCGGTAGAAAACGCCCGGATCTCGGTTCGTTCATTCGACAGCAGCGAGAGATTGCACAGCAGTCGATCCGTGACTTGGCCAAGCGCGCCGGAGTCTCGAATCCGTACCTGTCGCAGATCGAGCGAGGTCTGCGTAAACCGTCGGCCGACATCTTGCAGCAGATTGCACGCGCGCTGGAGATTTCCGCCGAGACGCTCTATGAGCGCGCTGGAATGCTCGATACGAAGGAATCCCAGGGCAATGCGGTCGTGGATGCCATCGCCACCGACCCACGTTTGTCCGACGACCAAAAGCAGGCAATGTTGGCGATCTACCGCAGTTTCGTGGCGGACGACACGACCAATTGAGGCCCGACCTCGTCGGTGGCCGCCGCTTCCAGATAGGTTCAGAATCCATGGCTGCTTCCCCTGTGCAGCGTGTTGCTGTGCTGTCCCTGCACACCTCGCCACTCGCCCAACCCGGCGTGGGCGACGGCGGCGGCATGAACGTGTACGTTCGTGAACTCACCTCCTCGTTGGCACGACTCGGCGTGGAGTGCACCACGTATACGCGCGCCTGGAAGCGCGGTTTGCCCGACGTGGTGGAGATCGAACCGAATCACCGACTGGTGCACGTGCGTGCCGGAGACGTGGATCTTCCCAAGGAGCAGCTGGTGGAAATCGTCCCGGAGTTCACCGACACGGTGAGCCACCACCTGCGCACGCATTCGCCCGCCGATGTGATCCACGCCAATTATTGGTTGTCCGGGTTGTCGGGCCATCAACTGAAGCACGACCTGAACTTGCCGCTCATCACCACCTTCCACACGTTGGCCCGGGTGAAGGCGTTGCACGGCGATGCCGAGTCGGTTGAACGCCAGAAGATCGAGTCGTCAATCATCGGATGCAGTGATGCAATCTTCGTTTCGTGCGAGGAGGAACGTCGGCAGTTTCGCGAACTGTACGGCGCATCACCAGGCACGGTCGAGGTGATCACGCCAGGAGTCGACCGCGCGTACTTCTCGCCGGGAAGTCGAGTGGGTGCCCGAAGTGCGTTGGGCCTCGGTAAACAGCCTGTGTTGTTGTTCGTCGGACGAATCCAGCCGTTGAAGGGACTCGATGTCGCCATCGAAACCCTCGCCACGCTGGAACGTCGAGATGCCGTGCTCCTCGTAGTGGGCGGAGCGAGTGGCAGGGAAGGTAATCGGGAGTACGCGCGGATGGTCGCACTTTCCGAACGGCTTGGAGTTGCCGATCGAGTGCACTTCATCGATCCACAGCCGCACCACCTGCTCTCCACCTTCTACCGCGCGGCCGACGTGGTGTTGGTTCCCTCGCGAAGCGAGAGTTTCGGACTGGTTGCGCTCGAAGCATCGGCGTGCGGCACACCGGTGGTTGCCACCGCAGTGGGTGGGTTGATGTCGCTGATCGCCGATGGCGTCAACGGCTATCTCGTGCCGCAGCGTGATGCCTCATTGTTCGCAGCCCGAGTCACACAGGTGTTGGACGATCCCCACCTTGCGGCCCGACTGAGCGACGAGGCGGTGATTCGCAGTCAGCGGTATTCATGGCAGCACGCTGCGATGCGTATGCGCCGAACGGTGGCGGAGTTTGCCGCTCGCGATCTCGTGCTCTGCAGTTGAGCGTGGTGCGAAGTCGGACGCCGTGAGCAATCTGTTCGACGAGGGTGAGCGCGCGAGTTTCGAGCGTCGCATCGACGAATGGCTTGCAACGGTGCACCAATCCCACCCCAACACCATCTCTGCCGGTCGTGCGCCGAACGAATCGGACCGTTGGATGGTTCGTCTACGAGGTGATGTAAAGGAATTCACCACCATCTGGCTGCGACTCGGTCAACGCACATTGCACTACGAGACGTACGTGATGCCGTTTCCCGAGGAGAACTCGGCGGAGGTCTTCGAGGTTCTCCTACGACGAAACGAAAGGCTGGTGGGCGCCCACTATGCACTCGGTGCAGAAAATGCGGTGTTCCTCACCGGGCAGTTGGTGCTCGCTGCATTGACGGAGTCGGAGTTGGATCGCATCATCGGCACGTTGTATGTCACCGTCGAGGCACAATTCGACGAACTCGTCCGTCGCGCATTTGCGAGTCGATTTTCGTCGGCTCAGTAGCCTTCGCAACGTGGGAGCAGTTCCGGTGTTGGTGATCATCGGCGGTGGAAACATGGGTGCGGCCCTCGTGGAAGGGGCACTCCATGCTGGGAGGAGTCCCGGCGAGATCATCGTCGTGGAAGCACGGGAGGACCGTCGTCGGGAACTGACGCACATGTTTCCCGGTGTCGAAGTAACCGAATCGATTCCCGCGTGTGGCGACGTCATCGTCGCGGTGAAGCCTTCACAGGTTGCGGAAGTCTGCACGGCTGCGGTGGCGCGCGGAGCATCGCGCATCATGTCGATTGCCGCGGGTGTGCGACTCGCAGCCTTGCAGCAGGCGACCGGGGAGGCCGTACGTGTGGTGCGCGCAATGCCCAACACCCCGGCCCTCGTGGGAATGTCGGCAACCGCCGTCTGTGTCTCGGCCAACTGTGACGCCGCCGATCGGTCGTGGGCACGACAACTGATGGAAGGCATGGGAAGCGTGGTGGAGTTGGATGAGTCGATGCTCGATGCGTTCACCGGACTGATTGGTTCGGGTCCCGCATACGTTTTTTACCTGGCGGAATCGCTGTACCACGCGGCTCGCGCGGAAGGTTTCGACTCCGTCACAAGCGCCACACTGGTTTCGCAGTTGATTGCCGGATCGGCTGCGCTCCTGCAACGCGAACCCGATGGCGCCGAGCATCTCCGCCTGCGTGTAACGTCGCCGAACGGTACCACGGCGGCAGGGGTCGCCCAATTGGAGATGCACGGCGTTCGTGACGCGATCATCAAGGCAGTTCGTGCGGCAACCGATCGCAGCAAGGAACTCGGTGACGCATAGCGTCGCTGCGGCAGGATAGCAACCTTTCCGCGTGCGGTGTGAGCACGATTTCGACTCGAACGTCATCGATTCGACTCGCAAAATTTCGTCGAGTTGGGTGTTGCAAAATCTCCAACACTGCGTAAGGTAGGACTTCATCAGATCACCGGACGGCGTGCCGTTCCGGGAGTCGCGCCCGAAAGGGTTGCGCCGTATGGGTCGGTGCCGTCGGGGGGTTGGCACCGACCCTTACGTTTTTCCGCAATAGCGTGACCATCCGGCGATCATCTCATGACGAATCAGCGATACGACACTATCTCGTTCCTCTCCGACTACGGAGTACGCGACGAGTTCGTCGGCATCGTGAAGTGCGTCATCGCCGACCTTGCACCCCATGCGAAGGTGATCGACCTCACGCACGACATTCCACCGTTCGACGTCCGCGCAGGTTCTCTGGCACTTGCCCGTTGCATCTCCTACGCGCCGACGGGCATCGTGCTGGCCGTGGTCGACCCCGGCGTGGGAACGACGCGTCGTGCGGTTGCGGTTTCCGTGGGGGGCGGGCGAGGGGTGTTGATCGGCCCAGACAATGGCTTGCTCTCGATGGGTACGGCATTGGCCGGAGGTGCCGAGTCGGCCGTGGTGCTCAACAATCCCGAGTACCAACTCGCCACACCCGGCACGACGTTTGCCGGTCGGGACATTTTCGCACCAGCAGCAGCGCATCTCTGCAACGGCGTGCCGCTTGCCGCACTCGGTGATGCAATCGATCCGAATGTGCTGCTGCCTGGTGTGGTTCCTCTCTCACGTGTCGAAGGTGAGGAGACGATTGCAGAAATCACGTGGGTGGATCGCTACGGAAACTGTCAACTCAACGTCGGCCCGGACGAAGTTTCGTCGTACGGGAGCACACTGAGCATCACTTTCACCACAGCGTCCGGCGAGCGTTCGTCGCGATCGGCGGTGGTGGCACCGAACTTCTCTGCAATCGGTGGTGGTATCGGATTGGTCATCGATTCCTTCGGGATGTTGGCAATCTCCGTCGATCGTGGATCGGCGGCGGATGCGCTGTCGCTCGGTGTTGGTGATGCCGTGACGCTGTCGGCACTCGACGACGTTGGTGGCGTTACCACGAACGTTCGATTGCGCCGCAGCCAGTCGACGCCGGAGTGACGCTCGGTAAGGTGGTCGGCGTGCGTCCCGCTACAACGCTGGCACTGGGGTTGCTTCTCGCGGCCATCTTTGCGGCAGGTCTCGTTTCCATCTTGATGAGCTAGCACCACGCAACTATGCCCATGAACCTCGCAACCTTGCTCGACGGCCATCCATCTTCGGCGACCGCACTCATCAGCCGCGGGAACGCCACTACCTATGGCGAGCTTCGGGACCACATCGGGGCGGTGCGCGGTGCGCTCGATGCACTCGGCGTGGGCTGCGGTGACCGAGTGGCACTGTTGTGCGGCAACACGGTGGAATTCGTGATCACGTACTTTGCGTGCCTCGGTCGCGGAATCGTATGCGTGCCGTTGAATCCCACGGCACCTGCACCGGAGTTGCAACGTGAGCTTGGTGCCGTCGGAGCGCGAGCGGTGGTGATTGCGCCGTCGGCAGTTGCGGGCTGGTCACACGTCGACCGGTCCTCCTTGCCGCATCTTGCCCATGTCATCACCACCTCGGGAGAGGTACCGGGGGCCCTGCACTTTGCAGACCTCCTCACCAAGACGGCTGCGCCGGTCGTGGACGTACAGGCCGACGACCTGGCCATCATGCTGTTCACCAGCGGAACCGCCGGCTCACCGAAGGCGGCGATGCTGTCGCATGGCAACCTGCAGTCGAACCTTGAGCAACTTGCCAAGGTTCGGAAACTCGATGGAACCGACGTGGTGTACGGGGTGTTGCCGCTCTTTCACATCTTCGGGCTCAACGTGGTGCTCGCATATTCGCTGATGCGAGGCTCGGCGATTGTGCTGGTGGAGCGCTTCGACCCGATGACCGCCATCGACACCATCCGCGATCGCAAGGTCACGCTCATTCCCGGAGCGCCGCCACTCTGGATGGCGTTCGAACAGATGCCGAATCTTCCCAAGGATGCATTCGTCAACGTGCGCACCGCATTGACCGGCGCGGCAAAGATGCCCGAGCACACCACGCGTGCCCTCTACGAGCGCTTCGGCCTCCTGGTGACGGAGGGGTACGGCCTCACGGAGTGTTCCCCCGTGGTTACCACCACCACCGATGTGGATAAGGAAACGGCACTCACCAAGATCGGGTCGATCGGCCGTGTGCTCCCGGGGGTGGAAGTGCGTCTCGTGGACGAGAACGGCGAGAACACCCTGCGTGGTGATGCCGGTGAGATTTGGGTGCGCGGTCCAAACGTGTTTCGTGGCTACTTCGAGGATTCCCAGGCGACCGCGCGTGCGCTCACGCCGGACGGATGGCTACGCACGGGCGATGTTGCGGTGATCGACGACGACGGCTTCTTGTACCTCGTGGATCGTGCGAAGGACCTCATCATCGTTTCCGGCTTCAACGTGTATCCCGCCGAGGTGGAGGAGGCAATTCTCGAACATCCCGGCGTGGCACAGACCGCGGTCGTCGGGGTGGACCATCCACATACCGGTGAAACGGTGCGTGCGTACGTGGTGTTGCGCGGGGGATCGCAGTTGGACGAGGACGCGCTCATCGATCACTGTCGAGCGCGACTGGCCCGCTACAAGTGTCCGACGAAGGTGTTGTTCGTTCCGCAGTTACCCGTTGGCTCAACGGGCAAGGTGTTGCGACGAGAACTTCGTTGATGCCGCTGTAAGGTCCGAGCCACCGCCTGCGCTCGGCACGAGGAAACCGAGGAAAAGTATCACGACACCGATCGACAAGGTGACCGTGAAGGCGCGTTCTTCACCGAGTCGGCCGGCGAGCGAACCGCTGCCGGACAGCACGACCGTGCCGATGGCGATGAGCACGTTGCTCGCCACCAATCGACGTGCCGAAACAAGGTTGGTGCGACGTGCGGTGCCAACCGCAGGGGTTCGTCCCGTCAGCAGGCGAACGATCGACCACAATGCACCGATGATGATCACCGTGGCGGGGATCCCCGAGCCGATGGCAGCTATCAAGCGAGGAAGCATTCCGAAGTGATCCCGCGCTCGCGGAAATTCATCGGCAACGAACGGAGCAGTGGTCGGCGCCACCGCCATGACTCCGATCGCATATGCGCTGAGTAGTGCCAGCGCAGCGCGTACTGGTCGCGCAATTCGATCACCGGCGAGTAGTGCTATGGTGCCGAGCGCGAGCCACGCCACGTTCAGGACCGCACCGGCGGTGAAGAACACTCGGAACGTGAGATTCGACCATCCGGCCGCCGTTGCCCACCACAATGCGAACGACCCGAGAAAGAAGAGCGCCATCGCCATTGCCCAGGCACCATGGTGCGACAGGCGACGTCGATGCCACCGATCTGCGGTCACCAGGGCAAAGATGAGCGCGACCAAACTTGCGAACGCAGCAAGCGACACGGTGAGACGGTCCACGATGAGTGCAGGCTAGGGAACGCGGGGAAGTCACCATTTGTGCTGACCTGGACGAATTTCGTGTAGCAGGGTGGCATTGGACACGCACACCGACTTTACTAGTGAAACTATGCGCAAGCACCGTACCCTTACATGCATGACTGCACCCGATATGACTCCGCTCAAGACTGCAGCCAACCAGACCGTGCCTCAGCGACGTCGCCGGATTCCCAGTGCGGCAGTCAATCGACTGCCGGTGTATCTCCAGATTCTCACGGATTTGCAGTTGACGGAAACGTCCCGGGTGTCGAGTGACCAATTGGCAGCGCTCGCCAACGTGAACGCGGCGAAGGTTCGCAAGGATTTGTCGTATCTCGGTACCTACGGAACCCGAGGCGTGGGTTACGAAGTGGCGTTTCTCGTGTACCAAATCAAGCGTGAACTCGGATTGCACTCGCAATGGAACACCATCGTGGTCGGCGCCGGCAATCTCGGATCGGCGATCACGGTCAACGGTGGATTCACGTCGCGCGGGTTTCCCGTCGTGGCAATCTTCGATGTCGACCCGCGGAAGGTGGGTACTCGGGTCGGTGATCTTTCCGTTCGCAATCTGGATGAGATGAAGGACTTCGTTCGCGCCAATGGAGTGCACATCGGAGTACTTGCGGTGCCATCGACGGCGGCGCAATCGGTGGCCGATGATCTCATCGCTGCAGGCATTGGTTCGCTGCTGAACTTCGCACCGGTGGTGTTGACGACACCGAAGGGTGTGACGGTTCGCAACGTCGACCTCGGTGTGGAGTTGCAAATTCTCGGCTACCACGAACAGATTCGTGGTCAGGGCGCATCGCAGCAAACCCGCGTCACGGTGTAGTTATCCTGTCGCCATAGTGTGACGAGTGATGCGTCAGTTGTCGTCATGGCGAACATGGGCGGCAATCGGTGTACTTCTGGTGCTCGCCACGGTGGTGCAATTGATTACCAGTCGCGGCCCGCGCGGTGACGAAGACGTTTCTCTGCAACCGACGGAGCGCCGGGTCGAAGCAATCGCCTCGGTGATGACGATTCAATCGAGTGAAGCGTTTGGAGTCATCGAGGGCATCACGGTGGGTTCGGCAACGCTCACGTTGGACGATGGGCGAGCAGTGAACATCATGCGCGACACGCCCGGCGAGGTGAACTGCGCTGATCGCACCACACCGGCAGCCTGCGTCTTTTTGGCGGATCTACTCGGTGACGGTGTCGTGTGGTACGCACTCGTGAATGCCGACGGACCAGCCGCGAGAATGCTGGCACTACCCACATTGGTGGACCTGGTTGACGGGGGTGATGTCGGAGTGCTGGAAAACGGTTGGTATGTACCGCTGACGAACGGTGTGGTTCGGACCTGTGCCGGCTCACCACGATCGCGAACGCTTCGCGCATTCATCGACTCGTACTCGGAAACGGGAATCACCACCGTGTTGGATCTCGACCGCGATGAGGTAGTCGAAGTAATCTGCGACGGCTGAGGTTTCCTCAGGCGTTCGGGGTAAGGCGAACGATTCGCGCAGCCATTGCATACGCAACCTCGGCGGGACCCTTTTCGTCGGGCCGTAGCAAGTTGGCCATGATGCGCAGCACCCATTCCATGAGCGTTCTGCTGCGTAT
>JALRBT010000070.1 GCA_023262255.1 Ilumatobacteraceae bacterium
AATTGCGCGATCATTGGCCCTCAACCCGAAGGTAATCGCGCTCGACGAGCCGGTGTCGGCGCTCGACGTGAGCGTGCGTGCGGGAGTGCTGAACCTTCTCGCCGAGTTGCAAGAAAAATTGAAGCTCTCGTATCTCTTCGTGTCTCATGACCTCGCAGTGGTGCAGCACGTGGCCGACGACATCGCCGTGATGTACCTGGGTGGAATCGTGGAGTCCGGTCCGGTTGACGAAGTGTTCGCCAAGCCGCGGCATCCGTACACGCAGGCGTTGTTGTCGGCGGTCCCGATTCCCAATCCGACGGTGGAGCGTGTTCGCAAGCGAATCATCTTGCAGGGCGACTTGCCGAGTCCGGCGAATCCCCCCTCGGGTTGCCGATTCCATACTCGTTGCCACGTTCGAGCGACGCTTCCCGCTGAAGTTGCCACGAAGTGCGTGAGCGATCGCCCGGAGTTGGTGTTGCGCAACGTAAGCCGTGTTGCCTGCCACGCACCACTGAACTAACCGCGTATCCACCTACTTTCATTCGTCATTCATGGCCCGTTCGCTGGGTAACCGCCTAGCGTTGCGCGCATGAGTGGAGCGCCGGAGGGATGGCACCATGTTGACGGGGCGCTGTATCGAGAGTTCGAGTTCAAGGATTTTTCCGAGGCGTTCGGCTTCATGACCATGGTGGCGATGCTCGTGGAGCGACACGGTCACCATCCCGACTGGAGCAACTCATGGAACAAGGTTCGAATCTCACTGCGCTCACACGATGCTGGTGGGGTGGTAACGCAGCGCGACCACGACCTGGCATACGAAATCAACTCGATTCTCCGCTCTGACTAACCCGAGCCTCGGGACTCCGTCATCCGGGATTGGTTTCGTCGGACTGCAACGAACGCGGTCGACTAGGCAAGACTGACGGTCGAGATGGCAGGGTCGTCCGAACGTTTCCCCGGGCGTTTGGTGCTCGTTGCGTCGTTCGTGTTGCTCACGTTTTCGTCGGGGGTGGGCTTCTACGGGTTATCGGTGTACCTGCAGGCCTTCAGTCGCGAGTTGGGATGGTCGGTGGCATCCATCTCGTCTGCGACGACGTTCTTCTTCCTCGTGGGTGGTGTGTCGGCTATTCCAATCGCACGGCTCGTGGCCAAGTACGACGTGCGCTGGATCGTCGTTGTCGGTGCATTCCTTGGATCCGGCGCGTTGTTGAGCATGCAATTCGTGACTCAACGCTGGCATCTGTTCCTGGTGTATGCCGTGTATGCACTGGGGTGGTCGGCTTCGGGAGTGGGGCCGGTAACCACCGTGGTGACGCGTTGGTTCGAAGCGAAGCGGGCGTCCGCACTCGCGATTGCCTCGACCGGATTGTCGGTGGGTGGAATCGTCGTTACTCCGGTGATCAAGTGGATCCTCGATTCGCGCGGTATCGAGGGCGGATCACCTTGGTTGGCAGCCATCTGGTTCGTTGGCATCGTTCCGGTGACGCTCCTGTTTCTGCTTCCGTTCCCGCACGAACGTGGCTGGCTCCCCGACGGTGCGAGAGCGACGACCACGGAGGTTCGAACTCCCTCCGGTACTCCGCTTGCAGTAGCCGTCAAGTCCAAGTTCTTCTTGATGGTTGCAGTCGGATACATCTTTACCTTCGGGGCGCAGGTTGGAGGAGTCCAGCAGTTGGTGAAAATGGTGGAGGAGCGAACCGATCGAACCACGGCCACTCTCGGAACGGTGGTGTTGTCGCAGTTCTCGATCATCGCGCGATTTGCGGCGAGTCGCGCAATCCAGCACCTCGACATGATGCGATTCACGGTGCTGATTGCAGTCATGCAGGGTGGATCTTTGGCGTTGATCGGACTCATGAACTCCTCGGTCGGACTGCTTATCGGGATCGCACTCTTTGGTTGCACCATCGGCAACATGTTGATGATGCAGAGTTTGCTGATAGCGCAGCGCTTCGGTGTATTGGACTATCCACGTATTGCCGCCCGGCAGGGACTCATCTCGTTCACTGGTACCGCCGGTGGGCCGCTGCTGCTTGGGGCTCTGCACGACTTCGCCGGTGGGTATCGCTCCAGTTATCTCGCGGCGGGAGCGTGCTCACTCGCGGGAGCGTTGTTGTTTTCGTTCGCGGGTTCGGCTGGTGACGACTGACCGAGCCGTGTCCACCGCGCGCAATCGGTGCGTGGACATTGCTACCGTCGTGGATCCATGAGTGAACAGCACCCGAATGTGACTCGCGTTGTCGAAGCGGGTCGCAAGCTCGGTCTTACCATCACCACACGCAGGTTTCCAGAGGGGACAAAAACCGCGCAGGATGCCGCAAGTGCGATCGGAGTTGCAGTCGGGCAAATCGTCAAGAGCCTGGTGTTTGCGGTAGATGGCGAGCTTGTAATGGCCTATGTGAGTGGTGCAAATCAGTTGGACGAAAATAGGCTGGCAGCAGCAGCCGGTGGTGCAAAATGCTCACGTGTGGATGCCGACGCAGTTCGAGAAGCCACGGGATTCCCAATCGGTGGTGTGCCACCTCTGGGTTTGGCAACCCAACTCAGGATCTTCATGGATCCCGACCTTCTCCAGTACGACGAAGTGTGGGCGGCGGCAGGAACATGGAACGACGTGTTTCCGATCGATCCCCGTGACCTCCAACGTGTCACCAATGGAGTCGTCGTGGAGATCAAGCGAGGATGACCAAGGAACAGATCCAGAAAAAAACGCTGGCCGACTACTGGCGCTTCTTCGCAGAGAACGAATGCAAGGGATACTCACCCTTGTACGAGGCCATCACCACGGCATGCGCGAAAAGCGGGGACGTGATGGAGTTTCTGACCTCATTATCTAGTCACGCACACCAGCCGAATCTTCTGCTTGCGGCGATGCACGAGCGTGTAATCCAAGGTCTCGAGCCCACACTCACGCCGTTCTATTCAGGGGCAAGAGCAGGAGATGTTGGGCGCTTGTTCGTGGAATCAGTTTTGGCGTCGCGCGACACACTCGGACAAGTCCTCTCTTCGCGGTTTACGCAAACGAATGAGATCGGGAGAGTGGCAACTCTTGCGCCAGCTATGTCGGTAATTCCAGAGTGCGAGAGCCTCACCTTGATTGATGTGGGAACCAGTTCTGGCCTGACACTTCACCTGGACGATTGCTTCATCGATTACGGCTCCTACGGTTCGCTTGGTCCCATAGATAGCAAGGTAAGGGTTCAGGCACAGGTGCTCTCGGGGCATCCACCGCTTCGAAGGGTCCAGTTTGGGCGACGAATCGGACTTGACAGAAACATCCTGGATCCATCCAATTCAGATGATGCTCGCTGGATACTCGCGTGCGTATGGCCAGATACCGGACGCTTCGAGCGGACACGCGATGCGCTTGCACTCGCCGCGACGTATCCGAGCGAACTCATCGAGGGCGACGCGCTAGAAACGCTTCCTTTGTTGCTTTCTTCGCTTGAAGGGCCCGCTGTGATTACGACGACATGGGTGGTCGCTTACATGAACACGGAGTATCGCACCCGCTTTTCTGCCGAATTGAGTACGGCGAGCCAGAAGCGAGACATCTACTGGATAAGCGCAGAAGCTCCAGGAGTCGTGTCACACCTTCCCGACGTGGTGTCCCCAAAGGTAGAAGGGCCCCCTCCGAGCGTCGTCGGTTTAGTGACATTCTCGAAGGGTCAGGTTTCGGCTGCCCGAGTTCTGGCTCATGCCCATAGCCATGGAGCATGGATTTGGTGGCACGACCACTCATGACCCAAGATCACTCTTTCTCGTGGATGAAAGGCGGCGTGCCGCCGTTCGGCCACACAACGCAACTGCGAGTGTTCGTTGACCCGGACTTGTTGCAATACGACGAAGAGTGGGCGGCTGCAGGAACGTGGAACGACAACTTCCGCGCAGCACCGGCCGACATCGTGCGCGTCGCCGGTGGAATGGTCACCGACCTCAAACGTTCCTGACAGAAGATCAGCGCTTGCGTTGAGTTGGCGTCATGTACGGTCTTAGGCATGAGCGACCACATCACTCCAGACGACAAGAACTGGACCTGGGTTCTTGAACGAAAGTGCGGCGACTGTGGATTCGACGCGTCGAGGTTTGACCCGGCTCGCACCGCGGAGGCGCTTCGCGATCAAGTTCGTCGCTGGGAATCCGTTCTTGATCGAGAGGATGTGCGAGCGAGACCTCGGCCCGAGGTGTGGTCACCACTCGAATACAGCTGTCACGTGCGCGATGTCTTTTGCAAGTTCGATGAGCGGCTGAAACTGATGCTCGAGACCGTGGACCCTGCGTTCGAGAACTGGGACCAGGACGCAACCGCGAGAGAGAATCGATACGACTTGCAGAATCCCGGGACCGTGGTCGGAGAAATCCGTGAAGCCGGGTTGTCCCTTGCTACTCGTTTTGGGTCGGTGAACCAGGACCAATGGACGCGTCGCGGGTTCCGCAGCGACGGATCGGTATTCACCGTTGCTTCCATTGCCAGGTATCTCATGCATGATCCCGTGCACCACCTATGGGATGTGGGTGCAGAGGTTCCTTTGTACTGAACTCAGGTCTTGGGGTTGATAAACCAATAGTGGCGTGCCGCCCTTCGGTCACACGACGCAGTTGCGCGTGTTCATCGACCCCGACCTGCTGCAGTACGACGAGGTGTGGGCTGCGGCAGGCACCTGGCACGACGTGTTCGGTATCGAGCCGCACCAGTTGGTGGAGGCCAGCGGGGGTGTGGTGACTGAATTGAAACGCGCCTGATCGCAGTAAGTGGCTGGTGCACTTTTAGCCGAATCCCAACGTGCGCTAGCAACCTGAAGGCTTTGCATATGCTTTTTGCGTGCCGCGCATCCTTGTCATCGGAAACTCAGGATCTGGGAAAACGACATTGGCGTCTCGGATTTCAAATCTTCTAGACATACCTCACATTGAACTTGACGCAATCCGTCATCAGGCGAACTGGTCACCACTTGAGGACGATGCTTTCCGAGACCGTGTTCAAACGGAAACTTTGCAAACTGACTGGGTGGTGTGCGGTAACTACTCAATCGTGCGAAACATCATCTGGGAACGCGCTGAGACAATCGTCGCGATTGACCTGCCGAGGTGGAAGAACATGTGGCGCATTCTCCGCCGAACTGCACGTCGGGCCATCCGTCGTGAGGAGTTATGGAACAACAACCGAGAGTCACTAAGGAATGTGTTGGCAGTCCATGACAAGGAACGTTCGGTAATTCGTTGGGCCTGGTCAATGCATCAGTACAGGCGAGACGAAATCAATAGGGCACTCGTTGATCCTCAGTGGGCCGACAAGCAGTTCCTCACCGTGAAGAACCGTGCGGGGGCTGACGAAGTCGTGGAGATGTTTCGAACACTCGGTCGATGATGTCAGGGAACATCGGGCGAAGCCAGAGCCTCGATTGATTACGGGAAAAACAAAAACTAGACCCAAGCCTTGGGTTGCTTAAACCAATGGTGGCGTGCCTCCCTTCGGTCACACAACTCAACTGCGCGTGTTCGTGGACCCCGACTTGTTGCAGTATGACGAAGTGTGGGCTGCTGCGGGGACGTGGAACGACGTGTTCGGTGCCGCGCCGGCTGACATCGTGCGTGTCGCTGGCGGTGTGGTCACCGACTTGAAGCGCTCATGAGCGCAAGTGTCATAACAAACTCTGTCATTCCGTCGCGTTCACGGGTCTCTGTTTCACCAGTTCTCTCGAATCCATGTCGGAGATACAGATTCTCTGCGTTCTTGTTTCCCTGAGTGCAACTCAACGCGAGTCGTCGACTGTCAAAGTCCTGAACCCATGCGATGACGTGCCTCACCAGGTCGTCCGATACTCCACATCCGCGAAGTGAAGGTGCAACCCACATGGAAACTAGGTGGGCAGTGCCATTTTCGTCTGGTCTCAATGCGCCGATAAGGCCCCGATGTGGAGTGTCGTCCTCAAAGACGAAGTAGGGGTTTCCATCAGGACGAAGCATCCGCTCCCAATCTGAAAGTGAACGTTTCCGGGTTTCTTCGAGAGTCGAACCAAATGCATCGGGAGAGTCGGTGAGTGCGAGCACCCTGAGATATCGCAGAATCGGCGCATCTACTGGAGTGAGTCGACGAATCATTTCTCAGAAAATAGCAGTCCCTACAAGAGACTCCGATTAGGTTTCTAAAACCAACCATGGCGTGCCCCCGTTCGGTCACAGCACTCAACTGCGTGTGTTCGTGGACCCGGACTTGTTGAAGTACGACGAGGTGTGGGCTGCAGCGGGCACGTGGAACGACGTGTTCCCAATTGCACCGAACAATCTCGTTCGCGCCAGTGGCGCGGTGGTCACCGACCTGAAGCGCAGCTGAGCTCGCATGACTATTCTGAGTGTGTGGCCGAAAAGAAGGTGTCCGGACCTGCTTCGTACTTCCCCTCAATCGAGAAGACCTATGGCAAGCCGATTTCGCACTGGAAGTCATTGTTGAAGAAGATGAAGAGCGCTCGCCATTCGGACATGGTTGCGATGTTGAAGTCCGATCACGGGATGGGCCATGGTCACGCCAACGCGATAGTCGCTCACTTCAGGGCCGAGGAGGGCCTGTAGTGACTACGGCTCGCTGAATCTCGATGGGTTTCAAAACCGAGACGTGGTGTGGCGCGATTTGGTCACAGCACTCAACTGTGAGTGTTCGTTGACCCGGACTTGTTGCAGTACGACGAAGTGTGAGCGGCAGCGGGCACATAGAACGACAACCTTGGTGCAGCTCCTGCAGACATCGTGCGTGTCGCGGGTGGCGTGGTCACCCACCTGAAGCGCATGTGGCGTCTGGATGTTCATGAAGCAACTGCCCGGGCGAGCGTGGATCTTCATTAACGTTTGAGCATGACGTTTGCACGGTTTCTTTCCGTCGTAATCGATGCAATAAATCCCAAGGAGCTCTCGGAATTCTGGCGGGCGCTCCTTGGGGGAGAAGTTGACCCG
>JALRBT010000071.1 GCA_023262255.1 Ilumatobacteraceae bacterium
GACCTCGATCAACGCGGTCGAGAACCGGGGCCTCCCCGACGAGTACTACCTCAAGGACGTCAACGGCCGCCGCATCGAGGTCTGGCCCGGCTCGTTCCGGCTGAACCTGACCAAGCCGTTCGTCGCCGAGTACCAGGCTCAAAATGGTGCGGGCCTCGTGCCGGCTGAGGATGCTGCTGATGCCTACGCGGCAGCAGAGGTTCTCACCGCTGCGGTGGAGGCCACGGGCGGCTGCGACAACGTCGCAATGGCCGATTGGCTACACGCCAACTCCGTTTCCACCATCCTCGGCGAACTTTCCTGGGATGAAATCGGTCGTCCGCAGGGCGAGTTCCTGCTCGCTCAGTGGCAGGACGGTGAGGTGCAGATCGTCGCGCCTCCGGCCGCGAGCACCAACGGCGGGGCCGTGATCGTGCCCAAGACGGCCTGGCAGTAGATCACCCGTCGGCGTCGTGGGGGGGGGGGCGCAGGCGATGCCCGCCAGGCTCCCCCCACGACACCGACGCACCTATGCATCGACCACGTCATCGTCGTCTGGAGCGGATCTGTGGAAATAATCCAAATCCTCGCCTTCGGGATACTTATGGGCGGGGTTTATGCACTGCTCTCGTCAGGTGTCACCCTCATCTTCGGTGTCCTTGACGTCGTCAATGTGGCCCAGGGATCGTTCTTGGTCTTCAGCGCCCTGCTCACCTGGCAGATCTGGGACCTGACGGGGATCGAACCGCTCCTCCTCATCCCTGTCATGGGTGCCCTGATGGCGTTCTTCGGGTGGATCATCTATCGGGGCCTGGTGAAGAGGGTCGTCCCCCAGGGGCCAGGCATGACGGTCCTGCTCATGTTCGGCGTCGCCATCGCAATGGAAGGCATCCTCAACATCGCCTTCGGCAACAAGTTCAAGTCGGTGACGCCGCCGTACTTCACCCAGTCGCTCCAGATCGGCGAACTCGTTCTGCCCTACCCCCAGCTGATCTCCGGAATCATGGCCGTGGTCGTCCTCGTGGCTCTGTACTTCTACCTCAAGCTGTCCTGGGCTGGGCGTGCCCTGCGGGCCTCCGCTCAGAACAAGGACGGGGCCGCCCTGGTCGGCATCTCGTCAATTAAGGCGTCATCGCTTGCCTTCGCGATCGGTGCGATGACCGCGGGCGTCGGTGGGGTCCTGCTCATCATCATGTATCCCATCTACCCGGCAACCCAATACGACTGGATTGCCAAACTGCTCGGCATCATCGTGCTCGGCGGGATGGGCAGTATTCCGGGGGCGGTCATCGCCTCGATGATCCTCGGTATCTCGGAGGCGTTCGCCCAGGCCTACATCCCGCAATGGAGCGCGGCGATCTTCTTCGGCGTGATCCTCGTGGTTCTGCTGTTCCGTCCCGAGGGCCTTCTCGGGGAGAAGACCCGTGAGGACGTCACGACATGAGTGCCTTGAAGAAGCCGGCCAATATCGTCGGCACCGTTCTGATCCTGCTCCTTTTCCTCTACCCTCTTGTCGGTAGCGAAACTCGGTACTTCGAGTCGGTGCTCATTGTGTGCATGTTGTACGCGATTATGGCGTCCGGCTGGAACATCATCAGTGGTCTCGCTGGCTACGTCTCCCTCGGGCACAGCGTGTACCTCTACATTGGTATGTACACGGGGGCGATTCTCGGCAAGATGTGGGGCGTCCCGCCGATGTATCTTATGGTGCTCGGTGGCGTGGTTGCCGCTGCTATCGCGGTTGTCGTCGGCTTCATCACTCTCAGGACGCGAAGCCACTCCTTCGTCATCATCACGATCGCAGTCTTGCTGCTGTTCATGACGATCGCGCAGAACTGGAAGAGTCTGACCGGCGGTACCGATGGATTCATCGTCAAGCAGCCGGAGTGGAACAAGGACAGCCCGACCACCCCGTACTACTACATCTTCCTCGGGCTGATGGTGCTGACGGTTGCGCTCGTGGCGTTCATCATGCGCTCACGGCTGGGTGCCGGTCTGGTCGCGATTCGCAACGATGAGGGCAAGGCGGCATCCATCGGCATCAACACCACGCTCTACAAGGTGACGGCATACGCCCTGAGTGCCGTTCCCTTCGGCTTTGCCGGTGCCGTCTACGCTCAATACCTCGGTTTTGTGACTCCTACGACCGCACTCGCCATCTTGATGAGTGTGTTCCTCGTGCTCGCCGCCCTTGTCGGTGGTCGCGGAACCCTGTGGGGCCCGGTGATCGGTGGCTTCCTCGTGTGGGGTGCCAACGAGGCATCGACGGTTCTCGCTGGCGAGTTCAGCGCACGCTTGCTCATCATGGGCGTGATTCTCATCCTCACTGTCATGTTCATGCCGGCCGGTCTGCTGCCAACGATCAGTCGCTTCGTGCACCGTCGCAAGAGTCAGGGATCGGCGGTCGCCTTCATCGACCAGGCAACGATCGCCCAGACGCGCGACGTCGCCATCGACAGCATCGTCGCGCGCACTGGCCAGTCAACCGATCCCGTGGTCCCGGCGCTCGAGGTCAAGGGAATCGTCAAGCGTTTCGGGGGTGTTACCGCTGTCGACGGCGTGAGCATGACGGTCGAGCGGGGCAGCATCACCGGCCTGATCGGTCCGAACGGCTCCGGCAAGACCACTCTCTTCAACTGCATGACGGGGACGTTCCAGCCCGATGAGGGTGCCGTCTTCCTCAATGGCGAGGACATCACACGTCAGAAGGTGTGGACGCGCGCCCACGAAGGACTCGGCCGCACGTTCCAGATCACTCGCCTTTTCAAGTCGATGACCGTTCTCGACAACCTTGTGGCGCCGCTGGAGAAGACGAGCGTGCGCGAATTGGTGGCGGGGCGCTATTCGGGTGAAGACGTCGAACGTGCTCGCGAGGTCTTGGATTTCATGGGCCTGGCCCAGTTCGAGGGACAGGAAGCGGCTGCACTGAGCTTCGGTCAGCAAAAGCTCGTCGAATTGGCGCAGGTGCTCATGCTGCGGCCCAGCATCATCTTGCTCGACGAACCCGCCAGTGGCATCAACCCGACCCTGATCGAGAAGCTCGCCAGTGTCATCCGTCGGCTCAACGATGCGGGGACAACGGTGCTCATCGTCGAGCACAACATCCCACTGGTGCTGAGCTTGTGTGACAGGGTGCACGTCCTTGCGGAAGGTCAGGTGCTCATTTCCGGTACGCCGGATGAGATCCGCAATGACCCGCAGGTCATCGAGGCATACCTCGGCCCGGACCACATGCTGGAGGTCAACGATGTCTGAGGCAGTGCTCGCCATGGTCGGCGTACAGGCCGGCTATGGCGGTGGCCTGGTGCTGCAGGGACTCGACCTGCAGATCGACAAGGGCACCGTCACCTGCATCGTCGGTCCCAACGGTGCGGGCAAGAGCACTGTCTTCCGAGTCATCAGCGGATTGATCAAGCCCAAGAGCGGGACGGTGACCTTCCTCGGCAAGGACATCACCGGGCAGTCGCCGAGCGCGGTCCTGCGAGCCGGTGTCGCCCAAGTCCCGCAGAACCGGGCGCTCTTTCCAGAAATGACGGTCCACGAAAACGTCCTGCTCGGCGGGTATGCGATTCGTCGTGACCGCGCGCTCCTGAAGCAGCGCATGGCCATGGTCGAGGAGATGGTCCCCCTCGTGCGCGAACGAGCCAAGGAGCATGCCGGCAACCTGTCCGGCGGCCAGCGACGCATGGTCGAGATCGGGCGCGCCCTGATGCTGAATCCAAGCCTTGTTCTCATGGATGAACCTTCCTTGGGTCTCGATCCGAAGTCGGTGGCCAAAGTGGCGTTGCTCATCCGCGAGATGGCCGCTTCCGGTCGGACGGTCCTCATGATCGAGCAGAATGTGCGGCTCGGCATGAATCTGGCGACGCACGGCGTCGTCATGGAGCAGGGCCAGGTCCGTCTCACCGGGGATGCTGACGGCATCGCGGACAACCCAGAGGTAGCGACCATGTATCTCGGCAAGGCCCGCGAGGACTGACATGGAGATTCTGCGCCACTTCTTCAGTGACGGGGAGTTTCAGCGGCGTCGTACCGCAACGCTGAAACTCGCGGAAGAGACAGGTGCTTCCACGGTTCTCGCGTTCGGCGAGAACCGCTCTGGCTTGCACGTGACCTACCTGTGCGGCTGGGCCCCGACGAGGCAGGCGTGGTTGCGCATGGATGCGAGTGACGTGGACCTGTGGGTGTCCTTCCACAACCACGTGCCGGCCGCGCGCCGTATGGCCAACGCCGATCGGGTAGGTGATGTCGCTGACGCGGAGCCTCGACGGCTGCTGGGCGGGGACCAAGTCATCGCGACGCTCGGGCAGGTCCCGCTGCATATTCGCCAGGCGGCCGAAGAAGCGGGGGCCACCCTGGTCTCTCTCGACCGAGCGCACGCCGATCTTCGGGCGTCCAAATCCGATGAGGAGGTGGCCGCCCTGCGGTTGGGGGGTCTGGCCAGTGACATCGGGGCGAGTGCCCTGATTGAGGCTTGCCGACCGGGGGCGACCGACTGGGATCTGCTGGCCGAGGCGCGCGCCGCGTACACGCGGGCCGGCGCCCGTGATCACATCTGCTACATCGGCGTGACCGACATGGATGCACCCTCGCGTGACGTCCCCAGCCAGGTGCCCGAGGGTCATGTGCTCACGGACCGCTCGGTGGTCACCTTCGAATTGAGCGCGGCGGTCGCACCGGAGTACCCGGGGCAGATCTTGCGTACCGTGTTTCTCGGTGAGCCGACCGACGAGTACCTCACCCTTCACGAGGTCGCCAGTCGGGCGCATGCACAGATGCGTGCGCGAGTGAAGGCGGGTGTTGCCGCGCAGGAACTCGTGGATGCTGCCGCGTGCGTTGAGGAGTCAGGATTGACGACGACCGATGATCTCTTCCATGGGCTGGGCATGGGCTACCTCGATCCGGTGGGGGTGAGTCCTTCGCGGACGCCGTATACCGAGCCGCGCGGTGACCTTCGGGACGGTATGTCGATCGTCATCCAGCCAAATGTCACCACCACAGATCACCGAGCTGGCGTGCAGACGGGCCAGATGATCGTCGTTCGCCCGTCGGGATTTGAGGATCTGCACCACCTTGAGGAGGGACCGGTGATGGCGGCATGAGTGAGGACCAGGACGTCCTTGTCCGCGAGGCCATCTCGCATTGGGCACCTCGATTCACCACCAACGGGGTGGCGGTCGCGGACTTCAACCGAGTGACGTCGTCGGTCATGCGGTGGGAGGACTGGGCAGACGCGTGGGCAGCCGCTGGCGACGTGCACGCCGAACTCGGCCGGGAGGCCATGGCCGAGGGCCGCATGAGATCGGCGGGGACGCACCTTTCCACGGCCGCGGTTTACTACCACTTTGGCAAGTTTGTCTTCGTTGACTACCCCGACACCATGAAGCGTGTTCATCAGCTGGCGGTTGCAGCACTGACGGAGGCGTTGCCGTACCTCGATCCCGCGGGTGAACGCGCGCTCATCCCCTTCGGAGGGGGTCACCTCACCGCGATTCTTCGGCTACCCCACGGCGTCCAGAACCCGCCCGTAGTGATCATGGCGCCCGGCCTCGACTCGACGAAGGAAGAGTTGCGCAGCACCGAGGCACTCTTCCTCGAGCGTGGTATGGCCACCCTGGCCCTTGATGGTCCGGGCCAAGGCGAGTCGGAGTACGACCTTCCTATTCGAGGAGACTGGGAGAACGTCGGGTCGACCGTGGTCGACTGGATCGAATCGCGCCACGATCTGGATGCGGATCGCATCGGCGTCTGGGGAGTTTCCCTGGGCGGCTACTACGCACCGCGCATGGTGAGTGGTGAGCACCGCATTAAGGCCTGCGCTGCTCTCGCGGGACCCTATGACTGGTTCGAGGTGTGGGATGGCCTGCCCGAGCTCACCCGTCGTACCTTCACCTTCCGATCCCATCTGGACAGCCAGGATGACGCCAAGGAGTACGGACGGCAGTTGAGCCTGGCTGGGCGCACGGCAGACATCACCTGTCCGTTGCTCGTGGTCTTCGGCGCCCTCGATCGGCTGATCCCGCCAGATGGTGCCCAGCGCCTTGCCGACGAGACCGGCGCCACGCTCCTCATGCTTCCCGACGGCAATCACGGCTGCATGAACGTGGCTGCCAAGCACCGTTACAAGACGGCCGATTGGCTGGCACATCACCTTTCCGCAGTTCCGTACACCAACTCATAGGGGACGACACGATGTCATCGCAGCGCATGACGGCCGGCTGGATCGGCTTGGGGAACATGGGGGCACCCTTGGCGACTCGGCTGGTCAAAGCCGGGTACGACGTCAAGGTGTGGAACCGCACGGCAGCCAAGGCTGCTCCGCTCGAGGAGGCCGGAGCTTCCGTCGGAGCGACCATCCGGGATCTCACGGACCGCGATGTTGTCTTCAGCATGGTGAGTACATCGGCAGATCTCGAGCAGGTCATGCTCAATCCCGACACGGGACTGCTCACCGGCGCAGATGTGCCCAAGGTCGTTGTCGACTCCTCCACCGTCAGTGTCGAGACCAGTCAGAAGGTCCGCGATGCTGCGGAGGCACGAGGGGTGCGATTCTTCGCCGCGCCGGTCTCGGGCAATGGCAAGGTCGTGGCCGCCGGCAAGTTGTCCATCGTCTGCAGTGGCGACGAGGGGACCTTCGAAATTGTGCGTCCGATGATCGAATCCCTCTGCCGCTCGGTGACCTACGTCGGCGAGGGGGAGGCCGCTCGGCAGGTCAAGATCTTTCACAACCTGCTTCTGGGCATCTACACCCAGTCGCTCGCTGAGATTCTTGTCCTCGCTGAGCGGGGCGGAGTCAAGCGCGAGGCCGTCATGGAGTTCATC
>JALRBT010000072.1 GCA_023262255.1 Ilumatobacteraceae bacterium
GGACACGCTTACCATCGTCGACCGTCACAGAGTCGAGCCCGAAACGATCCGCCCACGATCGAGCGCGCTCCAATAACTGCCATTGAATCTCCAATGCCGTCATTCGCTTGCCGCTGGCCATCGCAATGGTTGCCCGTAGCGAGGGATCGTTGCTCACTTGTCGAATGGCAGTGACGGGATGCGCGAGCACCAGATCGTCGCCCAGTACGTCGTCCTCGATCATTGACAACACCACGGCGGTGGTTCCCACCTTGAGGAACGTCGCAACCTCGCTCATGTTGGCGTCACCGACGATGACGTGGAGGCGTCGGTACTTCGTCGGATCACAATGCGGCTCGTCGCGGGTGTTGACGATTGGCCGCTTCAGCGTCGTTTCCAGTCCGACCTCCTCTTCGAAAAAGTCGGCGCGTTGGCTCAACTGGTACGCGATGTCGCCGGGCACGGCTCCCGGGGATTCGCAACCGACCTTGCCCGCTCCCGCAAAAACTTGTCTGGTTACGAAGTGCGGTGTGACCTGCGATGTGAGACGCCCGAAGGGAACCGCCCGGTCCACCAGGTAGTTCTCGTGGCAGCCGTAGCTGTTCCCCTTTCCGTCGCTGTTGTTCTTGTACACGACGATCTCGCCACCATCGGGAAGCAACGAAGCGGCACGAGTCATGCTGCGTCGCATGATCTCCTCGGCTGCCCTGTCGTAGAGCACCACGTCGCTCACGGTTCGGCATTCGGGTGTCGAACACTCGGGGTGCGCATGATCCACGTAGTAGCGCGCTCCGTTGGTGAGCACCGTATTCACCAGATGTGTCTCTACCTCCGGGGCCAGAATCTCGCCGAGCAGCAGTCCGCGGGCATCGTTGCCCGGTTGCTCGTCGAAGAAGTCCCATGCCGCACGCGTCTCGGTGCGCCCGAGGAACGCGTTGATCAGCAGGGAACTTGCACTGACCGCGTTCAAGTCGGCGTCACGCACGACGATGCCGTACTCGGTTTCGATGCCACACACTTTCGGGATCGCCATGACTATCGACGTTCTACGGTGCGATCCACGATCAGAGGTACTGGCCGGTGGCGGTTCGCTCTATCGCCTTGCCACCTACTCCACCGTCTTCGTGGGTCAGCGTTCGGATGAAGATGATTCTCTCGCCCTTTCGTCCCGACACCTTCGCCCAGTCGTCCGGATTCGTGGTGTTCGGAAGATCCTCGTGTTCGTGGAACTCTTGTCGTATCGATGAAGTGAGGTCGGCGAGCACGATTCCTCGTTCGCCTCCGTCGAGCAAACGTTTGATGGCGAGTTTCTTCGCGCGACGAACGATGTTCTCGATCATCGCCCCCGACGCGAAATCACGGAAGTAAAGGATCTCCCTGTCACCGTTCTGGTAGGTCACCTCCAGGAATCGATTCGAGTCATCGTCCATGTACATCCGTTGAACGGTGGCGTCGATCATGGCCGAAACCGCGGCATTCACGTCGCCGTAACGTGCGATTTCTCCGGCCGCAATCGGAACCTCCGTGGTGAGGTAGCGGGAGAAGATCTGTCGAGCAGCAGTGGCATCCGGTCGATCGATGCGGATCTTCACATCCAATCGACCCGGTCGCAGGATTGCGGGGTCGATGAGATCCTCCCGATTCGTGGCGCCGATGACGATCACGTTCCGGAGGCCCTCCACCCCGTCGATCTCCGCGAGCAACTGGGGAACGATGGTGGACTCCATGTCCGACGAGATACCGGTTCCCCGGGTACGGAACATCGAGTCCATCTCGTCGAAGAACACGATGACGGGCCAGCCCTCCTCGCTCTTCTCGCGGGCGCGTTGAAAGACCATTCGGATCTGTCGTTCGGTTTCGCCCACGTACTTGTTCAGCAACTCGGGGCCCTTGATGTTGATGAAGTAACTGCGACCCTTGTCGGCACCGATTCGCCCGGCGACCTTCTTCGCCAGGGAATTCGCCACTGCCTTGGCAATCAAGGTTTTTCCGCATCCGGGCGGGCCGTACAGCAGGATTCCCTTCGGCGCGGGAAGTTGATGTTCGGCGAAGAGGTCCCCGTGCAGGAACGGCAGTTCAACGGCATCGGCAATCGCCTCGATCTGTGAATCCAGTCCACCGATGTCGTCGTATGAGATGTCGGGAACCTCCTCGAGGAGCAGATGTTCCACCTCGGGCTGAGCCATTCGTTCGAGCAACAGTCCACTTCGAATCTCCAGACGGAGCAGGTCGCCGGCCCGCAGATGGGTGCCACGCAGCGAGTCTGCGAGTTCGCACACCCTGTCGTCGTCGCCCCGACCGGTGACGATGGCGCGAACGCCGTCGTCGAGAACCTCCTTCAACGACACGACCTCGCCGGTGCGTTCGGCGCCCCGGGTCATCACCACGTTCAAACTCTCGTTGAGCACCACCTCGCTGCCGCGTTCGAGCAGCGACGCCTCGATATCGGGATGCACCGAGACACGCATCTTGCGGGAATTCGTGAGTACGTCGACCGTGCCGTCGTCGTTGGTGTCCAGAATCACCCCGTAAGCGGAGGGTGGTTGGGTCAATTTCTCTACTTCCTCCCGAAGCGACGCCACGTGGTCCCGTGCCTCTCGCAAGGCATACGACAATTTCTCGTTCTGGGCCTTGGCGGTCGCGAGTTGCCCTTTGGCGTCCAGCAGCCGTTCTTCAAGTGCACGAAGTCGTGCAACCGTGTCATCGGCCATGCCCTGAACCTACTGTGCTGCCTAGTATCGTGAAAACCCATGAAGGTATGGATCGACCAAGATCTCTGCACCGGTGACGGCTTGTGTGAGGAGATCGCTCCCGAGGTGTTCGCCCTGCTCGACGACGGTCTGGCCTATGTGAAGGAGGGCGACAAGATTTTCGCGGCAGCAAAGGGCAACCCGCAAGGCGCCGAAGGTGTCGCCACGTTCGCCGACAAGCACCTCGACGCGGTGATCGAATCCGCCGAGGAGTGCCCCGGCGAATGCATCTTCATCGAACCGTAAGGTTTCATTCAGGCCTGCCCCGTCACAGCAACGGCCGTTGAACGGCTGCGTCAGCCGACGTTGAGCAATCGCGCCGTCGTCAGGAATCCCGTGTGTGCCACCATGCGGTGGTCGGGTCGCACCGACTCCCCCTCGATGTGCCAGGTGCGGTGGAGAACCTCCAGCGTGCGCATTCCGACCCACTGTCCTCGCTGACGCGACAGCACTTCGCGAACCTTCACCGCTTGGGTGATGCTCGGCGTGTAGGCAACGACCACCCCGCCGGTATGCATCACGTGGGCAAGATGCGGTACCACCTGCCAGGGTTCCGGTAGGTCGAGGACCGCTCGATCGAACTTTCCTTCGACGGGCGTGTCGATTCCGAGATAGGAATCGCGGATGGACACGTGGAATCGAGTTGCGGCGTCGGCTCCCAGGAATGAAACCACATTGTTCTGGGCGCGACGGGCAAAATCCTCACGTAACTCGTAGCCCACTATCCGCGCACCTGCCCGCAGCATGGTCATCGACATGGCCCCCGAACCCACGCCCGATTCGAATACCAGATGACCGGGTGCGATGTCGGCCAGCATTGCAATGGGTGCAAGATCCTTCGGATAGATCACCTGTGCCCCGCGCGGCATCTCCAGGACGAAATCCTCGAGTGTCGGACGAAGCACGACGTATCGCGCCCCCTTCGTGGACTCCACGGTCACACCGTCACGCGATCCAATGACGGCAGCGTGCGGTACGAAACCTGCATGGCTGTGGAATTCGCCCCTCTCTTCGAGCGTCACCAAGTAGCGACGTTCCTTCGAATCAACGAACATCACGCGATCTCCGACCGCGAACGGTTGCGACATCACGATGCCTTCACGACGCACGACGATCGCGAATCGTCATGGTTTCACCCGAACGGAGTCGGATCGACGTGCGTTCCATGCTCCTGCTTCGACGACGCCACCAGCGAAATACGGCGAGCGCAATTGCAACTATCGGGTAGCGCCGCATCGCCTACCGACGTATCTCGATGACACCTCGACGACGCTTACCGCCACGTCGACCGAAGAGGTACGCAACGAGCAGGCCCGCAGCAATACCGGCCACTGCCAATACGGTCAAGGAAGACCTCTTCGTCTCGGTGATCTCGGTGACGTCATCTTGAAGCTCCTTGAACTTCTCTTCGAGATCGCCCCGCGTGATCCTCTGGTTCGGGCTCATGACGCACCCTTGTTCAGTTCGAATACACGAACCCGCGACCAGGCGACGATCGAAATCGATAGCCCGATCGCCAAGGTCAGCACGTACGGTAGGAACGACAGACCATCGGCCTGGTCGGGGAACCACACGGCCAACACCACATCCTGGAACATTCGCAGGAAGCCCACCAACACGATGATGATGCCCACGGAAAGAAAAAACGATGCCAGAAGGCCGAACACCAACCAACGCCCGGCGCCCTTCAGCGGACCAACCGTTTCCTGTTTGGCGTAGTCGCGCACCAACTCGTAGGTCTCGACGGGGTCGAATTGCATACCTTCTGTCTATCGGCGTATCGGTTCTCGACGGCGGGACGAACCCGCGAAGTTCCAACCTACGAACGCGGGAGCAGATCCGTCGTCGATGGCGTCTCGCTGAAGGTACCGAGTGCGTCCATCAGCGATTTCCACTGCGGTTGGTACGCCGACTGGTTCGAGATTCCTGCACCGTTCAAGAGCAGCGAGAACGTGATGGCCCCATCCGTCACCGGGAAGAATCCGCTCAACGTTTTCGCGTTCCGCAGGGTTCCCGTCTTTGCACGCACCCGACGAACGGCGGGAACGGATGTGAGTTGCTGACGCAACGTTCCAGTGGTGCCGGCCAACGCCAAACCCTCTGCCAACACGCTGTTCAGCCCGAAGGACTCGAGCAGGTCGACCATCAACGAACACGTGACGCGATTCGATCCATCGAGCCCGGATCCGTCCACCAGGACCACTCCGTCGGTGAGGACTCCCCTCTCCTCGAGGACTGCCGCCACCGATTGCAATCCTGCGACGCGCGTGGGAGTGCCGTTGCGAACCAAACCGATTTCCTTCAGTAGTAACTCTGCTGCGTTGTTGTCGCTGTTCCCGAGCACGTCCACCAGCAACGCACTGAGTGGTGCCGATACCAGTCGGGCTACCTCGGGTTCCGTCGAGGAGGTCACACCTGCACGTGGGGTCCCTGCCACCGTCACCCCGCGTGCCTGCAACAAGCGCGTGAATGTCGCAGCGGCTCCCACGGCGGGGTTGGCTGGTTTGAACGGATCACCAAGGAGGATCCCATCGTCCACCATCAATGCACCGAGTGGTCCGGCTTCGATTGCACGGATACCGTCACCCCAACTTGGAACGTAACGCTCCTGGTCGTAGCGCGATTCGTCGCCGACCACTGCCCCGGTCACTCGTGACACACCACTGGCCACCAACTCATCGGCCAAGGTGTCGAGAAAGGTAGGTGCCGATGTCGGGTACGCCTGTGTGGGTGGGTATCCCCGGGTACTCAGGACGGGATCGCCTCCACCAACGAGCCAAAGATCGCCGAGCACCGTGTTTCCGACGCGGTTCCCCCGAAGCACCGTTGTGAAGCGATAGTCAGGGCCAAGCACATCCAGCGCCGCTACCGCCACCAGGATCTTCTGGTTGCTCGCCGGAATCATTGGCTGTGTACCGCGAACGGAAGCCACCACCCTCGTCTCGGCGTGAACGACCACGCAGGACTCGCCGGGCAGCGATTCGGCGTACGTCGCGAGTCGACTCCGCAACTCAGCAACACGCGCCTCGATGGCCACGGTCCGCGCAACGCGCCGTACCGAGAAGAGCGGTTCCGCAGGTGCGGAAGGAACATCGAGCGGCACCGTGACCGGCTCGGCCGCAGCCGCCGACGATTTGGCAACTTGCCACGCCGAGAACACCGGAACGAGTAGCACTGACAACGCGACGACGATGCTCGTGGCAGACCGCTGGGTATCCGCGGTGATGAGGTGTCGATCGAATTGCCGCAATCGACGACGCACGACCGAATACACGGACGCCGGACTCACTGCGCCAGCCCCCGAAATCGCGCATACCGATAGACATGCGCCAATGCACGTACCGCACGAGGCCCGCTCGAGAAACACATGCCACCGAGTGACCGCACGGTACGCGGACCTGCATTATTCGAATCTGCAAGCGACAATTCGGTGGCGATTAACACCGGCTTGTTATGGGTTCGTGAAAGTTCGTGGGCAACGGTGGCGAAACGTTCGTCTTGACGTTCGTGGTACTCCACGATCCGAGCCAGACCATGATCGGGAAAGAATCCGCCCTCACGCATCAGCCGAGCCTGATTGGACTGGATGCCAATTCCGAGATACACCACGGCGTCCACATC
>JALRBT010000073.1 GCA_023262255.1 Ilumatobacteraceae bacterium
ACCCACTTCGTGGTGGTGCTCGTGGGTTCGGTGAACGCAGGGGTGGTACAAGCGGTGAAATATGCCCAGAGCCTGCGGCCGGACCGACTACTGGCACTCAGCGTGGTCGGTTCCGACGCCGAGGGTGCCGAGCTGGATCGAATCTGGAGGGAGAACTTCTCGGATGTGGAGCTCATCACTCCCATCGACGACTTCCGCAACCTCACCGACAAGGTGCTGGAGGAAGTGGAGCGTCTCGATGGATTGCAGGATGACGACATCGTCACCGTGGTGATCCCGGAATTCGTCACCAGTCTGCGATCACAGTGGTTGCACAACCAATCGGCGTTGGCAATCAAGGCGCGACTCCTGTTCCGCCCCAACACGGTGGTGACATCCATTCCAATCGTCATTCCGTAGCCACGACATCGGGCGTAGCCTGAGCCCATGCGAATCGTGGTGTCGGGAGCAAGCGGTCTCATCGGATCGGCGCTGGTACCCCACCTCAACGCCCATGGCCACGAGGTGGTGCGCTTGGTGCGGCGCACCGCTCGGCAGGGTGAATCAACCTGGGATCCTGCACGCGGGGTGATTGACGCCAGCGTCATCGAGGGCGTCGATGCGGTGATTCATCTCTCCGGCGCCGGCATCGGCGACAAGCGATGGTCCAACTCCTACAAGAGAGAGATTCTCGACAGCCGCGTGAAGAGCACCAAACTCCTCGCGTCGGTCATTGCGGGTGCCGCCAAGCGTCCCTCCGTCTTCCTCTCCGGTTCGGCCATTGGGTACTACGGTGCGCGTGGCGACGAGCCGCTCGATGAAACGTCCACCGCCGGAACGGGATTCCTTGCCGACGTTTGCAAACAATGGGAAGACGCCGCCGCAGGTGCCGGGGTTCGCACGGTGCTGCTCCGAACCGGAATCGTGCTCTCCCCCAAGGGTGGAGCGCTCAAGAAACAGTTGCCGCTGTTCCGCGCGGGCTTGGGTGGAAAGTTCGGCCGAGGCAACCAATGGCAAAGTTGGATCTCCATCGACGACGAGGTCTCAGCCATCGAGCATCTGCTCACCGCCAACGTGCAGGGTCCGGTGAACCTCACTGCTCCCGCACCCGTCACCAATTCGTCGTTCGCCGCCACCATGGGCAAGGTGTTGCGTCGTCCCGCGATGTTGCCGGTGCCCTCCTTCGGACCCAAGCTGTTGCTCGGGGCCGAGCTCGCCGATGCGTTGCTATTCACCGGGCAGCGCGTGATACCAACCACCTTGAGTGCATCGGGTTTTGAGTTCGCGCACCCGACGCTGGAAATCGCGCTGCGAGCCCTCCTGCACAAGTGACGGGTCGCCCGGTACGTCGATGAGTCAACTCCCCGCCCGGGTCGACGTGGCGGTGGTGGGTGCGGGCCTCGCAGGCTTGACTGCAGCGCGTCACTTACACGCAAAATCATTCAGTGTGGCGGTGATCGAAGCACAGGACGACGTGGGTGGTCGGGTGAGGACCGACGTGGTGGATGGGTTCCGTCTCGATCGGGGCTTCCAGATTCTGCTCACCGCGTACCCGGAGTTGAAACGACAGGTGGATCTCGACGCACTCGATCTCCAAAGATTCGATCCTGGTGCACTCGTCATGATCCGTGGGCGGAGTTATTCCGTGACGGATCCGTTTCGAGCGCCGCGAGGTGCACTCGATACCGCCCGCGCACCGATCGGCTCGATCGCCGACAAAGCACGAATCGCGATGCTTCGTACACGCACCCTGCGTGGCGATCCTCGGGAGCTGCTACGGGGACAGGATCTGCCGACGATTGTCGCACTTCGACGCGCCGGGTTCTCCGAGAAGATGATCACCCGTTTTTTTCGTCCGCTCTTCGGAGGAATTCAACTCGACCCGTCGCTCACCACGTCGCGTCGTATGTTCGACATCATTTTTCGCAGCCTGGGCGAAGGTGACGCAGCCGTGCCTCGGCTCGGTATGGGTGCGTTACCCAGGCAGATGGCCGATCGATTGCCCGGACTCGTCCACCTCAACACGAAGGTGCGTTCGATCGACGGGCGCAGTGTCGTCACGGCCGATGGTCGACGGGTCGATTGCAGGGCAATCATCGTTGCAACCGAGCTCCCGGCAGCGCGTGAGTTGGTTGAATTGCGTGAACGAGCGTCCCGAAGTGCGGGTGCGGTGTACTTCGCGTGTGACAAGGCCCCGACCGATTCGCGGCTCGTCATCCTCGACGGCACCGGCAAGGGTCCCGTCTTGAATGCGGCGGTCATGAGCAACGTCGCATCGAGTTACTCCCCACCCGGGCAACACCTGGTCGTGGCCGCGCTTCCCCAAACGATCGAGGGCGACCTCGAGACGATGGCGCGTGAGCAGATGCGTAGGTGGTGGGGTCCGCAGGTCGACTCATGGCGCCACCTGCGCACCTACCGAATCGCCCATGCCGGCGCGGAACAGCGACCACCCTTCCAACCGAAACGAAATCTTGCGCTCGGCAACGGTGTATTCGTGTGCGGCGATCACCGTGACACGGGTTCGTTGCAGGGTGCCATGTTCTCGGGTCGTCGGTGCGGCGAGTTGGTGGCGGGCGCACTCGCCTAGCGTCATAGGGATGATGAATTCGCCCACAGGTGGAGTCTCTCCGGCACACGATCCTCGGCACAAACTCGTGTCGGTGTCGCAGTTCGTACCCGCCAGCCCGCAAGACATCTTCGACCTGCTTGCGTCACCCGAACTCCACCCGGAGATCGACGGCTCAGGAACGCTGCGGCGTGGTCTGACGGGTCCGAAGCGTCTCTCCCTCGGCGCAACGTTCGGCATGTCGATGTTTCTGCACCTGCCATATCGCATCACCAACACCGTCGTGGAATTCGAGGAAGGCAAGCACATTGGTTGGACACACTTCGGGGGTCACGTCTGGCGTTACCTCTTGACACCTGTCGAAGGCGGCACGTTGGTGACGGAGCAATTCGATTATTCCACCAATCGGGCGAACTGGTTCTTGCGGGCGATGAAAGCCATCCCCAAGAACGAAGTGGCGATGCGCAAGACGTTGCTGAATCTCGCAAAACGATTCTCGTGATTGCAACCTCCGCGGTCCGACCATGACGCAGCTACCCCGCGGGTTCGTAGCGCGTACCTCGAACTTCGGCATCAAGGATTCGTCGCTCGACTTCGTCGTGGTGCTGGGACGACCCGGAACAGTGGGTGTGTCGATGTACACCCAGAGCCGGTTTGCTGGAGCAAGCGTGGTGCTGAGCCGCGAACTGTCCGCGAGTGGAGGAACTCGTGGCGTGGTGGTGCTCTCCAAGAACTCCAACGTGGCGACGGGCGACGAAGGACTGCGCAACGCCCGGGAAATCGTCAACGGTGTTGCGGCACGACTGGACTGCAACAATGACGAATTGATCATTGCTTCCACCGGTGTGATTGGCCGGCAGTACCCGATGGAGAAGATTCGTGCAGGCATCGCCGCCGTACCTGCCCTGCCGGAATCCACCGACGCGACGCTCGTTGCGCGAGCCATCATGACCACCGACACCAAGCCGAAGTTGGCAGAAGCAATCGTCCTTGGTTCCGCTTCCGGTGACGGCACACCGGCGCGAATCGTTGGCGTAGCCAAAGGCGTCGGCATGATCGAGCCGAACATGGCCACCCACATCTCCATGGTGTTCACCGACGCGGCGCTCTCGCGCGGCGAACTGGAGGTGGTCTACCGCCGATGCGTTGAACGTACGTTCAACCGGGTCTCGATCGATACCGACACCTCCACCAGCGACACCACGGTCTGTCTCGCCAGCGGTGCAGCAGGAGCGGTCGATTCGGCGGCGTTCGAGCAGGCCCTCTACGAGGTGATGTTGTCGCTCACCAAACAAATCGCTCGCGACGGCGAGGGCGCCGAGAAACTCATCGAGGTACGAGTGGACGCAGCGCGCGATACGGATCAGGCCGTGACGGTTGCAAGGTCCATCGTGAACTCACCGTTGGTGAAAACTGCGGTGCACGGTGCCGACCCCAACTGGGGACGCGTCGCCATGGCAATCGGGAAGTGTTCGCAATTTTCGGACATCGACCAGGACCGTGTGGTGATTCGATTCGGCAACCAGGAGGTGTACCCGAAGCGAGTCGACGACACCGGACTCGCGGCACTCAGCACGTACATGGCCGGTGCGGACGTCGTGATCCACGTCTCCCTCGGTACCGGCGGCAGCAAGGCCACCGTGTGGGGATGCGACCTCACCGACGGCTACGTGCGAATCAACGCCGACTACACCACCTGATTCGACCGCGGCGACGGCCGATTGAGAGCGCGAAGTCAGTGTGAAGCAAGCAGCGAGTCGAGCCAGCTGACGGTGGCTGCGCGATAATCGTACACGCTCTTGTACCGAGCGAGCGAATCGGGTAACCGCGCCACCAGTTCGCGCAACGTTCGAATTGCCTCGGGGCCACGCCGGACGTAGGTGGAAAGTGGCTCCTGAAATCCGCGAATGGTGAACAGAATCCCCCGCGTTCGCGGGAGGCGGCGCAACGTTTCGCGCTCGATGCGAATCCATAGTTCCGACGGGTGATCTACCAATGCCCGGCCGGGTGACGTTGGCTGGAACAACGCGGGGTGATCCTCCAACGTCCAGTTCGATCTCCACACGGGCTTCTCGGGTGAGAGTCGTTCGAGCGTGGTGTCGACGGCGGCGCCGATCTGCTCGGCATACAATGCAACGGGCTTGTGCACCGCAAGCATGTCGTGACCGATCTTCTCCGCCAGTTTCCATCGGCTGGGCGAGCACACCACACCAGCCACGAATGGAAGTTGGTCGTCGGGCATCGAGCGCAACACCGTGAGGTCATCCGGTACCGCCAGTGCGGCATCAACCAGCACATCGACTCCGGAGTTGGAGCTGGACTTCCCGAGCCACGACAACACCAATTCACCTGCTTCTTCCGCAACCTCGTGCGCATCGTCGCGGTAGCACACCACCTCACTGCGTCGCTCCGCAATGAGCGCGTGCTTCATGGTGAGCGTGGGTTCCCACTCGTCGTCGCGCACGAACCAGTGCCTCAGATCGAGGGGTCTCGTTCCGACGCGGTGTCGGAACGAATCACCTACGACGACCGGAAGGATGTCGTCGTGCGGGATTCGCGAAGGCGGTTCCCCTCCGGCTCGACTCGATGGTGGCGCCGAATCGAACGGCGTGAATGGATCGCGATGGGTGACGAAGGAGGTCACTTCGGTGGCATGCGAATGCCGCCGTCAACACGAATCGACTCGGCGTTCATGTAACTGTTCGTGATGCACTCCAGCACCATGGAGGCGAGTTCCTCGGGCGAGCCCAACCGTTGCGGGAAGAGCACACCCTTTTGCAGGTTGCTCTTGAATGCTTCGCTCGCATCACCCTGACCGTAGATGGGTGTGTCGATCAGTCCGGGTGCCACGGTGTTGACACGCACACCGATGGCGGCAAGGTCGCGGGCCACGGGGAGGGTCATGCCCACCACACCGCCCTTGGATGCCGAGTAGGACGCCTGACCGATCTGACCATCGAATGCGGCCACGGAGGCAATGTTGACGATTGCTCCCCGCTCGCCGTGCTCGAGTGGTTCGTTACGGCTCATCGCGGTGGCAACCACACGGATGCAGTCGAACGTTCCCACGAGGTTGATTGCAATCACCTTCTTGAACGCATCGAGATTGGCGGCGGATTCGACGGTGCCGTCCTTGCCGACCGTGCGCTGAGCCCAACCGATGCCCGCAGAGTTCACCAGCGCGCGGATGGGGCCCATCGACTTGGCCATCTCCGTTGCATTGATGATGTCCTGGGTGTTGGTGACGTCCACCTTGCAGAATGCTCCACCGATTTCCTTGGCCAATTGCTCTCCCTTGTCGGCTTGCAGGTCGGCGATGACCACCTTTGCGCCCTTCTTGGCGAGCATTCGAGCAGCGGCGGCTCCGATTCCGCTGGCTCCTCCGGTGACGATGGCGCTTGAGTTGGTGAGTTCCATGGCGGCGAACGCTAGCGCACGGTGTCTATTGCGGCCACAGCCAGGGCATCGACTCGCTCGTTCATCGGTTCACCCGTGTGACTACGTACCCAGCGAAACGACACGTCGCCCCGCTCTCGCACCAGGGTGATGAGCGGCTCCCACAAATCACGATTGGCAACCGGCTGACGTTGGCTGTTCTTCCAGCCCCGACGCAGCCAGCCCTCCCACCATCGTTCATTGAAACATTTGACGACGTACTGACTGTCGGATACCACTTCGATCGGCCCGTCGGTAACGGTCAGTGTTCGTAGTGCCTCGATCACCGCGATTAAT
>JALRBT010000074.1 GCA_023262255.1 Ilumatobacteraceae bacterium
GGTGCAGGTGCTCGTGAGCGACACCAATGTCGTTGCTGCCAAGCGGGTCGCACAGCGATACTCCGATTCGACGCATCAGGTGGTGGCGGGTCCGACCAGAGCCATGTTCGACACCAACGTGGTGGTACTGGCGTGTCCAGCCCCCCATGCCAAGGCTGCGCGGAGACTGCTTGAGGCAGGCGTCGGTGTGGTGTCGTGTAGCGACGACGTGGAAGACACGTTGTCGCTCCTGGATCTCGACGCGATCGCCCGCCAGTCACGTCAGTCGCTGGTGGTCGGAGCCACGTCGTCCCCGGGACTCTCCGGACTGTTGGTGCGGATGTTGATGTCGCGCTTCGACTCAATCGACGAGGCGCACGTGGCGGTGAATGGTACGGCGGGACCATCCTGTGCTCAGCAGCATCACCGTGCTCTCGCACGTCAATCGATCGGTTGGCATGACGGTGACTGGCTGCGGCGGCCTGCGGGAAGTGGTCGTGAGTTGTGCTGGTTCCCCGATCCGGTGGGACCACGTGATTGTTATCGTGCCGAACTCGCCGATCCGGTGGTGATGCATCACGGATTTCCGGAACTCACCCGGGTGACGGTGCGAGTCTCGGCGACCCGCCGCGATCGTCTCACCGCGCGCTTGCCGATGTTGACGCCCCCGCATGCCGAGGGTGGCATCGGCGCACTGCGGGTGGAGGTGCGGGGCTGGCGTAACGACTCACGCCATGTCGAGGTCATTGGTGCCGCAGACCGAGTGGCGCACATCGCTGGATCACTCGCTGCGGCCTGTGCCCGTGGAGTGGTGACGGGAGGATTTGCCAGTGGTGCGCGCGTCGTCGGGGATTCCGATTCGCCGAACAACGCGATGCTGCAGGCAGTCGTCGATGCCGGAATCCATCTCCGTGAATACGTTGGCACGTCGTCGCACTGAGCTGATGCAGCTCGCATACACGTCCAGATAGGTTGCGAGGCGATGGGCCGACGATTCACGATTGATCCGCCGGCATTGTTGCCGGGTCGACTCGTTTCGATACCGCAACGGGGGGAGTTCTTCGTTCGTCACAGTGTCCATGGGGATCCCTCGGCACCGGTGGTGTTGTTGTTGCACGGATGGACGGCGTCGAGTGACATCAATTTCTTCACGGCGTACCAGGAATTGAGCGAGCACGCTTCAATCATCGGAATCGACCATCGTGGACACGGTCGAGGACTTCGACCCGACGAGCCATTCAGTTTGGAGGAATGTGCCGACGACGCCGCAGCGGTGTGCGGGGCACTCGGTGTCTCTCGTGTGGTCGCGGTGGGATACTCCATGGGCGGGCCCATCGCGATGTTGCTGGCTCGACGTCATTCAACGCTGGTGCAGGGACTGGTGCTTCAGGCCACGGCATTGGAGTGGTGTGCCACTGCCCGCGAGCGAGCCCGATTTCGCATCGCACGGATGGTCGGACCAGTGACCCGCCGTTTCATTCGCCCGAGCACCATTCGATTTGCCTTTGCCCGACGCATCACTCGTCGGCACCCCTTGCGAGCCCATCTTGGCTGGTTGATGTCGGAGTGGCGTCGCAACGATCTGTGGCACATGGCCGAAGCCGGACGAGCAATCGCCCACTTCGATGCGCGACCTTGGGCATCGTCGCTTTCGGTTCCGGTATGCGTGGTGCTCACGTCCAAGGATCAACTCGTCGCACCGGCCAAGCAGCGAACACTCGCCGACGCAACCAGCGCAACCGTGCTACCACTCGATGGTGATCACTTCGTGAACGTGATGAAGCCCGCAGAATTCAGCGCAACTACTGCTCGTGCGGTGCAGGAAGTGCTGAACGCTCCAGCAACTGCTCCAATCGCGCATTGAGCGCATCGATGGATTCACGAAGTTCGTTCGTGGTCACCGTGTTGGAGAGTGCCAAGCGCACCGCTGCAAGTTCACGAGCAAGGTATTCAGCATTTTCTTGTGTGCGAGCCGCCACTGCTCGGTCATTCTCCACTGCGTGGCGGTCACGGTCCTCCTGTCGGTTCTGTGCCAACAAGATGAGCGGAGCAGCGTAGGCAGCCTGGACCGAGAACATGAGGTTCAACAGGATGAACGGGTACGGATCCCAACGCAACGAGATAGAAACGACGTTGATGGTGATCCACACAAACACCAGGAATGTTTGCACCACGAGAAATCGTGCGGTCCCCAGGTTGCGTGCCACTGCTTCGGAGAACCGACCGAATGCTCCTGCTTCGTACGGCACGTTCAGCTTTCGGCGGTAGCGCGGATTGGCGAGGTCCTCCCGACGTTTCATGACGTACCTCGCACGGCAGACAGCTCCGATGCATTGCTGGTGAGTTGTTCACGACGCCAGTTCCTGGGAAGTGCGCGGTCGAGTACGTCGTCCACGGTGATGGCACCGAGCAAGTGGTTGCCGGCATCGACGACGGCCACCGACATGAGGTTGTAGGTGGCCAGACGGGTCATGACCTCGCGTTCGGGCATGGTGGGTGGAATCGTCGGCTCGTGCTGCAGGCAGTCCTTCAACTTGGTCTGGGGTGGCTCACGCAAGAGTCGCTGAAAGTGCACGACTCCCATGTATCCGCCGGTAGGCGGCTGGTGCGGCCCGTGGGTGACGAACACCTGCGCGGCAATCGAAGGATGACGCTCCGGGTCACGAACGTGCGCCAGCGCCTCGGCGATGGTGGCTTCCGGGGAGAGGACGATTACTTCGGGTGTCATCAATGCACCTGCGGTGCCGTCGGGCCATGAGAGGAGTTGTCGCATGGTGTCGGCATCGTCCTCGTCCATGGACTCCAACACCTTGGTGCGCTGTTCGGTTCCCATGTTGGCGAGGAGGTCGGCAAGGTCGTCGAACTCCATCTCGTCGAACACGCTGTTCAGTCGATCAAGGTCGAGTCCTTCAATCAGGCGGAGTTGCTCGTCCTCGGGGAGCTCTTCGAGGACGTCGGCCAAACGTTCGTCGTCCATCGCGGAGGCGATGGTGCGACGTTGCTCTACTGGGAGCGACGCGATGAATGTGGCGACGTCACTGGGATGCATGGTGCGAAGTCGCGCTGCTTCGGCGGCCATCGGTGTCGATGGCGCAAAGAGCGCCGACACTTCCTGCCATTCCACTAGTCGAAATGTTGGTCGCGAAAGAAGCAGTCCACGTTTTGCGAGTCGGACCTTGCTCACGTACCACACCGGGTTGTGTCCACCCTGGTGCTGAAGTGCGACGTCAACCACGGTTTCGTCGCCATACTTCTGGTCGAACACATCGTTTGCCAGCAGTCGCTCGCCGACTCGAGAACGGAAGGGGTTCAGATCGATGTCGTAACTTTTGAGACGAACGCCGGTGTTGTCGAGTGAGGCGACCCGGGCCGCGGTAACGAAGATCCGCCGCCGTTGGCTACTTGCCACGAACCCCAACACGCGTGGCGCTTCGTGTCCACGTCCGGGCACCACGACGATGTCGTCGATTTTTCCGATGGGTGAACCGCCGGCATCAAGCAGCGGTAACCGCATGATGCGGTACGCGTAGATGAGGTCGGTTGTGGGTATCACGAAGCGAGGCTACCCACGACCCCGCTTGCGAACCTCGCACTTCTGACGGATTTTTGCTTGACGATGTTGACCGTCAGTTGCGGAGATCACTCAGGAGGAGTGCCACGTATTCACGGAGGTAGACCGTGGTGTCTCCAAGTGCCTCCACCCGGGGGAAGAACGAGGCGATACCGATATCCCCCCACGTGGTGTCGGTGATGTCCGGGTCGGCACCAACCATTCGAACGTTGGTGAAGAATCGTGAGAACTCTCGGTGAGCCCGCCGCAGGTGGAAATCCGACGTCACGATGAGCAACGGCGTGGAGGGTCGAAGAAAGGCTGCACCGTTCGCCTCCTTGGCGTGGCCGTTGGTGTTGAGCGAAACCGATTCGATGATGATGGCCTCGGCAGGCACGCCGAGCCGTTCGGCTTGCGCTTGCATCAAGAGTCCCTGCTGTTCAGGCCCTCGCACGTTCCCCATTCCGGGTTGTGCCCCGGTCATCACGAGGGTGGCCGAGGGATACTCCCGCCACCGCGAGACGGCCCGATTCACTCGTCGTATGGTCTCGAGTCCCGAAGAGTCGTCATCCGGACGGTCACCAAGTTCGTACCCGCCACTCAGCACGTAGATGTAATCGGGCACCCATCCGCGCTCGGGCAACGATTCAGCCGCGAGCGGACGCTCGATGATGAAGGCAGCGAACGGCATGCTCGATAGCCAAAGTGCGGCGATTGCGACAGTCCCGACGATCTTGGACCAGCGAACAAGTTGCCCCGTTCGCCATAACGCCACCCACACACCACCAAGCATCAACAGCGGCAACCACAGTGGTTCCACAAGATCACGCATCTCCTACAGGGTACGAATCACCCCCGTAGAGTGAAGCGTCTCGATTTCGGGGACGTAGCTCAGCTGGCTAGAGCACCTGCTTTGCAAGCAGGGGGTCGTGGGTTCGAGTCCCATCGTCTCCACAACGGACGTCCACGCAATGCGATCGCATCTCCTTGCGATGACCTGCGGGAATTGTGTCGTCGGGTCAGGTGACCGCGAGTTTCCACGTGACACGTGACCCGGTCCGCGCCTGTGCGAGGCGGTCCACATCGCGTGGAGACACCACACCAACCACCGGATAGCCCCCCGTGGTGGGATGGTCGGCCAGCATCACCACCAGTTCGTCGGCTGGCGTGAGTTGGATTGCACCACGCACCAAGGGGAAGGAATGCAGCTCCTCGCTGTGTCGCGGGTGCAGCGATGGTCCCGTGAGGCGAACTCCGACTCGATTTGGTTCACCTGAAACCGACCAGGTGCGTCGAAATGCCCGAACACATACGTCGTTTCCAACCAGATTCATGTGTGGCCCCACGTCGACCGTCAACCGTTCTGTATCGCTGGGCACGATGGGCGTATCCAAACCCAAGGTGGTCCCACGTGCAAGGCCTGGGTGCAGTGTGATGCCCGCATGAAGCGGCAGCGGCACGATGTTGCCTATCGTGTCGTGGGAGCGGGAGCCCAATCGTTCAGGTCCCTCGATTCCGCCTGCGATACCGATGTAGGTCCACACACCATTGCGAACGGTGGGGATTCGTAGGAGAGACCCAGCCGGCATCACTAAGGGCTGGCAATGTGCAACCGCCTTGTCATCGAGACTGGCGTTGCATTCTGCTCCCGTGAGCACCACACCCGTTTCTGCTGCGGCCAACAGGGCCAATCCACCGGTGGTTTCCAACGTGGCGGCAGCCGACGTGTTTCCGAGCAGACGATTGGCAAGTTGGAGCGATGTTCGGTCTGCGGCGCCTGACGGTGATACTCCAAGGTGCGCCCACCCCACCCGACCGAGATCTTGCACCGTGGTAAAACCAACCTGCTCGACGATCAGCGTCACGATGCAACCACGAATCGAACACGTGTGCCTGGTTGCAACGTCGCAGGAGGACGGCGATGTTCATCCCAGAGGAGGTGGTCGGTGGTGCCGAGAAGATGCCAGCCTCCGGGAGATTCGCGTGGATACACCGCGGAGTACTGGACAGCAATCGCCACCGAACCTGCCGGCACTCGCGTTCGCGGTGTGGCTCGACGTGGAAGTTCCAGTGCCGAAGGAAGCCCTGCGAGATAGGCGAATCCGGGTGAGAATCCACAGAATTCCACCACGAACTCGGTCTTCGTATGCAACTCGATGACAGCATCTGTCGTCATGTCACACCGTCGTGCAACGTCGTCGAGGTCGATTCCGTCGTAACGGACGGCGATTTCCACCACCGGCGGTGACTCACTCGTGTAATCATTCCTGGAATGACGCAGTACGTCGTGCATGATGTCGCGGATCACCGGGCCGAGGCCAGCATCATGCGTTGCCACCACGCTGCGTGCCCCAACGATCACGTTGTCCACTCGGATGCCGGTGTTCGTGCATGCACGCAGGAGTGCCTCGCGAGCATGTGGGGCTGCACCCGCTGGAAGGTGATCCAACATGCTTGCGAGCGGACCGTATTTGATAACT
>JALRBT010000075.1 GCA_023262255.1 Ilumatobacteraceae bacterium
GTGCGAGCGGGACTCATCGACACCGACGGGATCATCGTCGACGCCGCTTCGGGGGTCTCGGGTGCGGGGCGCGCGCCGAAACCCAACACCCACTTCAATGCAGTCAACGAAGACTTCACCGCCTACGGCTTGCTGGACCATCGACACACACCGGAAATCGAGCAGGTCACGGGTACGACCGTGCTGTTCACCCCGCATCTGGCACCGATGAATCGTGGCATCCTCGCAACGTGCTACGCCAAGCCCACGGGATCTATGCCGACGACGCAATCATTGCTGGCCGCCTTGGCCAAGGCTTATGCCAAGGAGTCGTTCGTGGTCGTGCGACCAACCTCTCCTTCGACCAAGGCCACACTCGGATCGAATAGCGCGCACATCACCGCACGATACGACGAACGCACGAACACGGTGATGGTCATCTGCGCCATCGACAACCTCACCAAGGGTGCATCAGGTGGGGCGATCCAGGCGGCGAACGTTGCGTTGGGAATCTCCGAGACGGCCGGGTTGTCGGCGGTTGGCATGTATCCATGATCGAGACAGGCGCACGGGCGTGAAGATCGCGGCCAGCACGCGAGCGGCGGTTTTGAGCGAAGCATTGCCGCACCTGCAACGTTTCGCGGGCCACGTTGTGGTGGTGAAGTACGGGGGAAACGCCCTGGCCGGGTCGGGCGACGACGCCATGGAGGTGTTCGCACGCGACATTGCGTTGCTCCATGCCGTTGGTATCAAACCCGTGGTGGTGCACGGTGGCGGGCCGCAGATTTCCGCGCTCATGGATCGGTTGGGAAAGCAGGCCACCTTTCACAACGGACTGCGTGTGACCGATGCAGAAACCATGGAGATCGTCAGCATGGTGCTGTTGGGAACGGTGAACCCCATGCTCGTGTCGATGATCAATACGGCCGGTGCCGACGCAGCCGGGGTGAGCGGACAGGACATGGGTTTGTTCCACTGCGTGCAACGCGATCCCGCGCTGGGGTTCGTCGGTGACGTCGTCAACGTGAATCCCGCCGCAGTTCAGGGGCTGCTCGACGACGGAGTGGTTCCGGTGGTGGCAACGCTCGGCACGGACGACAAGGGACAGAGCTACAACATCAACGCCGACACGGCCGCCAGTGCGCTCGCGGTCGCGCTCAAGGCCACGAAGATTCTCTTCCTCACCGACATCGCCGGGGTGATGCGGAATCCGAACGATGTCGACTCGCTCATCTCCACCCTCACCCCGGGTGAAGTTGCCGAGTTGCGGGAGTCCGGAGTGATTTCGGGGGGCATGATTCCGAAGGTGGAGAGCTGCCTGGATGCGGTGCGTGGCGGAGTGGGCGCGGCGCACGTCTTGGACGGCCGCATGGCGCACGTGACCCTGCTCGAGTTGCTCACCGACGCCGGTGTGGGCACCATGTTCGTCTCCGATTCGGTGGGAGGAAAACCGTGACCGAGTCGGCATCGGCACACACGTTCGCCTCGTCGCCGAGGTTGACCGAAATGGTCGGACAATCGACGAGTCCACATTGTCCGTTCATGCCGGTGTTCGGTGCTCCGCAGGTCATGTTCGTGCGAGGTGAGGGCACGCAACTGTGGGATCTCGACGGCAAGCGGTATCTGGACTTCCTGTCGGGAATCTCGGTTACTTCACTTGGACATTCGCACCCCGAGGTTGCCGATGCCATCGCCGAGCAAGCGCACACGTTGCTGCACGTCAGCAATTTCTTCACCAATCCCGTTGCAACGCGCGCAGCGATGCTCGTGGATGAGTTGCTTGGTGGCGGTGGCCAGGTGTTCTTCTGTAACTCGGGTGCCGAGGCCAACGAGGCTGGCATCAAGTTGGCACGAAAGTTCGGTGGACGTGGTCGGTTCAAGGTGGTGAGCATGCTCGGCAGCTTTCATGGCCGAACCCTGGCGGCACTGGCTGCCACCGGTCAGCCGGCCAAGCACGAGCCGTTCCAGCCGATGCCGGAAGGTTTCGTGCACGCGCCGTTTGGCGACATCGCGGCGCTCGACGCCGCCGTCGATGGAAGCGTGGCAGCGGTGCTGATCGAGTGCGTTCAAGGCGAGGGTGGCGTGATGCCCGCGACCAATGAATGGCTGCAACAGGTGCGCACGCTCTGCACCGAGCGTGGCGTGTTGATGCTGATCGACGAGGTGCAGACGGGTTTTGCACGCACCGGCGACTGGTTCGCGTTTCAGCACGCAGGGATACGTCCGGACGCGGTGATGATGGCCAAGGCGATGGGCAACGGGATGCCCGTCGGGGCGCTGTGGGCTCCCCGCGACATCGCCAAGGTGTTCGTGCCCAGTGATCACGGCAGCACCTACAGCGGAACCGCGCTGGCAACCGCCGCAGTCTGTTCGGTCATCGACATCATGCGTCGAATCGACGCACCCCGCTTGGCCCGCGAGAAAGGTGAGCTGATCACCGCGCGCCTGCAGCGAATTTCCGCGGTCAAGTCGGTACGCGGTCGTGGACTGTTGTTGGGGGTGGAGCTGGGCGAAGGCGTCGATGCCAAGGAGAAACAGTCGGCGCTGCTGGAGCGCGGTTTGGTAACCAACGCCGTCACCGCGACGGCACTGCGTCTGGCGCCGCCGATCACCGTGTCGCACGACGAGATTGCAGAAGCGATGCAGATCCTGGGGGAGGTACTGGTGTGAGGCACTTTCTCGATACCGCGGACCTCAGTCGAAAGGAACTGGGTCACGTGCTGGAGTTGGCGGCCCAGCGTCAGGAGTCCCCCGGCTGGCCGCTCGCTGACTACGGGGTGGCACTGATCTTCGAAAAACCGTCGAATCGCACCCGCCAGTCGATGGAAATGGCGGTGGTGCAACTGGGTGGGCACCCGATCTTCACGCGCGGAGAAGAGGTGGGGTTCGACGTACGTGAGTCGGTGGAAGACATCACCAGGATCATGGCCGGATACCACGCGATGATCGCGGCTCGAGTCATTGATCACCGCGTGCTCGAGCGAATGGCGTCGCTCGATGAGGTACCGATCATCAACATGCTGAGCGACAAGTCGCATCCGCTGCAAAGCGTGGCCGATGTGCTCACGATGCGCGAGGAACTCGGCTCGCTGAGTGGATTGACCGTTGCCTGGATCGGTGACTACAACAATGTCGCCCGCTCGCTCGCCGAGGCGTGCGCACTCGAAGGCATGCACCTTCGGCTGGGGTGCCCCGACGGTTACGGGGCTGACGGTGAGGAGTTGGGTCGGATTGCATCGCTCGGGGCGGCGAGCGTGGAACAGTTCGACTCGGCCGAAGCAGCAGCCGAGGGGGCCCATGCAGTGCACACGGACGTGTTCGTCAGCATGGGGCAGGAGGCCGATACCGAGCGCCGTCTGCGCGACTTCGCTGCATTCCAAGTCGATGAGAAGGTGATGGCGGCCGCGGATCCGAACGCCATCTTCATGCACTGTTTGCCGGCCCACCGTGGTGTGGAGGTGGCCGCAGACGTCATCGACGGACCGGCCAGCCGGGTGGTGCGCCAGGCGCATAATCGCATGCATGCCGCCCGAGGGGTTCTGGCGTTCTTGTGCGAGGAAAACGACATCACGAAGGGTGATACCAAATGACCAGCAAAGTGCAACGCCAGCAGACGATCGCTCGCATCATTTCGGAGAACTCCGTGACGAGCCAGCCGATGTTGCTCGACCTCCTCGGCAAGGAGGGGATCGAGGCGACGCAGGCAACGGTGTCGCGCGATCTCGAGGATCTGGGCGCCGTGAAGGTGCGTGTTCGCAAGGGTCAGACCGCCTATGCCATACCGGACTTTGCGCCGGATCGGATTGCGCCACAGGACCAGTTGCGGCGAGTGCTCTCCGAATGGGTTGCTGAAGTTGACTTCAACGAGCCGATGGTCGTGGTGCGTACGCCTCCGGGGTGTGCGCACGTGGTGGCGTCGGCCCTCGACAGGTCACGCATCAAGGGCATCATCGGCACCGTTGCGGGTGACGACACGCTGTTGTGTGTCGTCGATGCCAAGTACGGCGCCAAGCGGCTGGCCAGCGACATTCGGGGACTCGCCGGCTTGTCGAAGGTGTCCCGATGAACGACAAACACTTGTGGCACGGTCGATTCAGTAAGCCGCCGGCCGACTCGCTGATGGCGTACACCTCGAGCATCGGCTTCGATGTTCGACTTTGGCTCGATGACATCGCAGGTTCCATTGCCCACGCGCAAATGCTCGGATCCTCCGGTGTCCTTCCACAGGCCGACAGCGATGCCATCGTTGCAGCGCTTCGACGGGTGGAATCCGAGTTCGAGGGCGGAACGTTCACGCTCGTGGAGAGCGACGAGGACATCCACACTGCCATCGAGCGACGAGTCACAGAGATCGCCGGTGCTGCCGGCGCAAAGTTGCACACGGGCCGTAGTCGCAACGACCAGGTTGCAACGGCGTTGCGACTGTTCGTTAAGCGCGAACTGGCAGCCACCGCACGTCGCGTACTGTCGCTGATCGACGTGCTCGATCGTCGCGCCGACGGGGTCGGCGATGCGTATTTGCCGGGTTATACGCACCTGCAACGGGCCCAACCCGTCCTGCTGTCGCACCATCTACGGGCCCATGCGTGGGCCTTCACCCGTGATGCAGAACGCCTCATCGATGCCATTGCCCGGGTCGACGTGTCGCCGCTCGGCGCCGGAGCGCTCGCGGGAACTTCGCTCGCCATCGACGCACACGACACCCAGCAACGGTTGGGTTTCGGCGCCGTGTTCGCCAACTCGCTCGACGCCGTGAGCGACCGCGATTTCGTCGCCGAAGCCACGTTCGTGCTCACCATGATCGCCCTGCACTTGTCGCGCATGGGCGAGGAGTGGGTGTTGTGGACCACCGAGGAGTTCGGCTTCGCCACGCTCAGCGACGAGCACGCAACGGGTTCGTCGATGCTCCCGCAGAAGAAGAACGCCGACATTGCCGAGCTTGCTCGCGGCAAGGCCGGCCGGGTGATCGGCAACCTTACGGGCGTGCTCGCAACGTTGAAGGGTTTGCCATTGGCCTACAACCGCGATCTCCAGGAGGACAAGGAACCGTTGTTCGACTCGCTCGATCAGGTGAACCGAGGGCTGGAGGCGGTTGCCGACATGATTGCTGCGGCCACCTTCCACACCGACGCAATGCAGCGCGCAGCCGATGCCCCGACGGCGGTCGCCACCGACGTTGCCGAGTGGTTGGTGGCACGCGGCATGCCGTTTCGTCAGGCTCATGCAAAGGTGGGAGAGTTGGTGTCGCGCTCACTGAGCAGTGGAGTGCCACTGGTAGAGCTGGTAGGTGCCGACAGCGAGCTTGGCCCGCAGGTTGCAGCGTTGTTCGATCGTGGCGTGGCCGTGCAGCGTCGCTCCAGTCACGGTGCGGCTGGTCCGAGCGCGGCAGGTGCACAGCGCGAGGAATTGCATCGCCTCGTAGTAGCGCTCCAATCCCGCCTGCCGTAACCACGGCGTCGCGTGTCGTAACCTTCGCTCAGTGTTTCGTCGCCGGCGAAGTTACCGCATTCTGCTGGTGGGTGTGGTGCTCTTCGGCGCACTCTCGTCGTTCGGCGAAGCCCTCGCGACGGCCGAGTCGGTCGACAGGCGCGAAGTCACCCGGCGCGTCATTGGGGTGTCGGTGGAGGGACGTGAGATCGAAGCGTTTCGTCACGGGACACCCGGCGGCACTCCCATGCTGGTGGTCGGGGTTGTCCACGGCGACGAGGATGCGGGACTTCTCATCACCGATCGACTCATGACGATGACACCGCCCAGGGGAGTGGAGTTGTGGGTGGTGCCGACCATGAATCCCGATGGAACGGCTTCCCAGACGCGCGGCAATGCCAACAAAGTGGATCTCAACCGCAATTTTCCAATGGCATGGGCGCGACAGGGC
>JALRBT010000076.1 GCA_023262255.1 Ilumatobacteraceae bacterium
CTCGTCGTAGATCTTCTTCTGTTCCGTATCGGGTGCGAGCAACATGATGACGTCGGCCCACGTGGATGCGTCGGCAATCGACATCACCTTCAAGCCGGCATCGGTTGCCTTGGCCGCAGAGGAAGAGCCGTCGCGCAAGCCGACCACGACGTCAACCCCGGATTCCTTCAAGTTGAGAGCATGCGCGTGACCCTGGCTTCCGTAGCCGATCACCGCCACTTTCTTGCCTCGGATGATGGAGGGATCCGCATCCTTGTCGTAATACACGTTCGCTGCCATTAGCTTGCCTTTCCTTTGGGTGACTTTGCCGCGCCCGCAGAAGCTGCACGGTCGAGTTTGGGGAGCGCCACCAAGCCGGTGCGCTGGGATTCCACGATGCCGTACTGGTTGAGCGCGGCCATGAAATCATCGATGTTGCTGGGGCTTCCGTCGAGGCTCACGGTGACGGCGTCCACGCCCACCGACAGGATCTTGCCCTCGAAAATGTTGGTGAGTTCCACGATTTGTCCGCGCTGTTCGGCCGTTGCCCTGACGGTGGCCATGATCAACTCGCGCACCACCGAGTGTCGCGGGTCCAGTTCGCTGATGCGCACCACGTCGATGAGTTTGAACAACTGCTTGGTCATCTGCTCCAACGGTGCGCTGGCCAAGTCGACCACGATGGTGATTCGGCTGTAGTCGGCATGTTCGGTCGGCGCAACGGCGAGCGAGAAGATGTTGTAGCCACGACGTGCAAACAGCGCAGACACTCGCGCCAGCACACCGGGACGGTTTTGCACCAACACCGACAACACGTGGTGCTGCGAATCCTGGCCGTAGGGGTTGTTGCCGCTCATGGGTGGAGGTCTCCGCTCACTTCAAGAACTCGCGACGTGCATCCTGCGAATGGTGCAGCAGGATGTCGTCGTTGCTCTTGCCTGCGGGCACCATCGGGAACACCTTTTCATCCTCGGCCACCCGGAAGTCGACCACCACGGGGCGATCGTTGATGGAGTTCGCCTTGTCGATTGCCGCTTCTGCTTCCTGCGGGTCTTCCACGCGGATGCCGACACAACCCATCGACTCGGCCCACTTGACGAAATCGGGCAGTGTGCCGGAGAGGTTCACTTCGCTGAACCGCTCGTCGTAGAACATCTCCTGCCACTGGCGCACCATGCCGAGGTACGAGTTGTTGAGGATGCCGATCTTCACCGGGATTCGCTCGAGTGATGCAGTGACGAGTTCTTGCGCGGTCATCTGGAAGCAACCGTCTCCGTCGACGGCCCACACGGTTTTGTCCGGGCGACCCACCTTGGCGCCGATGGCCGCGGGCACGGCAAAACCCATGGTGCCCAGACCACCGGAGTTCACCCAGGTGTAGGGCTCCTCGAAGTTCCAGTACTGGCTGGTCCACATTTGGTGTTGGCCGACGCCCGACACCACGATGGTGCCCTCGGGTGCGCCATCGCGCAACTTCTCCAGGCAGAACTGCGGCTTGAGCGCCGCGCCGGGTTCGCTCTGGTCGTAGGCGAGCGGGAACTGTTCGCGCCAACCACTCACGCGGCTGCGCCATGGACCAACGTCGGCCTGCGTCTCCCCGGACTGCAGCAATTCCTTGATGGCCTTCAACATCTCCTCGATCACCAGGCGGCAGTCGCCGACGATCGGAACATCGGGGCGACGGACCTTGCCTTGTTCGGCGGGGTCGATGTCGACGTGGATGATCTTGGCATCGGGCGCGAACGCCGACACCTTGCCGGTGACACGGTCGTCGAAGCGGGAGCCGAGGGCGATCAGCAGGTCGCTCTTTTGCATCGCGGTGACTGCCGTGGCGGTGCCGTGCATACCGGGCATTCCCAAGCACAACGGATGCGAGTCGGGGAACGCTCCGCGCGCCATCAACGTGGTGACGACGGGAATCTGCGTGAGCTCGGCCAGTTCGCGAAGTGCGGCGGCGGCGCGCGCCTTCAACACTCCGCCACCCACGTAAAGGATTGGTTGGCGCGCAGCGAGGATGAGTCGCGCGGCTTCCTTGATCATCTTGGTGTGACCCTTCACGTTGGGTCGGTAACCGGGCAAACTGTCGAGCACTTCGTCGTCGCTCGGCCAGTACCAGGTCATCTCGTTCTGCAACACGTCCTTCGGAATGTCGATCAACGTCGGACCCGGGCGACCGGTGGTGGCGATGTGAAACGCTTGGCGCACCACCATGGGCAGATCCTGCGCGCTCATCACCAACTCGTTGTGCTTGGTGATGCTGCGGGTGATGCCAACGGTGTCGCACTCTTGGAAGGCATCGGTGCCGATCGCGGCCGTTGGTACCTGGCCGGTGATGCCCACCATGGGTACGGAGTCCATGTAGGCATCGCAGAGCGGCGTCACCAAGTTGGTGGCGGCGGGACCACTCGTGACCATTGCAACACCCGGTCGACCAGTGACGTGCGCATACCCCTCGGCCATGTGACCAGCGCCTTGTTCGTGTCGCACGAGGATGTGGCGAATCTTGGATTCGATGAGCGGGTCGTATGCCGGGAGGATGCAACCACCGGGGAGACCGAACATCACATCCACGTTCTCGTGCTCCAACGCACGGATGAGCGCCTGGGCTCCGGTGAGTGTCTCCTTCATATCTCCCTCGTTTCTCAGTCTCGCCGTGAATTTCGGTTTTCGTGTTTTCGGGCACAAAAAAACCTCCCCTGAGGGGAGGTTTTGCGCACGTCTGAGCGGACGTGCGCTTAGACGAGTACTACGAGAACGACTGCATTCGGGCGTCGAGTGGTCATAGCAGCCTCAAGTCTGCCAGCGGTTTTTTGGGGTTCACAACCTGCCTGGTCGGGCGACCACCAACACCCGACGCGACAAGTCGCGCGCGGCGAGGCGAAGCGGGATGGCCGCTTGGGTTGACGTTCGATCCGACACCTGAACCTCACCCGAAATGGCGACGGTGGTGGTGATCTGTACTCCCGGAACCCGCTTGGCAAGCAGCTGACACACGTGCGCCGCGCGCACCGTGCGACCCGTACCCACATTCACCGCGATGAGTGCGTCGCCCATCTCGGCCGTCGAGTCACCCAGCGAAGCGGTGCCACCCGACCCGATTTGTCCGGAGGAGTTCGAGCCGAAGCACTTCAACTGACCGTCGGTGATCACGACACACATGTGCGACTCGCCGGCATCGAGGTAGCGCGCCAATGTTGCGATCTGAGTCGGCGACCCATCCGCCTGGGTCGCCGACGTGCCAGCCGAATCCGCAGTAACGCGATGCACGGAGAAGATCCCCGACAACGCGACAATCGATGTGATCATTATGAACGTGCGGCTTCGGTGTGACATGGGCGAGAACGATAAGGAGTTGTCCCATGAGTGCGCCAAACCGTTAACAGACCGTTTCTGGATGTTTTACGATTCCGAAACTTGCATTGATGTCATTCGTCGCCGTCGTTCCCGTTCGGGCACACCCCGACAACCGCGTCGATGATGTTCGCAGCGGCACGACTCGTTACGGTGTGCTCATGCAGATTCTCCGCACCCCCGACGAACGGTTCGCCACTCTTGCCGACTGGCCGTACGAACCCACCTATACCCACGTAACGCAAGGCAGCGACAGGTTGCGGGTCGCCCATTACGACGCCGGTCCCCGCGACGCAACGACCACGGTGTTGTGCATGCACGGTGAACCGAGTTGGTCATACCTCTATCGCAAGATGATTCCGGCCTTCACCTCCGCCGGCCATCGTGTGATCGCGCCGGATCTCATCGGTTTTGGTCGCAGTGACAAGCCGGGCAACGTCGACGACTACACCTATGAACGCCACGTCGACTGGATGAGCCAATGGCTGACGGCCAACGACCTTCGTTCCCTCACCCTCGTATGCCAGGACTGGGGTGGCCTCATCGGGCTACGACTGCTCGCCGCGTTTCCCGATCGATTCTCGCGACTGGTCGTCGCAAACACGTTCTTGCCGGTCGGTGATCGTCCACTGGGCGACGGGTTCATGCGATGGCGCAAATTCAGCCAGGAAGTTCCCCAGTTCCCCGTCGGGAAGATCGTCGAGGGTGGTTGTGCACGAAAGCCACTTTCCTCCGAAGTCGTTGCCGCTTACGACGCACCATTTCCCGACGAAACGTACAAAGCGGGAGCACGAGTCTTCCCGACGCTCGTACCGATCAGCCTCGATGATTCATCGTCGGCATCGAATCGCGCCGCGTGGACGGTGTTGGAGACGTTCGACAAACCGGTGCTCACCGCCTTCAGCGACTCGGACCCCGTCACGGTCGGAGGCGACCGTGGTTTTCAGCAACGAGTGCCCGGCACCAACGGTCAGCCCCACACCACCATCGTGAACGCCGGACACTTCTTGCAAGAGGACGCAGGTGAAGATCTGGCTCGAGTCGCGAACGACTTCATCGCTCGCAACCCGTAGTTCGCACTAACGCTGCAGGCGCCACGCTGCAAGCGTGTTCGCCACCAAACATGCAACGGTCATCGGTCCTGTTCCGCCGGGCATCGGGGTGATTGCTGCGGCAACGCCCTGCACGGCATCGAAGTCAACGTCGCCGACCACTCCCGCATAGCCACGCGAGATACCAACATCCACCACCCATGCACCCGGTTTCACGTGCGCGCGACCGATACTGCGAGCCTCGCCGGTTGCCGAGACGAGGATGTCCGCCTCGCGACACACGTCGGCGAGGTTGGCCGTACGACTGTGCGCCACCGTGACCGTCGCATCGATTCCCTTGCGGGCCAGCAACACCGACAACGGCAAACCGACCAGGCTCGAACGACCGACCACCACCGCACGCTTCCCGGCGATCGGCGCCCCGTAATGCTGGAGCAGACGCAACACCCCAAGTGGCGTGCACGGCACGAGTGAATCGATGCCCCGCATGAGCCGACCCATCGACGTGGTGGTGAGTCCGTCGACGTCCTTCTCCACGGGTATCAGTGCCAACAACTTCTCGCCATCCAGATGCGCCGGCACCGGTTGCTGCACGATGATGCCGCTCACGCTCGGATCGTCGGCCAACGCTCGCACGAGGTGCTCTGCTTCCTCCTGCGTGGCCGACGCGGGCAACGTTTCGTTGCGGCTCGACATGCCGGCACGCTGCGCCTGGCGATGTTTGTTGCGCACGTACACCTGCGACGGACCATCGTCACCGATGAGCACCGTGGCCAAGCACGGAATGCTCGACAAGCCTGCCACTTCACGGGCAACGTCGGCGATCATGCGGTCGCGCAGCGCAATGCCGTCCAGCAACAGCGCCCCACCCGCGGTGCGCATGGCGTCAGTCATCGCTTTCACGCTATTGCGACGACGCGCGTAGGCTAGGTAAGTCGCGCCACAGCGCGTAGGAGCACCAATGTCACCATCTTCCTCTGGTTCACCCCGCAAGATTGCACCTGCCACCGGCAAGTTGGGTGTACTCACCGTAGGGCTCGGCGCAGTGTCGAGCACCCTCATCGCAGGTGTGGAACTTGCCAAACGCGGAATGGCAACGCCCATCGGCTCACTGGCACAAATGGGTTCCATCCGCCTCGGCAAGCGCACCGACAACCGTTCGCCACTGATCAAGGATTTCGTTCCGCTCGCCGAGTTGGAGGACATCGAGTGGGGCGCCTGGGATCCGTTCCCGGACGACGCCTACGTCGCCGCACAACGTGCCGGGGTACTCGAGGGTCCACGACACATCGAAGCGATTTCCGACACCTTGCGCGCCATTCGCCCGATGAGGGCCGCTTTCGACCGCGAATACGTGAAGAACATCAGCGCCGACAACACCGTCGGCACCGTCAACAAGCGGGCGATGCTCAACGCCATTCGCGAGGACATTCACCGCTTCCGCGACGAAAAGAAGGTCGATC
>JALRBT010000077.1 GCA_023262255.1 Ilumatobacteraceae bacterium
GCCCGTCGCGGTGATGTCGGCGGTGGATGGCGGCCAGGCCAAGGGCGTGGCGAACCTCTTTGCCGCCTACCGATAGCCGGGGTCGCTCGGCCAATTGGGCGAGAACAGGTGCCACTGCTCGGGTGCTCGTCGAATCAGCACCTCGAGTTCGCGCACCAACATCTGTGTGAGTTGCTGCACGTCGTCGCGCAATCTCCCGCGAACGGGCAGCGTCAATGGCGGTCGCACCACGGTGTGATGGCCGTCGACACGTCGCGTGAAGTACACCGACGTGGGCAATAACGCAGCTCCGGTACGTAGCGCAAAGAACGCGGCTCCGGCCGGCACGGTGGTGCGTTCACCGAAGAACTCCACCTCCACACCGTTGCGCTGAATGTCGCGGTCCGACATCAAACACACTACGTGATTCGCCCGCAGCGCCTCCTGTACCGCGATACCCGCCCGATCATCGAGCGGAATCACGTTGATGCCCTGCGATCTACGCACCTCGAGGAAGGCCTTGTACGTTTCACGCGACTCCAACACCTCCACCACTGCACTCACGTCGATTCCGCGCTGCGCCAACCAGCGACCGGCCCACTCCCATCCACCCACGTGCGGAAGCGCGACGATCACCCCCTTGCCGTCGGCAAGACCCTTCTCGATATGGGAATAGCCCTCGACGGAGAACCCGGCATCCACGTGATCCGCCGACAGCGAGGGAAGACGGAACGTCTCCAGGTAGTAGCGCAGGTAACTCTGAAATGCCTCGTTCACCCGGCGCTGCATCTGCAGCGCGTTCAGTTCGGGCGAAATTCGGCGCTGATGTCGCTCGACGAGTTTGCGCTCCCGCCGCATGGCGAGCGCCCCAACTCCCCCCAGCGACAATGCGGCCGCGTGCGACACGACCGCAGGTGTCAGCGCACCGACCGCGCCGGCGAGGCGAAACGCGATCCCTGGCGTACGTTTGTCAGGCATCGCGGCGACGCGATGAAATACGCGAACGACGATCGGCGAAAGCCGCACGACGCGATGCGCGACGCGAACGGCGAGTCTCCATGCGTTCGGCCACCACGGGCGCAACCGCCGCCTGTCGCCAGATTTTCACGAAGCGTTGGACTGCCGTAACGGAGACGAGGACGAGCATCGCCCACATGACCCAATACAGGCCCGAATCGAACAGCAAGCCGACGCACAGGATCACGATTCGTTCGGCCCGCTCCATGAGCCCGCCCTTGGCGTGCAGGCCCAGCGATTCGGCTTTCGCGCGTTGATAGGAGATCAGCGACGACACCGCCATGACGGCGAACGGCAGGACTGCAGCCGTTCCACCCCGCGTGGCACCCAGGTACCACGCGACGCCACCCAACATGAACGAATCGGTGATTCGATCGATGGTCGAGTCGAAGAACGCACCACGCTGGCTCGAAACGTTGGATGCCTTCGCCAGTGCGCCATCGAGCATGTCGGGCAACGCGGCAGCAATCACCAGCAACAACCCCACACGCAGGTAGCCCGCGCCGATCGCTACCGCGGCGGCGATGGAGATCACGAGTCCCACCACCGTGAGATGGTCGGGGGTGATCCGGGTTCGCGTCAGCGTGACGCCGACCGGGCGGACGTACTTGTCGACGTGTACACGGAATTTGCCGTCAAACACGTGGCAATCCTACTTGTTGCGATCCGGATTGTCCTCGACGAGACACTCGACGATACGCCCGTCGACTGCGTCGACGAGCACGAGTCCGCGACGCATCGGTGGCTCTTCACTGCTGTAACAAAACACCCGCCATGTCGGACGACTACGCAGACCGCGCCACACCTGCTGAGCCGACGCGTGTCCCACCGCGAATCCAACCGCTCGGGTTGCGCGAACCAGCGCGTCGCGCTCGTCGACCTTCATCCGCCACGACGCCGACAATCCATACGCACCGAACACGACGAAGAGCACCGAAACGTACAGGAAGCCATCATTCACCAGTGCGGTCTCATCGTTGCGCGACGATGCCCAGGCGATCATGCAGAGAAGTGCGATCACCAGGTACATCGTTGCGGGGATGCGTCGCCGACTGTTGTCGGGAAACTGGTACGGTCCGACGAATCCGGTGACGTTCAAATCGTCGGGCAGCGTGTCGCGAATCTCGTTCGGATCGTTGGAAGAGTGGGGAGTGTCGTTCATCGTTGACCGGCATTCGGCCATGCGGCTCGCAAGCGATCCGCCGTGCTGAGCAGCGACTCCGACAACACCTTGGTGTTGGCAACGGTCACCGTGAAGTTGGTGTCACCCACCCATCGTGGCACCAGGTGTACGTGCAAGTGCTGCGACACGCTTCCGCCGGCCGGTGCTCCGAGGTTGAGGCCGATGTTCAGGCCCGCGGGCGCGTACGCAGACTTGAGAGCGAGCGTGGCATCACGCACCGTCGGCCACAATTCGTCGCGCTCGGCATTGGTGAGATCCTCGAGGTTGGCCACTTGGCGATACGGCAGCACCAGACAATGGCCGTTCGTGTACGGGTACGCGTTGAGGATGGCGAAACAAAGCGGACCACGATGGACGATGTGCGTCTCGATGTCGGGTAGACCGCTCGCCAGAATGCGCGAGAAGATCGAATCCGACGAGGTCGGGGCGTTGTTGCCTTCCGGACCGAAGCCGGAGACGTATTCCGATCTCCATCCAGCCCACAAGCGTTCGAGCATGAGCGTTGCTATCGACCCGACGCTTCGCGTACGTCGGCACGCAGACGATCCAGGAACGATGCGAACGGGGTGTCTCGCTGCACTTCCCCTCCCCGCGGATTGACGCCCACCGTGTCGGACGCAACGTCGTCGTCACCCACCACCAAAACGTACGGGATACGTTCCATCTTGGCGGCACGAATTCGCTTGCCGAGTTGTTCGTCGGCAACCGCCGTGTCCACTCGGAATCCCTCGTTCACGAGTCGCTCGACGAGTGACGTCGCATGTCCTTCGTGAGCGCTCGTCACCGGAAGGATCCGCACCTGCACCGGCGCCAACCATGTGGGGAACGAACCGCCGTAGTGCTCGAGCAGCACGCCGAAGAATCGCTCGACGGAGCCGAAGAGCGCACGATGCAACATGATCGGGCGGTGTCGCTGATTGTCCGCACCGACGTACTCCAGTCCGAATCGCTCCGGCAACTGGAAGTCCGCCTGAATGGTGGAGAGTTGCCACTTACGACCGATTGCGTCGCGAACATCGATGTCGATCTTTGGTCCGTAGAACGCCGCGTCCCCCTCCCCGATCGAGTACTGCACCCCCAGTTTTTCGAGCGCCGTTCGTAGCGCGCTGGTGGCCTTGTCCCACATGTCGTCGGTTCCGATCGACTTCCCCGGGTTGCGTGTGGAGAGCTTGTACGTGAAGTCGTCGAATCCGAATCGCCGCAACACCGAGAGGACGAAGCCGAGCAGGGAGCCGATTTCGTCGGCGAGTTGCTCCTGCGTGCAGAAGATGTGGCTGTCGTCCTGGGTGAATCCCCGAATCCTCAACAGTCCGTGCAGCGTGCCGGCACGCTCGTAGCGGTACACCGTGCCCAATTCGAAGAGTCGCAGCGGAAGTTCGCGGTAACTGCGCTGACGGTCGCGATAGATCAAGCAGTGCATCGGACAATTCATCGGCTTCGGGTAGTACGTACCGTTGTCCATCTCCATGGGCGGGTACATGCCGTCCTTGTAGAAGTCCAGGTGTCCGGACGTCTCGAACAGGTGCGAGTTCGCGAGATGCGGCGTATAGACGAACTGGTATCCGCCGTTCTGATGACGTTCGCGACTGTAGTCCTCCATCAACTTTCGTACGATGGCCCCCTTGGGATGCCACACGGCGAGTCCACCGCCGAGCTCCGACGGGAACGACAACAGATCCATCTCCACTGCCAGCCGGCGGTGGTCGCGCTTTTCAGCTTCCTCCAATCGCACGAGATGTTCGTTCAGCGCCGCCTTGGACTCCCACGCAGTGCCGTAGATCCGTTGGAGCGTCGGGCCCTTCTCGTTGCTTCGCCAATGGGCACCGGCCACTTTCATCAGTGCAAAGTGCGGCAGTCGCCCAGTGCTCGGCACGTGCGGTCCACGACACAGATCGACGAAGGTGTCACTGTTTCGGTACACACTCACCGTGTCGCCACCTGCCACTTCGCCGGCATCGTCGGCATCCGCCGTGCCCGAGGTAACCCGCTGGATGATCTCACACTTGTACGGCTGGTCAGCGAACAGCGCCAGCGCATCCTGGGGCGACATCTCCAATCGCGTGAAGGGTTGATCCGCAGCCACGATTTCCCCCATGCGAGTGCCGATGGCCGCCAGGTCCTCCTCGGTGAACGTGCGTCCGCCCGGTAACTCGAAGTCGTAGTAAAAGCCATCCTCGATGGCCGGACCCACCGTGAACTTGGCACCCGGAAACAACTGCAAGACGGCTTGCGCCAGAACGTGCGCCGTGGAGTGGCGCAACACGTGGCGACCGGCATCGGATTCGGCGGTGACGATGGCGACCTGATCGCCCGAAGAGAGAGGCGAATGGAGATCCGTCTCGCGCTGATTCACCACCGCCGCGACCGCCGCTTTCGCCAGCCGTGAGCCAATTGCGGCCGCCAGGTCGGCTGCGCTCGAACCCGTCGGCAATTGTTTCGTCGATCCGTCCGGCAGCCGTACGTCGATCAGCGCTGCGTCGACCATGCCCTGATTATTCTACGCGGGCCAACTTTGCTGGATTGGATGCGGCGTGGTCGGCCGAAGGTGGATCCGCGGTTTCGTCGACGGCAAAACGCGGTATCTCTGCGGTCGCCTCGACGATGGTTTCGGTTCGCTTCTTCGTGGCGTAGGTATTGCGATATTCCTGACCCGTGAGTTCCCGAATTTCGAACATCAACTCGTCGGTGATTTCCCGGAGCAGCATCGGATCGTTGACCCGTGAGGCGTAGTGGGCCATGTCAATCGGGCGTCCCACGGAGATCTTGACGGTTCCTCCGAGTCGAGGAAGTGGCGAGTCGGGCGGCTGGATGTCGCTCGTGCCGACGATGCCGACGGGATAGATCGGGCAACCAACCTTCAGGGCCAGACGAGCGGCTCCGGTGTGTCCCTTGTAGAGCATCCCGTCCCGACTACGCGTTCCCTCCGGATAGATGCCGAAGAGTTCGCCGCGTCGCAACACTCGCTCGGCCGCATCGAGTGCGGCATGGGATTTTTCACCACCACTGCGATCGACGGGGATCATTCCCACCTTGGGGAAGAACCAACGCGTCTTCCACGAATCCATGTACTCACTCTTGCCGATGAAGGAAATGTTGCGCGGTGACAACACCATGAGGAGGGCGGAGTCCAAGAAACTGATGTGATTGGGGCACAGAATCGCCGCGCCGGACGAGGGCAGACGATCGAAGCCTTCGACCTCCACCTTCCACGCACGCTTCGCCAGTGGCTGAATCACCGTGCGCAATCGCGACTGGAACTTCGTGGCGCCGTTGAACGCCCAGTCGGGAAACTGCCCAGGTTTCGTTACCACGCCACGCCCAGGAGCGCAGCGGCCTGGCGAACGTCGACACCCTCGGCGGCTGCGCGATCGATTGCCGCGATGGCCGAGGGTGTGTCGAGGTCGTCGTCAAGGTGGTGTCGAACGATGCCGAGCATGTCTTCAACCCCCCTGTCTCGTGGTGCCGTTTGGGCTCCCTTTGAGTCAACCCCTGCATCCATCCACTTGCCAAGCCGAGCAGTTGCTCGGTCGATGAGACCTTTGTCCCACTCCCACTCATGGCGGTAATGGTTCACGAGAAGACCGAGACGGATGGCACGCGGATCGTATTGGC
>JALRBT010000078.1:0-1863 GCA_023262255.1 Ilumatobacteraceae bacterium
ATTGCGGTAAATGGATTCTTCCTGCTGTGTTTCGGCATCAATTTGCGCGCGGAGTTCGAGTGCCTTTTGTTCGATCTGCTCAACAATCTTAGTCGTTTGATCAACGGTCGTCCCCTGCGGCATATTGACGCGGTTTGCTTCGTTCAGCTTCGGACCGGTCACGACGATGCTCCTGGCGACGGTGCTGCCGAGGTTTCCGTACCCGCCATCTTTTCCTGGCTGGCGTGCGACTTGAAGGTGCGGGTGTTCGCAAACTCACCCAACTTGTGCCCCACCATCGACTCGCTGATGTACACCGGCACGTGCTTGCGCCCGTCGTGAACGGCAAAAGTGTGTCCGACCATGTCGGGAATGATGGTGCTGCGACGCGACCACGTCTTGATCGGCTTACGGTCACCACTCTCGTTCATTGCGTCGAGCTTCTTCAAGAGATGCTCGTCAACGAAGGGGCCCTTTTTCAGACTGCGTGCCATGAACTAACTACGTGCCTTTCCTGAGCGACGGCGACGCACGATGAACTGCTGCGACGCCTTGGTCTTCTTGCGGGTACGACGCTCCGGCTTGCCCCACGGCGACACCGCCGGACGGCCACCCGAGGTCTTGCCTTCTCCACCACCGAGTGGGTGGTCGACGGGGTTCATTACGACGCCACGTGATTGCGGGCGCACACCCTTCCAACGATTACGACCGGCCTTACCGATCTTCACCAACTCGTGTTCGGCATTGCCGACCTCGCCGATGGTGGCACGACAGTCGATCGGCACACGACGCATTTCGGTGCTCGGCATACGCAAGGTCGCGAAGTCGCCTTCCTTGGCAACCAACTGCACCGACATGCCGGCCGAGCGAGCGATACGGCCACCCTGACCAGGGCGCATTTCCACGTTGTGCACCACGGTGCCGACGGGAACGTAGCGAAGCGGAAGCGCGTTGCCGGGCTTGATGTCGGCGCGCTGACCACTCTCCACATGTTGCCCAACTTCCACTCCCTTGGGCGCCAGGATGTAGGCCTTGGTGCCGTCGAGGTAGTGCAGCAGCGCGATGCGGCACGTGCGGTTGGGGTCGTACTCGATGGCGGCAACCTTGGCGCGAACCTCGTCCTTGGTGCGCTTCCAGTCGATGATGCGGTACTGCTGTTTGTGACCGCCGCCCTTGTGGCGCGAGGTGATGCGACCACCGGCGTTGCGTCCGCCACGCTCGGGCTTGGAGGTGACGAGCGACTTCTCCGGTCGCGTCTTGGTGATTTCCGAGAAGTCGTGCGACGTCTGGAAGCGACGACCGCTGCTTGTAGGACGACGTTTGCGAATGGCCATGGGTTACCTGATTAGTTCTCGAACAGCGGGATTTGTTGACCTGGAGCGAGGGTGACGATGGCCCGCTTGGCACCATCGCGCACACCTACGCGGTTCGTGCCACGCGTGATACGACGCTTGCCACGACGATTGAGGGTGTTCACCTTGACTACCTGCACGTTGAAGATGCGCTGCACGGCATCGCGAATCTCCGGCTTGCTCGCCGATGGGTGCACCTCGAAGGTGTACACACCGATGGCGGAGCCGGCATAGCTCTTTTCCGACACCACTGGCCGGAGGATCACGTCGCGAGGGTCCTTCACTTTGCACCTCCATTGACCGCAGGCAGGCTGTCTTGCGAGAAGACCACCCAGTCGCTGCACAACACGTCGTACGCGTTCAACTCGCTCGTGAGCACCACGTGCACGTTGCCGAGGTTGCGCATGCTCTTGGCCGCGTCGCTCGAAGCGGATTTCACCACGACGAGAACGTTGCCCGAGGTGCCGAGCGACTCCAGTGCGGCCGCACCGGCCTTGGCACTCGGCTTGTCGAACGACCACGCATCGACCAC
>JALRBT010000078.1:1873-5774 GCA_023262255.1 Ilumatobacteraceae bacterium
GACCTTGCCGTCCTTGGTGCGATCGGACAGTGCCGAGCGAAGCGCCAACTGCACCATCTTCTTGGGTGTGCGCTGTCCGTACTTGCGAGGAGTCGGACCGAGGGTGACGGCACCACCGGAAAACTGCGGCGCTCGAATCGAACCCTGACGAGCGTTGCCGGTTCCCTTCTGGCTGAACGGCTTCTTGCCGCCGCCACTCACCTGGGCGCGGCCCTTCGTGCTCTGGGTTCCTGCTCGGCGATGCGCCAACTGCGCGGTCACCACTTGGTGCATCACCGCGATGTTCGGCACGATGCCGAAGTACTCGTCGGGCAACTCCACGCTCGAGGCGCTCTTGCCGCTGGCATTCTTCATCGGCAGTTTGGCCATGACTACTTGCCGCCCTTCACTGCGTCACGAACGATGACGACGCCACCGTTTGGTCCGGGTACGGCGCCCTTCACGAGCAACAGGTTGCGCTCGGAGTCGGCCTGCACCACTTCCAGATTGAGGATGGTCACTTGTTCGTGCCCCAGATGGCCAGCCATGCGCATGCCGCGGAATACGCGACCCGGGAACGAGCGCTGTCCGATCGAGCCGGGGGCACGGTGGTGTTTGTGGTTACCGTGCGCGGCACCCTGACCGCGGAAATTGTGACGCTTCATGCCACCGGCGAAGCCCTTGCCGCGACTTACCGCCGTGACGTCGACGATCTCACCGGCGGCGAGTTTGTCGACGCCGATTTCCTGACCCACTTCGAAGCCATCGACGGAGTCGAGGCGCAGTTCCACCAGGCGACGCCCGGGCGCCACGCCGTGCTTGGCGAAGTGTCCGGCAGCCGCCTTGTTCAGCTTCTTTTCGTCCTTCTGGCCGTACGTCACCTGCAGAGCGTTATAGCCGTCGGATTCCTTCGTCTTCACCTGCACGATGCGCAACGGCTCCACGCGCAGCACGGTGACGGGAACGACACGACGATCTTGCGTCCACACTTGCGTCATGCCGACCTTTTCGCCGACGATCGCTTTCTGTGCCATGGTGAGCCTTTTCTGTTTCTTTCCTGTTGTTGTTGCTTTGTCAGGTATTCGGTTTCGTTTTCACGAAAAAGCCCCGCTCGGCAAAGCCGGCGGAGCCTGAGATCGTTTTCGCTGCGAGGTACCTGACGAATCAGGCGCACGCAGACATCACTTGAGGAGTGGGAAACCCGCTCCAAACGCGAACTCGTACGCTATCGGGGCCCGCCCAGGAACCACCCGCTGGTGTCGAGGTTCCCTCGTGGCCCCCTGAACAGGTGTTTGCCCTGCCGACTAGCTGCGGGGACGGGCAACCAGCGTGGCAGTGACCGTGAGTCGCTCTCCATCGCGTACCAACTCGATGGAGATCGAGTCGCCCGGGCTGCGGTCGCGAATGGCGGCCACCAGACCGGCCTGACCGTTCACTGGCTCGCCATCCACCGCCAGCACGATGTCCCCCACCACGATTCCCGCCTCCTGGGCGGGTGACCCGGGTTGCACGGTGGAGATGATCGAACCCACGCCACCATCGGAGCGCGGCTCCAGGCTGACTCCGAGGAATCCCTCCTCGCGAGCGTCGCCCGACGCCTGGTCGCGTAGTTGCTGGAGAACGGCAAGTACCTCGTCGACGGAAATAGCGAAACCGATGTTGTTGGCGGATGAGTTGGTGTCGCCGCGCGCAACGGCCGTGTTGATTCCCACTACTTCGCCTCGCATGTTCGCCAACGGTCCACCGGAATTGCCGGAGGAGATGGCCGCATCGGTCTGGATGAGGCTGTTCAACGCGCCGGACTCGGTGAAGATCGTTCGCTTCAACGCGGACACGATCCCAGTGGTGATGCTCGGACCGCCATCGAGTGCCAGCGCGTAACCAATTGCCACCACCTGATCCCCCACCCGCACGCTGCCGGGTTTGGCGAATGTTGCGGCGGTGAGGCCGCTGGCATTCACTCGGAGTAGGGCCAGGTCGTTGCCCGAGTCGGCCGCCACCACGTCTGCCACGACGGGCTCAGTTTCTCCGGCAAAGCGCACGCGAACCTCGGATGCGCCGTCGACCACGTGGGCATTAGTGAGAATTTCCCCGTTGCTCGTTACCACCACACCGGTGCCGGTCGCTTCACCTTCGCTCAGACCGCTGTCGACCGAACTGGAGATGGTCACCACGCTGTTGGCCAATCGTTGTGCGGCTTGCGCCACGCCCGACAACTCGTCCTGCTCGACGTCGGACACCACCGGCGCTGCGGTGACCTGCGTGAACGGTTTGTCGCTGGCGGTATCGGAGGACTCGTCGACCTGCGTTGCAATCACCCCACCGATGAAACCCGAGATCAGCGACAGCAACACCGCCAGGGCTGCGACGCGTGCGATGCCAGTTCGCGACGTGTTGCGCTCACGAGCCTGCTCGTATGGCGACGGTGGCGGAAACGGGAAACTCACAACGCCGTTCTATCGGTTCGCACAACGCCGGGCTGCGCGCGAGTACGTGAATCTTGCCAACTTCTTACGCGAACGCGTTAGTTCATCTTGATTTCGATGTCCACGCCGGCGGCGATTTCGAGACGCTGCAAGGTCTCCACCGTCTTGGCGTTTGCATCGACGATGTCGATGAGGCGCTTGTGAATGCGCATCTCGAAGTGCTCGCGGGAGTCCTTGTCGACGTGCGGTCCACGAATCACCGTGTAGCGGTGCTTGTCGGTGGGCAACGGAATGGGACCGCGGACCGTCGCGGCAGTGCGCACGACGGTTTCCACGATCTTCTTCGACTCGTTGTCGAGCACGACATGGTCGAACGCCTTCAGGCGGATACGAATCCCCTGTTTCTGCGCCATGATCGTGCCCCGTCCCTGCTCGTCGTTACTTCAGGATCTTCGTAACGCGACCAGCACCGACGGTGCGGCCACCCTCGCGAATGGCAAAGCGCAAGCCCTCGTCCATGGCGATCGGCTTGCCGAGCTCCACCGTCATGACGACGTTGTCACCAGGCATCACCATTTCGGTACCAGCCGGCAACTGGATGGTGCCAGTCACGTCGGTGGTGCGGAAGAAGAACTGCGGACGGTAGTTGTTGAAGAACGGCTTGTGACGGCCACCCTCCTCCTTCTTCAGGACGTAGACCTGTCCTTCGAAGTTGGTGTGCGGGGTGATCGAGCCCGGCTTGCAGAGCACTTGACCGCGCTCCACATCCTCTTTCTTCGTGCCACGCAAGAGCGCACCGATGTTGTCGCCGGCTTGACCCTCGTCGAGCAACTTGCGGAACATTTCCACGCCGGTGAGCATCGAGAGGAACCACCACGCCGAGGGCAATGACAGGCTCGGGATCACCAGGGGCAGGATCGCGATGAGGGTGCAGATCAGGCCGATGACGGTGATGACAGCGCCCGCGCGCATGATGCGATCGCCGGGTGCGCGGCGGGGGCGCCCCTGTTCGTCCTGCCCTGTCATCAGCCCCACCCTAGGGGGGCGCCTCCCCATGCGCCGACTAGCCTTATGGGGCATACCGCTCGCTACGAAGGGATCTGCCATGCCGACCGGCAAGGTCAGGTGGTACGACGTGGAGAAGGGCTTCGGCTTCCTCACCACCGATGACGGCGAGGACGTGTTCGTGCACGCCTCGGCGCTTCCGCCTGCCGTGACCTCGCTGCGCCAGGGCGCCCGGGTCGAGTTCGGCATCGTCGATGGCAAGCGCGGCAAGCAGGCGCTGACCGTGACGGTGCTCGAGCAGCCGGTCTCGCTGGTGAAGTCGGGCCGCAAGCCGGCCGAGGACATCGCCATTATCGTCGAGGACCTCATCAAGCTCCTCGACGGCGCGTCCAACCAGATGCGCCGCGGCCGCTATCCCTCCGACGACCACTCCCGCAAGCTCGCTGCCGTCATGCGCGCGGTCGCCGATGAGTTCGACGTCTGAGGCCGTG
>JALRBT010000079.1 GCA_023262255.1 Ilumatobacteraceae bacterium
ACGAGCCGCGGTGAGCGCAGCACGACGCGTGGGAGTCGCACCGCCGGCAGTGGTAGGGGTGTGGAACGGCAGTACGGCACTTCGGCCGTACCAACGTGGTTTTGAGCTTGCCCCACAGAAAGTGCTGACCAAGGATGTCGCCGTTGATCTGCGAGTCGCTGACTGGTTCGATATCTCTCGTCTTGAGGGCGATCGGTATCTCAGCGAAGTGTGCGACACGATCTTGCCGCGGGTGATGTCGATGGTTGGTGTCCACGTTCCCGTTGCAATGATGGGTGCGAGCATGGGTGGCCTCGCCACCATCTACGCACTCGGCGAACGCCCCGACATGTTCCAATGCGGTTTGACGTTCTCCGTACATTGGCCACTTGCGGGGGATTCACTCGTCGATGGGTTGATTGATCACCTTCCGGCTCCTGGTCGAGTGCGGCTGTGGATGCAGAACGGCACGGGCGGCCTCGATGCGTCGTATGCGCCATTTCAACGACGAGCAGACGCCCAATTGGTATCGCGCGGCTATCGACCCGACCGCGACTTCAGTTCGCGGGTACTGCGCCGAAGCGGGCACAACGAAAAATCGTGGGCGAAGCGGCTACCTGACGCCATCGCCTGGTGGCTCCGCGACTTGTGATTGGCGCGTCGTCTTTTAGCTGACGCCGAGATGTTTGGCGAAGAAGTCGAGGATGATCTCGGCTCGTTGCACGCGATGCACCGGTGAGCCACTGCGAGAGAGTTCGTGTGTTTCACCGGGGAATCGGTAGAACGTTACGTCCTTGCCCAGCAGTCGCATGGCAACGAACAGTTCTTCGGCCTGGCTGATGGGGCAGCGCAAGTCATCCTCACTGTGGATGATGAGGAACGGCACGTTGATGTTTCGCACGTGGCGAACCGGTGACATTCGCTTGTATTCCTCCTCGTCTTCCAGATGGTTTGGGCCGTGTTCGACGCGAAACACCGTGCCGATGTCGCTCGACCACTCCTCGGACAACATGTTGTTGACCGCACGCTCCGAACAGATCGCCTTGAATCGTTCACCGTGGCAGCCGGCGAGCATCGTGGCCATGTAGCCGCCGTAGCTTCCGCCGAGCATGCCAACTCGGTTTGCATCGCAGAACGAGTACTTCTGCAACGCTCTGTCGAGAACCGCAAGTACGTCCTTGACATCGGCGTCACCCCAGCCGGTGCCGGGAGCAACCGGATGCTTGCGGCCGAGAATTGCCTGCCCCCACGCCTGCTCGCGACCGCTGGAACCGCGCGGGTTGCTCATCAATACGACGAAGCCGGCAGCTGCCTGCATCTGTGCTTCGTCGAAGAATGTCTCTCCATATTGGGTGTGTGGCCCGCCGTGCACGTTGAGGAGCACCGGATACTTCTTGTTTGAATCGAAGTTCTTCGGTTTCATGATCCACGCGTCGATTTCAGCGGGACCGCCGGTGTAGGTGGAACCACATGGAACGGTGAAGTGTTGCCACGTTTGCGGAACAATGTTGCTCAGTGCGTTTGCGCCGAGGTCGCTCAGCTGCCGTTCCACTCCGTTAACGATTGCGAACACCTCGGTCAATTGGTCGACGGCACTTGCGACGAAGCCGATGGTTGAACCGGCGGCATGCACACCCTTGGTGATGCGCCGTCCGGTTGCAATCCATTCAGGCGACTTCTTTCCCGCGGGGTCGATGCGCACGGGGTGGGCCGTTCCGCGGTCCTCCGCATAGGCAAGCAACGAGCCATCGGTCATCCAGATTGGCGGGATACTGCCGCCGGTGGTCTGAAACGTTCGGTCAAGTGCACGGGATACCCACTGACGCTTCCTCGTGGCAAGTTCAAGCACACCCACATGCACGTTTTGTGGAGAGGTGAGTGGGTCGTCGTGACCGAGGAACGCCACGCACTTTCCGTCGGGTGACACCGATGCCTGAAAGTACACGCCTTTGCGATCGGTCAAGGTGGTGATTTCACCGTTGAGGTTCACGATGTGCAAGTCGGTTGCGAGATCAAAGTCCCATCCCTCATGCAGGGCTGCATTGGTTACCACGCCGCTCGAGTCGGGTAACCATGAAGGTGACGAGTGCTCGTGTGAGCCTGGTGTCAGATTTCGCGGAGCAACCGTGCCATCACTGGGAACCACGTACACATGTTCCGGACGGTCGAATACGAAGTCCTCACCATTCAGCCGCGTATAGAAGGTTTCGATTTTCCGTGGCGACATCCAGGATGCGTCGTCCTTGGTGTAGCGCTCATCCTGGGTGCGAGAAGTGAACGCAATCAATTTCCCGCACGGCGACCATTTTGGCGAACCGATGCCATCGGACATCGTGGCGATGGTTCGAATTTCTCCGCTTGGGCCCATCGGGATGATGCAGAGTGTGGTTTCGCCCTTCTTCTCGCTTCGACCACTGGTGAATGCCAACCACGTGCCATCGGGTGACCAGCTCGGATTTCCATCACGCTTTTCGCCCGCGGTAAGCGGTCGTGGGGGAGCGGATCCATCGCTGGCGGCAACCCATACCTGCGAGCGGTAGGTATTGGCCTTCTGATCGATTCGCGTTACGACGTATGCGACGTACTTTCCGTCGGGAGACACCGCGGGAGACGATGCTCCAATCTGTCGGGAGATGATATTTTCGGCGAGTTGGGCATGCTTGCTGGCTGGTGCGTCGGTGCTCATCGCCCCGACGCTAGTTCGTTGACTCGATGTTGGTTCTCAGGGAGTGAAGCTATGGACTGCATCAATCACCCTTGCGAGGTCACTCTCGCTCAGGGTGTTGTACATCGGGAGGCGAACCAAGCATTCTCCGGCGTGCTCGGAAACCGGGCATTGCCCGAGGAATCCTCCAAAACGCTGACCAACGGGCGAGAGGTGAAGTGGCTGGTAATGGAACACGCAGGAAATCTCCCGCTCCTTCATGTGGGTAATGAATCGCGTTCGTTGATCACGGTCACGAAACCGAAGGTGGAACACATGCCCGACGTGTTCGCAACCCTTTGGGACGTGTGGTCTTAATACTCCATGTGTGTCAGCCCAATCGCGCAGCGCCGTGTCATATCCGTTCCAAATCCCAACCCTGCGGGCGTTTATATCGGTGGCGCGCTGCACCTGGCCCCAGAGGATCGCTGCCAAGAGGTCGCTCATCACCCAGCTTGAGCCGACGTCCACCCAAGTGTATTTGTCCACCTGGCCGCGAAGGAAGCGGCTGCGGTTGGTGCCTTTTTCGCGGAGGATCTCTGCTCGCTCGACCAACGCAACATCATTGATGAGTAGCGCGCCACCTTCCCCGCACGTCAGGTTCTTCGTTTCGTGAAAACTCTGTGTAGCCAGCGATCCAAAGCTCCCCAAGTACCTGTCGTTGTACTTGGCAAACAGTCCGTGAGCATTGTCTTCAATCACCACCAAGTTATGCACTTTGGCGATCTCGAGAATCCGCTCCATCTCGCATGCCACACCGCCGTAATGAACAACGCAGATTGCCCGTGTCTTGGGCGTGATGGCTGCCTCGATGAGTGACGCATCAATGTTCAGCGTGTCGCGCCGTGAATCGACGAAGACAGGTCGTGCACCAAAGAGAGCGAAGGCACTCGCTGTAGATACAAACGTGAAGGATGGAACAATGACTTCATCACCAGGTTTTAGCGAGCAGAGCAGAGCCGACATCTCCAACGCGTGCGTGCAGGATGACGTGAGCAGAGTGCGCGCCGCTGTCGTAGTTTCGCCGATATACGCTTCCACCCACTGGGTGAACTGGCCGTTTCCCGAGCTGTGTCCACTTTCGATGGCGTTAGCCAGGAGGTTGCGATCATCGACCGTTATATCCGGACGATTGAAGGGTATTTTCATCGTGGCCCAGGTTCTAGTTGCTGGTTCGTTCTGCGATGGTGTACGTCGGCTTGTTCATGATGCGAAAGTGCATGCGCCCGATGTACTGTCCAATGACTCCAAGTACCAGTAACTGCGTACCCGAAAAGATCGCAATCGTCGCTGCGAGAAATGGGAATCCAGGAACGGACTCTCCGGTTATCAATGGCCGTCCGAGGACCCAAAGCAGGACCCCAACACTCAGCGCAATCGTTGCGAGTCCAAGACCTGTAGCGATTCGAAGTGGAACCGCACTAAAGCCGGTGACCGTGTCGACCATGAACCGGGAGAGCTTCCAGAAGTTGTAGTTTGATTTTCCAGCCTTGCGCTCGTGGTGCTGGACCATGACCGAAGTGAATCGACTTGTAGACCAGCTGAGGAGGGCATCAAGTGACACTCCAGGACCAAGATCACCGTTGAAGCTGCCCCTAAGGTGTGATCGGAACACTCGAAAAGATGAGATATCTACGGCATTGTTGAAGCCGAGTGCCTTCTGCATCACTCGCTTTGCTGAAACAGAGAAAAAGGAGCGCCAGATGGGCTGCTCGATCTTTACGGGAACTCCGTAGACGACATCCACGTCGGCCGTGAGCGCCTCGAGTAGGCGCGCCAATTCCTCTGGAGGATTCTGAAGATCGTCGTCAAGGGTTGCAATGATTGGACATCTGGCCTCACGTACGCCAGCCAGAAGCGCTGCATGCTGGCCGACATTCTTGCTCAAGCGCAATGCACGGACACCGAGATCGTTCTGTGCGAGTGTGCACAATACCTCCCAGGTTTCGTCCATATTGCCATCGTCAACAAAGATGATTTCCGATTGTGGAGTCCACCACGACGATTGACGGAGCGCCGCTACGAGCGAGTGAAGGGTCTGCGGAGATCGAAAAGTTGGTACGACAACTGACACTACATAACTCACGGTCTAAAGTTTAGGTGAGAATTACAACGGTCGGATGCGTTCATACACTCGTTGTGGTGTTCTCCGCGTATACCTCTTCCAACGAGCCCATCGTTTATGAATCTGAAGTCGAGGCCGTGCGATTTGGGCTGTCAGTGGGTCGCCTCCTGGTGCCTCTCGATAGCCGCTTGACCGATCGACAGATCTCCAACTTGTGCGGTGAATCCGCCTATGACCTTGTCATCGTGAGAGCTTCAACACGTAGAACTGAGCTATTTCAAACTCTGGTGGACGAGAAGAATCGAAGTGTCTTGCATGCGGACACACTCCGGTATTTTTCATGGGCTTTGGAGCATGCTGAGGAGAGCGGAACCGAATCAACTCCACATTGGGTGATTGATTCCACATCAAGCTTTGATGCAGTTCAAGTATTGGTAGGTGATTCTTTCATCGGATACCGCAATCACTATTCTGAAAATCCAAGATTGGCAGAGTCCGCGACCCTCGATGGCTATCTGGAATGGGCGAGAACTGCGATGGGTTTGGACACGAGTAGAACTTTCGTGGCGAGGGACCCTGAGAGCAGAAGAGCAATCGGCTTTGTTCTCGCAAATCTAGACACTGAAAGCCAGTCCGCTGAAATACTTCTCAATGGGGTTGCGAGCGAGTTTCGACGACGGGGTGTTTATCGTGCGTGCATCTTGGGTGCAGCGCAAACCATGATGCAGGTTGACGGTGTCAAACGAATCGTGATTTCCACTCAGTCCAGCAATATCCCAGTAATCGAGGCATGGCGTTCACTCGGACTACAGCCTTGGTTCTCGATCAATACATTTCATGTGATGCGCGAGGGCGCCTAGATCGTCGTTAGATGGGGATAGACGGCTTGTGCAGGTCTGCGTATCTGGGTTTTACGATGTCGTTGATGATTCGTAGACGTTCTTCGAAGTGAGCGAACGCGCTCTTTACCGAGTTGACCGTGATCCACTGGAAATCCTCGAGGGTCCAGCCGAATGCATCTGC
>JALRBT010000007.1:0-254 GCA_023262255.1 Ilumatobacteraceae bacterium
GGTGACGTGTTCGGCGGCAAGATGCCCCACCTCCAGCCCACGGTGTTTCCCCGCAAGGATGCGGATTCACCCGGCACTGCTGGCACCTCACCCCAGCACGAGACGCCGATCCCGCCGGACACCTCATCCCAGCAGCAAACGCCGACGTCATCGGACGTCTCGCGCCAGCCCCACACACCGAGCATCCCCGGCAAACCACGCACTGCGCCTCCGACTGGAGCCTGACATGGCACGCACGCATCGAGGAGCCAACG
>JALRBT010000007.1:287-42128 GCA_023262255.1 Ilumatobacteraceae bacterium
AAAACGTCGTTGAATTGCGACGGTTCGTTGTATGCGCTCGGTCCCATCGACGGATTCTCCGCGCGGATGCGGATTGCCGTGTGGGGCGGGGTGGTCATCGCCTTGCCCGTGTTGTTGTGGAACATCTGGAGGTTCGTGGTTCCGGCACTGACCAAGCGCGAAAAGCGGTACTCGTATTTCTTCATCGTGTCCTCCGTTGTGCTCTTCGCGGTTGGCGCATGGCTCGCGTACTGGACCCTGGATCGCGCACTTGAGTTCCTCATCGGATGGTCGGGCGCGGACGTTACACAGAACTACCAGATCAACAAGTACGTCAATCTGGTCGTGTTGATGATGTTGTCGTTCGGGGTGGGGTTCCTGTCGCCGGTACTCCTGGTGTTCCTGCAGCTCGTGGAGGTGGTGACCCCGCGAACGCTGATCACGCAATGGAGATACGCCATCGTGATCATCTTCGTCGTTGCGGCGATCATCACCCCGAGCGGTGACCCGATAACGCTGATGGCTCTCGGCGTTCCGTTGACCGTCTTGTATCTGCTCGCCGTCGGAATCGGTGCAACGCTGCTGTGGCGTCGACGCAAAACGGCCCTCGAGTGAACCGGTCGGCTCGGAACCAACGACTCGCTCGTTACGACTTCGCACCCGACCCGTTCCAGATCCAGGCGTTCGACGCGTTGGATTCCGGAGAATCGGTGTTGGTGGCTGCTCCGACCGGCTCCGGGAAAACGGTCATTGCGGAATACGGTCTCGCCATGGCCCTCGAGGAGGGTAAACGGGGCTTCTACACCGCACCGATCAAGGCGCTGTCCAATCAGAAGTACCAGGATCTGTGTTCGCACCACGGGCCGGATCGGGTCGGACTACTCACGGGCGACAATGCCATCAACGTCGACGCACCGTTGTTGGTGATGACCACCGAGGTGTTGCGGAACATGATCTATGCACGATCCGGTGCACTGGACACCCTCGGCGTGGTGGTGCTCGACGAGGTGCACTTCCTGCAGGATGAATACCGCGGTCCGGTCTGGGAAGAGGTGATCATCCACCTGGAACCCGAAGTGCGTTTGGTGGCCCTGTCTGCGACCGTCTCTAATGCCGAGGAGATCGCCGACTGGCTCTCGACGGTGCGTGGACCCACCCGGGTGGTCATCGAGGGTCGTCGGCCGGTGGAACTGCGCAACATGTACGCCTACGGCGACAAGGCAAACGATGAGATCGTGGTGGCGGACACCTTGGTGGACGGCGCGGCGAATCCCAAGGTGCTGCGCGTGGAGTCCGAGGAAGCGTCGACGCAACGTCGGGGTGGTGGTCGGCCAAGCGCACGTCGCGGTGGTGGGGCGCGCCACCGAAGCCGCATGTTTCCGCCCTCGCGAATCGACATGGTGGATGTTCTGCGCGACAACGACCTGCTACCGGCAATTTATTTCATCTTCAGCCGCAACCAGTGCGACGAATCGGTGAGCGCGTACTACAAGGCCGGCCTTCGGCTGACCACCGAGATCGAACGTAGTGAGATACGCGACATCGTCGATGCGCGTACCGCGGGGTTGAGCGACGACGATCTGGCGGCGCTCGGATTCACCACGTTCAGTGCACAGGTGGAGTCCGGCATCGCAGCACACCACGCAGGCATGGTTCCCACGTTCAAGGAGATCGTGGAGGCGCTGTTCGTTCGGGGCCTCGTAAAGGTGGTCTTTGCAACGGAGACACTCGCGGTCGGCATCAACATGCCGGCACGGGCGGTGGTGATCGACAAGATGTCCAAGTTCACCGGTGAGCACCATGAACTTCTCAAGGCGTCGTCGTACACCCAGCTCACCGGTCGTGCCGGCCGCCGTGGTATCGACACGTTGGGTCACGCGATCGTGGTGTGGAATCCGTTCGTGACCTTCGAGCAGGTGGCGGCCGTCGCGGCAAGCCGTACGTTTCGATTGAGTTCGGCGTTTCGTACCACCTACAACATGGCCGTAAACCTCGTACGAACGCATTCGCCTGAGGAGACCCACCATCTGTTGAACCTGTCCCTCGCGCAATATCAGGCAAACAAGGGGGTCGTGGAGGTGCAAGCACGCATCGCCAAGCGGCAGAAGGAACGTGATCGTCTGCGCGCCCAGGCACGGAGCACGTTCGGAGACATCGACGAATACCGCCGACTCTTCGTTCGAGAGCCGGGGGTTCGGGACCGAACCGAAATCGAGATGAGTTTGATGGCGCTACGCGCAGGTGACGTGGCATGGTTCGACGACCACCTGGGCCTGGTGCTGAGCACGTCCGTACGCGCCAAGGGCGTAAAGGTGAAGGTGTTGTTCGGTAATCGATCACTGCGTGCGCTCACCGCCGACGAATTGGTGCTTGCCGTTCGTACGGCCACCCACTTGCCAATCGACGGGACCGCGATCATCGGACACAAAGGGCAGGTCGTCGACCAGAGCGATCCGCGCGTGTTGCGGGAACTGGCTCATCGCCTGGTGCGCCTCAAGATCGACAAGCCAAAGAGCGCACCGCCCGCGGCCCGAACGACGCACCCGTGCGCCAACGACCCCGACCTGAAGTTCAAACTGAATGCCGCCAAGAGCGCGGATCGGATCGACCGCGACCTGCAGCAATTGGAATCGCGCGCCGACAAGGAGTCGGAGGTGGTGAGTCGCCGATTCGACGACGTCGTGTCGCTCCTGGAGCGGTGGGGCTACGTGAGCGACTGGAAACTCACCGAGCGAGGAGTGCTGTTGTCGAGGGTATTCCACGAATGCGACCTTCTCGTGGCCGAGGCAATCGGCACCGGCGTGCTCGACGGACTCGACCCCACGTCGCTCGCGGCGATGTGTTCGGTGTTCGTCTACGAGCACCGCAGCGCCGATCCGGCACCGCAACCTACCTTTCCGTCGGGCCAGTTACGGTCTCGATTCCGCAACCTCCAATCGCTCAGCAAGCGACTACAACGCGATGAGACGACTGCGGGTATCACCCCTCACCGTTCACCCGACGCCGGATACGTGTCGACGGTGGCGATGTGGGCGGGAGGCGCCGAGTTGGCGGACGTGTTGGACATCGAAACCACCCCCGGAGATTTCGTTCGCACCATGAAGCAACTCATTGATTTGCTCCGCCAGGTCGGACAGCACGCGCCGGACGGCGCCACCCGTGCGGCTGCCGATGCGGCCGTCGATCGCGTGCTACGCGGCGTTGTGCTGAGCGCCAGCACCATGCCAGTGGGTGGTGCGTCGTGACCATCGAGTTGATGGGGTCCACTTCATGACCATCCAAAAGGGTGAACCCTGGGGAGTGGTCGCCCCAACGCCGCACGATGTGGTGCGTGCTACGACCGAGGAGGCTGCCGCGGGCGCGGTTCGTGACGGAGCTCGCTTCGTCTGGCTCACCTCGGGTGACCTCGTGCGCGCCCTCGGGCCAATCACCTCCCATGGACGAGCAGCCCCATCCAAGCTGACGATCGGTGAGTCATGTTTGCAACTGCCGTGCGATCTTTTGGAGGTGACGCTCGGTGACCACCATGTGGTTCCGGCCGTATCTCGAGTGATGGTCGGCAGTAGGTTTCGTCCGCGCTGGTGGGTGAGTGCGGGAGGATTCCTCGGCGATCTGAACGTTGCGCCACGGGCACACCCCAACGACGGTGTGGCAGATGCCCTGGAGTTCGTATCGCCCGTCACGACACGACAGATCCTTCAGATTCGGCGTCGCATGCGCCTCGGCGATCATCTTCCACATCCCGGCCTGGTCATGCACCGTGGCAGCCGGGTGCAATGGTCGGCCACGTCGACCGCACCGTTTCCGGAGCGGACGGCGGCTCGGGTCTACATCGACGGAAAGCGGTACGCGCGGTTCACCTCGGTGAACGTCACGGTTCGGCCCGATGCGTGGACGTTGTGCATGCCCCGACAACTAGCCTGAGCACATGACGCTCGACGCCAAGCAAATATCGGAACTGAAGGCCCAGGTGGTTGCAGACATCGATCGTCGATCGGCCGACCTCATCGATGCCAGCCACCAGATTCATGCCCATCCCGAGTTGAACTTCGAGGAGCATTTCGCACACGAACTCCTGACGTCGCGCATCGAAAAGAACGGTCTCCCCGTTACCCGCAAGGCCTACGGGCTCGATACCGCGTTCGAGACCAAGGTCGGCAACACCGGTTTGGACGTTGCCGTACTGTGCGAGTACGACGCCCTGCCGGGTATCGGTCATGCGTGCGGACACAACGTGATAGCCGCAGCCGGGTTGGGTGCGGGATTGGCCCTGGCGCAGGTGGCGGATCATGCCGGTGGTCGGCTCACGTTGATGGGCACACCCGCCGAAGAGGGCGGTGGCGGAAAGGTGGAGATGGCCCGTGCCGGGGCATTCAACGGCATCGCCGCGGCCATGATGGTGCATCCCGCCGACCGCGACCTTGCTCGCATGAACGCCATTGCAATCCAGCAACTGATCGTTCGCTACTACGGACAAGCGGCCCATGCGGCGGTTTCACCGCATCTGGGACGCAACGCGCTGGACGCCGCGGTTCTCGGCTACATGAACGTCGCCGCTCTGCGACAACACATTCGCCCAACCGAACGGATCCACGGAATCTTCACGAAAGCCGGCGAGAAGGCCAACATCGTGCCACGCGAGGCAGAGACAAGTTGGTACGTGCGATCCGACACGATCGAGACGCTGCAGCCACTCAAGCAACGCGTCGCAGCGTGCGTTGAGTCCTCGGCGGTGGCGACCGACTGCCGCGCGGACCTGCACTGGGAGATCAACGCATATGCCGACATCGTGGACAACATTCCGTTGCTCGATGCGTACGCGGAGAACTCGACGTCGCTCGGGCGTCCACTGAACTCGGCGTTCCTGCCTGGCACCGGGGGAGGCTCGACCGACATGGGGAACGTGAGCTATCTCACACCAACGATCCATCCGATGTTGCAGGTATCGCCACGGGGCGTGTCCCTCCACTCACCGCAGTTCGCCGAGTACACGGCATCCAAGGACGCCGACAAGGCCGTACTCGACGGCGCAAAAATTATGGCCATGACGGTGATCGATCTGTGGACCCGGCCCGAACTTCAACAAAACGTCAAGAACGCGTTCGGCGACGGCGCCGTGCCGGCGGGGGTGCTCTAAAGAGCGCGGCGGTTTTCGTAGTATCGACCTTCGTGTCGGTCTACGTTCCAGAACAATTCACGGCCGATGAATCGGCGGTGCTGAAGCGATACTTCACCAACCTCGATCTACCCGTCTTTGCGTTGGTGAACCTGCCCGAGACGGTGAAGGGCGCCCTCTTCGCGAGATACAGCCGTACCGCAAAGAGCCTCCGACGTCTGTTCCTGGATGAGTTCGTGAACGATCTCGATCTCACGGGCGATGAAACCGTCGATGCCACCATCGGGGTTGCCCGGGCGGAGGAACTGTACGAGCGGATCTTCGTGGAATACGGGGACGATTCGGTGGCACAGCTTGGGGGAGTGCATCTGGCCTGCGAGCAGGCGTCGAACCTGCTGACAAAAATCCTGGAGTGGGGTCGACTGATGTCGTACCTCGAACAAAGCACCCGCTACATCTCCTACGACGCACGCTTGGGCGGCAGGTATCGCTACTACCGCGACCCGGACGTGCTGAGCGGCCCACTCGGCACCAGGTACGTGGGGGACATGGACCGAATGTTCGACACCTACAGCGAGTTGGTGGAGATGGTCACCAATCATGTGCGTGCGACGGTGCCGCGAGGCGCCAACGATTCGGATTTCATCTACCGTCAGGCGACACGTGCCAAGGCTCTCGACGCGGTGCGTGGCGTGTTGCCTGCCGCGTCGCTGTCCAACGTTGGTATCTATGGAACGGGACAGGGCTACGAGGCGTTATTGCTTCGTATGCGCGCCAACCCGCTTCCGGAGGCTCGCGCGTACGCCGACATGATGCTGACGGAGTTGCGCAAGGTCATTCCCACGTTCCTGCGTCGAGTCGACATGCCCGATCGCGGCGGCACGTGGAGCACGTACCTCTCGGACAACGCGAACAATACCGCTGACCTTGTGGACGAATACTTCGGTATCGTCGAACCGGCTCCCGCCCCCGAGGTTTCGTTGGTGGACTTCGATCCGGATGGCGAGGACAAACTGCTTGCAGCCATCTGCTATTCATCGTCGCACCTACCCGAGACGCAACTCCTGGAGCGCGTGCGATCGCTCAGCCACGTGCAGCGGGTTGCGCTGATCAGCGCGTACGTTGGTGAACGTACCAACCGTCGTCACAAGCCGGGACGGGCCTTCGAGCGGCTCTCGTATCGATTCGACGTCCTGGGCGACTACGGCGCCTTCCGCGACCTGCAACGTCACCGCCTGCTGACGATCGAGTGGCAGCGACTCACCCCGCACCTGGGTTACGCCCGTCCCGAGCTGGTGGACGAGGCCGGTGGCACGGAGGCGTTCGACGTCGCCATGGAGCGCTCCTACGCCCTCTACGACCTGCTCCGGCCGGATTACCCGGAGCAAGCCGCCTATGCGGTTGCCATGGCCCACCGCATGCGGTACGTGATGCAGTTCAACGCCCGGGAAGCAATGCACATGCTGGAACTTCGTTCGGCACCCCAAGGTCACCCCGCCTATCGACGGGTGGTCCTGGAGATGCACCGCCTAATTGCCACCCAGGCTGGTCACCGAGCCATTGCCGACGCCATGAGCCATATGACCACCGAGGCACCCCTCCTGGAACGCTTGGAGTCCGAACGACGAATCGAGCAGCGACGGGGTTCACAACGCTCGTAGACCCCGATTCGCACGCTTGGGGCGGAAATCGGCTAAGGTTCGCGCCCGATAATGAGTAACGACGACAACACCCCCGAAGACGACATCGACCTCGAAGGTGGCGACGTTGACGACCTCGCAACGCTGGAGGTCGACCCCGATGAACTTCCCGAAGGCGAGGAAGTGGACCCGGACGCCATCGACGGCGACGACGCAGGTGAATCCGAGGCTGCGACGTCGGACACCACCGACGAGGTCGCTGCAGTGGACGACGAGCGGCTCAATCTCGACGATGATGAGGAAGTCGAGAAACCTAAGCGCAAGCGTTCGGAGGACATCGACGAGAACGAGTTGTCGGGCATCGACGACGAGGAAGCCGATCTTGCCACCATCCTGGCGGAGAAACTTCGCAGCAGTGACGAACTCGCTCCCGATGACGAAGTCGTGGTCGTGGACGCGGACGATCCGACCGATGGCACGCCGCTCTTACAGCCACGTCGTCCGGACGAAGACCACTGCCAGCAGTGCTTCTTGTTGGTTCGCAAGTCGGCGCCGAAGTGTCCGGTGGATCACGACTTGTGCCCGAAGTTTCCCGTGGCGTAGCGCCCGATGACAACCAACGACTACCGACAGGACTCGGCCGCCGAGCGAATCGCGACCGCCAAGGCGATCGCTGAGGCCATCGTCGGTGTTCCGATCGTGCTGGCTCAACAAGTGATCCAGAACGTCGGCGACATCAAGCTGGATGGCGACGTGACGTTGCAGCAGCGCATATCCCAGTTGCGAAGTTTGGGTGAGATGACGGTTCGATTCGGTGCTCGCGGGCTGCGCTCTCGCTTCGGTGGTTCGGACCGGTGACTCCACAGGTTCGCTTGGCCACGTTCGCCGATGCGGAACCATGCGAGCGACTCGAAGCCCAACTACAAGAACACAATGCCGCCGGTCGGGGAGCGAAAGCATTCTTCGACGAATATCCGGTGTCTTTCCTCGTCGATGACACCGACGGATTCACCCTCGTGGCACTCGTGGACTCGGTCATCGTGGGGTTCGCAACGTTGCAGGTGGCGCGGTTCGGCTCGACGTTGGCGGCCCGAATCGTCCGTATCTACGTGACGCCACTCGCGCGTCGCGTGGGAGTGGGGGATGCGCTCATCGCTGCCGCAAAAGGAGGTGCCCGACAGCGAGGCTGCGGCCGCATCGATGCGTTGTCGCTACCGGGCGACCGCGATACCAAGAATCTCTACGAACGCAACGGCCTCACCGCACGTTTGATCGTGGCGTCGTCGCCGTTGTAATCAGCGACCCTGCCAGTTGGGCGGACGCTTCTCGATGAAGGCCGTCAAACCTTCCTTGGTGTCCTCGCTCTGCAGCACGCGGCCAAAACCCTCGTTGGTCATCTTGATGAGCGTCTCATCGTCATTGGTGTGCGCGGCAAGCACCACCTTGCGGCTCTCCCATACGGCGATGGGTGCGCAGGCGCACACTTGGGCGGCGAGCGCGAGGGCTGCAGCCTCGGCTTGTCCGGGTTCGCACAATCGGTTGACGAGACCCAATTCGTAGGCACGCTGGGCGGCAATCGGCTCGCCCGTGAGGATGACCTCCATGGCGACGTTGCGACCGATGATACGGGGGAGTCGGAACAATCCGCCGGCGCCTGCGATCAGATTTCGTTTGGCTTCGGCCAACCCGAACGCCGATCGAGTGCTTGCCACCACCATGTCGGCAGCAAGGACGATTTCGCACCCCCCAGCCGTGGCCAATCCATCCACCGCCACGATGACTGGCTTCTTGCGTTCGCGGTAGACGAATCCACCGAAGCCGCCGCGCTTGGTGTTGAGATCGGCGGCCTTTCCGGAGTTGATGGCCTTCAGATCGGCACCGGCACAAAAGACCGGACGTTCCTGGCCGGCGGTGTTGGCCTTCAGGATTCCGACCCAGACGTTGTCGTCGGCCTCCATTCGATCGATTGCTGCTTCTAAACCGGCCGCTACGTCACCGTTCACCGCATTGCGGGCGTTGGGACGGTTGAGTGTGATGAGGGCAACCTTGCCGGAAACCTCGTAAGTGACGATGTGCGCATCTGACATGCGCGAGAGCCTAGTTGTCGACGGGAGTGGCAGCGTCAGTCGAACCGGCGTCGGCGGGGGTTGTGGCGTCGGCCGAACCGGTGTCAGTGGGAGTGGCAAGGTCAGCCGACCCTGTTTCGGCTGCAGGCTTCTTCGGCGCCGGCTTGCCCTTTTTAGCCGCCAGCTTGGCCTTGCGATCACGCCACTCGTTGCGGAGTGGTCGTGGCATTGCCGCCTTGGGATCCACCGTGACGCCGAACAGTGCGGCGATTCGTGGGAGTGCAGGGGCCAGACGTTGCACCGTTGCCGTGAGTTCGGGAGTGATACGTGTCGGTACGGCGACGGGCACCACCTCGTTGTGGATCGGCGCGAACGCCAACGCCTCGAGCAGGATCACCCATCGATCGGGTGTGCTTTCGGGGGACAATTGATCGACGGTGAGCGCAATCAGCCGGGCACGCACATCGTCGGGCGGTCGGGAGCCGGCCTTCGGCGGCTGCGCGGAAATCTTGAGGGCGGCAACGATGCGACCGACGTCGACCGCCGCACGAAGGTCGTCGGACCAGTGCTGCATCTCCTCGGACTGACGACGCTCGAGTGCCTCTCGCAGCGCATCGCGCTTGACGGTGAGACTCGCGTCCTTCATCAAGGTTGCGTCATTCGATTTGGCAACCACGGCCCGCAGATCGCGCAGGTCGACGGTGTCGATGATCTTCTCCACGGCATCGACACTGTCCTGCCACTCGGCGACTCGTAGCCGAGGAAGAAGCTCCACCACCAGGTTGACTAATGCGTCGGCATTGATCTTGGGCTTGCCTGCCTTGACCAGTTGATCATTCTGCTTGTTCACGGCACGACGGACGGCACCGATGCCACCGTCGAGGGCCTGCTCGGCCAGCACCCGCTCCTCGGGCTTGAGGGCCTCGAGAACGGCATTGCGGTGAACGTTGAGCGGACGAAGTCGTGCAGCCCGGGGTCGCTTGGGCAATTCGGGTGGGGGAGGTGTGAATTCGCGACGCGGCGTTCGTGGCGCACCGGCGGCACCGGAGTCGCCGCGGGCACCACGACCAGGACCGCGCTTGTCGCCACGACCACCCTTGCCGTCGCGACCACCCTTGCCGTCGCGACCGCGACCGTCGCGCTTGGCTCGGCGGTTGGTGGAGATCTCCGTCACCGGCTTGAATTCGACACCCGAACCGGTGACCGCAAGCAACGTGACGTTGCGTTCACGCTGCTTGATCGGTGCGACGCCGAGAATCACCGGACCATCCATGTCCATTTCCACTTCGGCACGCAGGACATCGCCCGTCTTGGCGTCTGCCGGAAGCACATCGGCGGGTCCCGAACCTTTCGGTGCCCGTGCGCCGGCCTGACGCCACGTGAACGTGCCGTCGGGGCGCGTACTGGTGACCTCGATGTCCATCCGCCGCGTCATGGGCAACCCACGCTAGTAGAACTATTTCGTGCCCATCTACGCGCTCGGCTCACAGGAGCCCACCATCGATTCGACTGCCTTCATCCATCCGGATGCAGTCATCATCGGTTCGGTGTTCATCGGACCGCACTCCAGCGTGTGGCCCACCGCGGTTCTACGGGGAGACGACGGGGAGATTCGCATCGGCGCCCGAACCAGCATCCAGGACGGCACCGTGGTGCACACCACGTTGGAATGGCCCACCACCGTGGGCGACGACGCCCTCATCGGACATCTTGCACACCTCGAAGCCTGCATCATCGAGGATTCGGCACAGGTGAGTTCGGGGGCGATCGTACTGCACCGGGCACGGGTGTGTTCCGGGGCCATCGTCGGCGCCAACTCCGTGGTACTGAACGACACCGTCGTTCCAGCGAAGGCACTTGCGGTGGGAAGTCCGGCAATCATCAAGGAAGGTCGCGCGCGATCCGAGGATGTGGCATACGGAGCCGCCAACTACGTGCAGCGTACGGCTCGTTTTCGGCGCGAACTTCGACGCCTCGACTGAACCAAGCCGACCGGACCGCGCCGCTCAGGTGTCGCCAAGATGGTCCGATACGGGGGAACTCGGCGTCAATCGTCGACAACCGCCAAGAGTGGCGAGAAATCGAGTTTGGTGGACGCCTCCAAATAGCCGTGGGCGGCGTCTCGACGGAATTGGGAGCACAGGTCCCCACGAAAGAACCGCGCACCCTCGCGCACCACGTAGTTGAGGATGAAGATGCGATACGCGTAGGGGAGGAACTCCACGTCGCGTCGACTGAGGGGATTGATGTCGTGGTAGGCCCGGACGAAGTCGACGAAGCGCGGCTCGGTGAGGGTATGCGGTGAATACGAGAACGAAGTTCGGTCACCCGTGCTCGACGAGACGCGGGACAAAAAGTAGAAGTCCAAGAGTCGCGACTCGATCCGAAACCAGTCGTAGTCCCAGCGGGAATACAAATGCACCTCGCCATCGGGGCGAGTGACGCTGAAGTTGCCCAGATTCCAATCGACGAGGATGGGAATCTTGGGCCATTCGTCGTAGTGGACCGCCTCCAGATGCATGAGAAGATCATGGGTGAACCTGGCGAGCACACCGATGTCTTCGGGTGGCAGATCGAAGTTTCGCGACGCGAACGGATTGGTGAGTTGATCCAGGAGATGGATCGCGTCGCCCTTGACGGAATTGGACACCGGTGGCAGGGCCGGCGCAATTTCGGTACAGGCGTGGTGGAATCGCGCAATCTCCCGAGCGAGCGCCGCGACATCCGACCCGGTCAAGATCTTGGGGAGCGATTCCGCACGACGAACCTCGGTGTAAAAAGCGCACCATCGGCGTCCGTCATACCAGGTGTAGGGACGTTTGTTGACGGTGAGTACGTCGGCAAGGAAACCGCCCCAGCGACCGTGACGCAGCAGGGAACTGCATCGAGCGAGACGATCGTGGTCCTCGGCAAAGAGGAAGTACGAGCCATAGGACGACACCTTCGCCACGACTGTCGAAACGTCGTCGAGGTGCACCTGGAACACGCGATTGGTGCTCACGTGTGCACTCATCTCACGCAGGTCGGTGATCGTTCGTTCGTCGCCGTAGTCCGCCCACGCCAGACGCACCACGTCCTCAGCGTCGCTCAGCAGTGCCAGTGGCACATTCATGCGTACCTCGCCTCCCACACGACCACCAGCGAAGCGCCCCTTGGGCGCGGCGAACGTTTAGGCGCGCACGCCGATTGGCGCAATGAGCCGGAATCCGGCCTGGTGGCGTTCTTCTTCGCTCTCGCCGCCCCAAAAGCCGTATTCCCGATGTGCGCGCGCGAAGTCACGACACGTTTCCAAGACCGGACATTCCAAGCACACTTTACGAGCCTTGTCCTCGCGACGAAGTCGAGTCTGTGGTCGCTCCGCGAGGGGGGCAAAGAAGATGTCGGAGAGTCCGCGACACGAACCCATCTCCATCCAGGCGTCGTCGGTTTCTTCGCGAAACTTGAAGTCGAGGCTCGTCATTGGTTCTCCCGTAACGGGCTGGTCCCGTCGCGACCTGAGCGTAGACCAAAACTAACCGACCGGTCAATTAGCCCGAAGGACGGCATCCACACCGGCAGCAAACTGGGCAACCTCGGCGTCCGAGACGTCCCAGGCGGTCATCCAGCGCACCTGATGGGCTATTGGATCCCAGTCCCAAAAGAACGACCAGTCCTGCAATCGGCTCTTGGCTGGGTCGGACAGGGTGGGAAACAGGCTGTTGACCGCAGGGGGAGTGGTGAGACCAAGTACCGCGTGGTGTTTGGTGGCTTCATACAAGCCCATGGCTGCCACGTTGGCCGAGCGCCCAAGATCGATGAATAGATCCCCGGCAAGCAATGCCACGTACTGCGCGGAGATGTAGCGCATCTTGGAATGCAGTTGGGTGACGTTCTTTCGGAGGTACTCCGAGCGAGCCGCACGTTGCGGATCGAACCACACCACCGCCTCGCCGAACACGATGCCCGCCTTGGTGCCACCGAACGAGAGAACGTCGACACCAGCGTCGACCGTGAATGCTCGCAGGACGTCGCGCGACCCGCCGAGTGCGGCGGTGGCGTTTCCGATTCGAGCCCCGTCCATGTGCACGAGCATGCCGAGTTCGTGCGCAGTGTCGCAGATGGCGCGTATCTCGTCGGGCGAGTACAACGTGCCGAGTTCCGTTGGTTGGGTGATCGACACCACGGCGGGCTGTGCGTGGTGCGGATTGCCGCGGGCTGCAGCAGCCGAACGAATCTGTTGCGGCGTCAATTTGGCATCCGGACATACGAGATCGAGCAATTTGGCTCCGAGGATTCGTTCCGGTGCGCCGGTTTCGTCCATGTTGATGTGCGACCAGTCGGTACACACCACGCATTCGGCGGGGGAAAGCATGGATGCCAGTGCCAGAACGTTCGCACCAGTGCCGCCGTACACGAACAACGTACGAACATCACGACCGAACAGATCATTGAATGCCGCTTCGGCTCGACGCGTAAACACGTCGTTGCCATACGCCAACACGTGACCCTCATTCGCCGCAACCAGCGCCTCGAGCACCAGGGGATGGGCGCCCGCCACATTGTCGCTGGCAAACAACCGACCCGGTGCCGCTGGCAAGGAAACCGACGCCGTAACACAAGACGACGAATTGTCACGTGCCACAGCATTCATCCTAAGATTCCCTCGGGGGGTTTCGTCATGACGAAATCGACAACAGCGGAACGACCGCGCTGCGAGTGGTGTCGCACCCCCTTGCCGGCACGCGATGGCGTGGGGCGTCCACGTCGGTTTTGTTCCCAGGCCTGTCGACAATGGGACTGGGTTGCCCGCCAGCGGGCGACCGAATTGCAACTCAATGAGAATGAGCTCGTCATGACCCGAGGTGAGCTCCACGCACTGCGAGATCACATCTTCGTCTTGAAGTGCGCTATCGACGACGTGGAACGCGACCTGGACCCCACGGTGGATCCGACGACTCGCGACTACCGGGCAGCCCTCAAATGGCTGCTCGAAGCCGCCAAGCCGGTGGTGGCGGAGCCACTACGTCCGAGCCATCGCCCATAATCATAGTTATGTAAAGTACGAATGGAGCAATGAACATGGGGAAATCTGAAGGTGCCGACACCGCTGCCCTGTCGACTGCAGAATCGGCGTCGCAGATCGGCGTACCGGGCTTGCCCGCCACCGGGTGGTCGGCTGACCACACCCTGGCGCAACTCGAGCACCTTCGGACACACGACGTGGCCTGGAAGGACGGTCGAGTGTTCTCGCTCGCCTACCTGGTGAATTCCGAGGTTCACGACCTTGTCACGGAGGCCTACCGTCGGTTCTCCGGGGACAACGCGCTCAACGTGGAGGCGTTCCCCTCGTTGCGCACGATGCAGCGCGACGTGTTGGAAATCGTTGGTGGATGGTTGTCGGCACCTCCGACGGCCCGGGGATTCTTCACCAGTGGAGGTACCGAGAGCATCCTCATGGCCATGAAGGCTGCTCGGGACCAATTTCGTCACGACGAAACTCGCCGAGTCGCCACCCCCAATGTGGTGCTTCCCACCTCCGCCCATGCCGCCTTCCACAAGGCGGCCACCTATTTCGATGTCCAACTTCGATTGGTGCCCGTGTGTAGTCGCACGTGGCGGGTCGAAGCCGGCGCCATGGCCCATGCGGCCGACGAGAACACCATTCTGTTCGTTGCCTCTGCACCGCAGTATCCGCACGGGGTCGTCGATCCGGTCGTGGAGATCGCCGCGCTGGCGAAATCGCGTGGCGCCAACTGTCATGTGGATGCCTGCATGGGAGGCGTGACACTGCCCTACTTAAGGCGGCTCGGCGTTCCGTTACCCGACTGGAACTTTTCGGTTGATGGCGTTACGTCCATGAGCGTGGATCTCCACAAGTTTGGCTATGCCGCAAAGGGAGCATCGGTGGTGATGTACCGCGATGCCCGACTTCGCTCGTTCCAAGGCTTCGTCACCGACGATTGGCTCGGTGGTGTGTACGGCTCATCCGGGATGCTCGGCACCAAGTCGGGGGGCCCGATTGCAGCGGCGTGGGCGGTACTGCATCATCTCGGCGACGATGGATACCTGCGCGTCACGCGGGCCGCCCGCGAGACCACGTTGGCGATCGCCGACGCAATTCGTCAGGACGAACGACTCGAACTGCGAGCCGAACCCGATGCCACGCTGTTGGCCTTCGGAGCCGCGCCCGCAATCAACGCCGACCGTCCAGCGGTCGACATCTTTGCCTTGGCCGATGCATTGGCCACCCGCGGGTGGTACGTGGACCGTCAGGCTCCCCCGCCGTCCATACACCTCACCGTCAATGCCGTTCACGCCACCACGTATCGTGCGTTCCTTACCGATCTTGCCGCGACACTCGACGACGTTGGCGTGCGCACCGCAGGCCACGGCGTCTACGGAACACTGGAGTAGCCCATGCCACCCAAAAAAGCAGCCACCGAACGACGGTCGCGTTCCGACGTGGTGGCAAAACCCCAGCGCTAGCGAAGTCGTAGCAAGAGCCAGCACGCGAACCGCGAGAAACTGCTCGACGCCATGCTCGCCGAAACCGACCGCCATGGTCTCGACGACCTGCAGTCGGCACGGGTAGCCAAGGCTGCCGGTCTCACCACCGGAGCGGGTTACTGACGCGGCCACGCTGCACCATGATCCACCGCTGACAACTTCGGTGATCCGCCATTGAAACGTGCGGAATTATTCGCCGGTCGAACCGTCGACGGCCTCTCGCAGGAGATCGGCATGGCCGTTGTGGCGGGCGTACTCCTCGATCATGTGCACCAGGATCCAACGCAACGACGGTCTGTCGCCGTTCGGCCACGCGCGCCGGGCGAGCATACTGAGCGGATCGTCGATATTGCGCGACAGCACACCAGTCACGGCCGTGCGTGAACGGTCGACCGACGTGCTCCACTGCGCACGTACCGCATCAGGCGAGTCGGTGACGGCCGATTCCCACTCCCAGTCGGGTGACGCCACCCAGTCGACCTCTACCCATGGCGACGGTCGCGGCAGATCCAGCAGCATGCCGCCGAACCAGTGGTCCTCCACGTACGCCATGTGCTTGAGCAATCCCGCGAGCGTCATGGTGCTTGAGGCAATCGTGCGTCGCAGGCCCTCTGCATCGACACCACGGGTCTTCCACCCCAGCGTCGCGCGCTGGTAATCGAGATAGCCGAGCAACGTATCGATCTCGTTCGCCGCAACGGGCGGCTCGGGCCGGCCCTGGTCGTCGATGCTCGTCACGGAAAAACCCTAGTGTGCCAAGGTTTCGTGGCTCACGCCTACGAATCGTCATCGGACGCCCAACGTCGTGAGCCCCGCGGTTTGACCTACTCTTGCTGCATGGATCCCCGTATGGTGCGACTACGCAAACTCAACGTCTATGCAGGTCTCCTGCACCTCGCCTCACTGATTGCGATCCTCGCGCTCTCCACCGAGGTGACATTGCCGGTGCGCGCCACGTATCTCTCCGAGGCTCCCGGTACCGGGAACTTTGCGGCACCCGTCGATCTCCTCAACCTGAACCTCTCGTGGATGGTCGCCACGTTCATGGCACTCTCGGCGTTCTTCCACTTCCTGGTCGCCTCACCCGTCGGGTTCAGTCGTTACTCGGCAGGACTCGTCAAGCACATCAACGTGTACCGCTGGGTGGAGTACTCGCTCTCGTCGTCGATCATGATCGTGTTGATCATGCAACTGAACGGGGTGGCCGATTATGTGGCGCTCCTGGCAGTATTCGGAGTCAACGTCAGCATGATCTTGTTCGGATGGCTCCAGGAACGATTCACCAGCCCTGGAGATGGGCAACTCCTCCCCTTCTGGTTCGGATGCATCGCCGGTGCCGTGCCCTGGATTGCCGTGGTGGTCAACCTGTTCGCCCCGAAGGGCCCACCCAACGCCGAGGTGCCGGGCTTCGTGTATGGCATCGTGATTTCGTTGTTCCTCTTCTTCAATTGCTTCGCCATCGTGCAATGGCTGCAATATCGGGCCAAGGGTCGGTTCGCCGACTACCTCGTCGGTGAGCGGACCTACATCGTGTTGAGCTTCGTTGCCAAGTCGGCCCTGGCATGGCAGGTGTTCACCGGCGCGCTCATCCCGCCTGCTTGACCTCCAACACGAAATCCTTCTCGCACAGCCCGTCCTCCATCGAAACGACCAGCGACTCTCGGACACCAAAGACCACATCTGAAGCGAGGTACTTCGACCGTGCATCAAAGATGTGGGTAGTCACTGGGATGTGTCCATCGGCGCTCACAACAAAGTGAATATGTGCGGGTCGGAAGGGGTGTCGACTCGAAGCAGCAAGCATCACCCCAACAGGACCATCGTTGGGCACCGGGTAGTCAACTGGACGTACGGTGACGAACTCATACGTTCCGTCCGCACCGGTCGTAAATACACCACGTAGGTTACGAGTATCCGACGACTGTTGTACGTCGTACAACCCGTTCGACTGAACTTGCCATACATCGAGAGTCGCACCCCCGATTGGTGCCCCCAGCGTATTCAGCACACGACCTTTCACCGTGAGGGGCTCATCGCTCTCCAACACGTGGTCGACAACAGACGCACCCATTCGTCGGTGTGGGGTTCCGTCCACATGGAATGGCCCAAAGACCGTCGGCTCGGTTGCCGCTACGCTGCCCCGGTAGTTGATCATCTCGAGCAACATTGACACACCCAACGTGTCGGACAAGAGAATGAACTCCTGTCGCACATCGTCTGACTTCTGGCCAACCTTGGTAAGAAAATCGATAGCTGCGAACCATTCATCGTGAGTGAGACTTGTCTCTTCAACGATTGCGTACAAATGTCTGATAACTGCGGACAATAGGTCACGCAGGCGCGGATTTTCGGGCGAGGCAAAGGCGGATAGCACCTGGTCGAGATGTTGTTCGGGGGTCATGGTCCTGGGATCATCCTGCCGTATATCCGCCGTCTACGTGCACGATTGCTCCGGTCATGAAATCACTTCCCTTTGAAGCCAAGAGCTGGATGATGCCATGGAAGTCGGTCGGTTCTCCAAGGCGACCAAGCGGAATTCGCCTCAGCACGTTCGCTCGAACCGCTGGTCCGTTGCCTTCATCCGAAAACATCCATTCGGTCAACTCCGAGCGAAATACGGTCGGAGCAATCGCGTTGACCTGAATACCGTAGGGACCCCATTCGCAGGCCAAACTTCGCGCTAGCAGGTCGATGGCCGCCTTTGAGGGGCAATACGCGGAGTAATTTGCCATGCCAAGCGTCGACCGCGCCGAGGACATCAGGATTACCTTTCCGCCCCGACGTTGCTTCAACATGATCTTGCCTGCTGCCCGACACAGAAGCCACGACTGGCGTACGTTCACATCCATTACCGTGTCCCAATCCTCCGTGGTCTGCTCGTGTATTGGTGCCACTAGGTTCGTGCCCGTGCCCGAGACCACTATGTCGATGCCGCGCCCGTCAGCACAGGCACTGGCCAGAATTACGTCGACTTCTTCTTCATTGCTTGGCCTGCGATTTACGGCCGTCACGCGACCGCCGGCAGAAGTGATGTGGGTTGCCACTTCGCCTAGCTTTTCCTCGTTGGCGCCAGCAATGGTGACGTGGGCCCCCGCGCCTGCCAACGCGAGTGCCGCCTGCTGACCGAATGCCCCAGTGGCTCCCGTGACGAGTGCCGATTTTCCAGAGAGATTGAAGATGGAATCGGGAGACGGCAGGTGCGTCATTTGCCTTGAGCCTCGGGATACGGCATAACCACCAACATCGTCGCTGGATTGTTCGTGCGATTCGTGACAGAGCGTGCCTCGTTCGGTGGTATGTGGCATGAGTCGAAAGCCCTCAGTACCACCTCACCACCCTCAGTCAGAACTGTGATTTCACCGTTGAGTACGACATACACCTTTTCCAGTGGGGTCGATTCGTATGATGCTCCTCCCCCGGGCAAGAAGTGCGTAAGTCCCACCCAGAAATTTGCTGAGTCACTCGCATCCCATCCCTGTAATCGAAATGATGAACAGTTGTGGTGATTGGGGGCCGTGTACTGCGCCACCTCGGTGAATCGATTGACTTTCACTTCGCGGATCCCTTCTCAATACGGAAATTCCCGGACGGGTCGAGCATCGCAACAAGTCGAATGATGCACCCATCACCCTTCATCCAACGCCACGGAAATGCTGCAAACGTGACTCGATGACCGGTGACCTTATCGATGTCACCACCGACATTCTCGAATCCAAGAATGCCGTTGGCGAGCAGATGCCGGTGGCATGGCTCCCATAGTGGAAAGTCTTGAAGAACCGTTCTTCCAGTTTCCTGTTGGTACTCTTCGCACGCCCAGGGCAACAGACCGTCGGGCGCACCTGGTCCATGTGGTCCGATTGCCGTCGCCAGAGGGTGATCAAGCGCTTGGGTATCAGTACCAACAGCTTTCACGCCGCGCTTTGCAAACCATTCACCTGCTTCGTCATAAAATCCCGGCGAATAGGCGTAATAGGCCGTGTTGTCGCCGTAAGTGTGGTGCCACCCCGTATTCACGATCACGATGTCGCCCTCCCTGATCTGCGGATGCACATTCTCCAAATCCTCGGCGGTGACAACTTCCCACTTTCCTTTCGGAATAGAGACCACCACACCGGTTCCAAAAAAGCGATCGAGGGGAACTTCGTCAAGAAACGGTGTGTTCTCGATGACATGGGCGGGAACGTCGACGTGGGTCGTCGAATGCATCACCGTAGTGATTCGTTGGGTGAGCACTCTCGACTTCGCCATGTAGTGAAGACGTTCGATCTTGACATCCTCGAAGTACGGCCAATTCGCCACTCCATGCCCCCACGGGATACTGAGGTCGTAAAATTCAAGACCCGTGTTATCTTTCGGCCACGTGTAATTTGCGTACGAAGTGTCGATTCGGTCACCGATTGCCATAACTGCTCCCTGTTTGTTCTTTGAACATCATGAGGAATAGAGTCTCACGACGATGGTCGTATCTCTACCACAATCTGAGGAAATCGAGAAAATCGTCGTATGTCTATAAGTGGCTCATTGAGCGGGTGCCGTGCCCTCGTAACTGGATCCGGTCGCGGGATAGGGCGCGAGATAGCGATGCGCCTAGCCCACGAAGGAGCCGCGGTTGGCGTATCAGCTCGCTCGCTCGACCAAGTTGAACAGACGGTGGGCGAGATTCTTGCGAATGGTGGCCGCGCGTTCGGCACTCGTCTCGATATCACTTCAGATTCGAGTGTCAGTGAAGGGGTCACAAATATATGTCGAGGGCTCGGCGGACCGATCGACATCCTCGTCAACAACGCCGGCGTATACAAGGCACGTCGATTCCTCGACTACTCCACCGACGACTGGTCAAACATTCTGGACATCAATGTCACAGGTATAGTTCGTGTCATACGCACCGTTCTTCCAATGATGCTTCCCCTGGCACGTGGACGAATCATCAACATTGCCTCGATCGCCGGTAAAAAGGCCAGTCTTGGCCAAGCAGCGTATAACGCTTCGAAACACGCTCAGCTCGGCATCACACGATGCCTAGCACTCGAGCTGGGTAGAACAAACATTCGAGTTAACGCGATCTGTCCGGGCTTCACTCCTACGGACCTCATCGACATCGACGAGGTTGCGGCTGCTCAAGGCAAAGATGCTTCCAACATGTGGAGTTCTATCGAAGCGTCGTCAGCGATAGGTCGCACTGTCACCAAGTCCGAAATTGCTGCCCTGGTTGCGTATCTCGCATCTGACGCTGCCGACGGGATGAACGGCCAGTCGCTTGTACTCGATGGCGGCATCGTCTTCTCCTAGCGCAGTTGATCTTTACACCAGCACCCGTTAGATCGGACCGCCAAATCTCGTCAAAACACCACGACCGCCATCAGAACCGCTAGACCTGTTCAGATACTTTGCACTACGAGTGCGATTCCCTGACCGACGCCGATACACATCGTCGCAAGCCCGTAACCGCCGCCCTGCCGTTGCAACTCGTGGATTAACGTCGTAGTAATTCTGGCACCAGAAGCTCCTATCGGGTGACCCAGCGCGATTGCTCCGCCAGACCGATTCACGACGTTCCTACCCAGCTCGGGCCAGGACTTGAGACACGCCAAGGCTTGCGAGGCGAATGCCTCATTCAGTTCGACTGCAGCGAGATCTGACCATGAAATCCCTGCTCGTCCAAGAGCCCGTTGAGCTGCCTCCATCGGCCCGATGCCGAACCTATGGGGTTCGACCGCGCTCACTCCACGCGACACCACACGTGCCATCGGTCGGAGCGAATGTCTCTCGACTGCATCCTCGCTTGCCAGCAATAGGCATGCGGCACCATCATTCATGGGCGAGGAGTTTCCGGCGGTCACCGTGCCGTCTGCTTTGAACACTGGTTTGAGTCGCTGAAGTGAATTCATGTTGGTGTCGGTGCGGACACACTCGTCGGTCGCGAGGTCGGCACCCGGCACGCGAACAACCTCGGATTTGAAACCGTGAGAGGACCACGCGGCAGTCGCCTTCTGATGACTAGCCATTGCGTACGCATCCTGTTCAGCCCGAGAAATATTGAACTCATCTGCCATAACCTCGGCGCCAATCCCGAGCGAGACGGTCCATTCCTTCTTGTGAAGTGGATTCACCAGTCGCCATCCCAACGTCGTGGAAAACATCGTCTGGTCCGTCCGTTGAAAACCAACCTCCGGCTTAGGAACCACCCAGGGTGCGCGTGACATCGATTCGACACCTCCAGCCAGGACGAGATCGGCGTCTCCGATTGCGATCATTCGACTTGCTTGAGTGACTGCTTCCAAACCAGAGCCACACAAGCGATTCGTCGTTACACCTGGCACCGACGCCGGTAGACCTGCGAGAAGCAGCGCCATTCGCCCGACATTTCGATTCTCCTCGCCGGCCCCATTGCCATTTCCAAAAATCACATCGTCGATATATTCGGGATTAAATGAAGACTGCCGTGCTAAGACTCCAGAAATCGTCACTGCGGCAAGGTCATCTGGTCGTATGTGAGCCAGCCCTCCAGCAATACGTCCGATTGGTGTTCGCACCGCGTCGACGATGTAGACCGATCGAATCTGGTCAGCCATGACTACTCCTTCCCGACTTCGAGTCGGCGAGTAACGGGGAATATCTCAAAAGGCTTCCAGCGGTGAATCAAACCTGCAATACCTTTCGGAGACACCACCGACATGGTTGCAGCCAGCGCTCCGAGAACAATGAATCGCCAGGTATTTTGCTGCTTGAGTTGCTCGGTGATGATCCAGTAGACACCCACACCGAGGTACGGCCCGATCGTGCTTCCGACACCGCCGATAATCACGATAAAGACCACGAGTGCGGTCCATGACGCTACGGAGAAGGCGTCCCTGTTCGTAACTGTGGCGGAGTTGATGTGAATCAGTGCACCTGTCGCTCCGGTCCACGCTGCGACAATCATCCAGATGATCATGCGCACGCGCGTGATGTCGACCCCCAGACCTCGCGCGCCGTCAGCATCGTCTCGTACGGCTTGCAGCGCGAGTCCGAGTCGCGATCTCAAAACGAAGATGGTGGTCAACGTGGCACCAATCGCGAGCATCCAAGCCGACCAGAATACGAGATTCTTTCGAACTTCCAGCCCGTATCCGCTGAACGCATTCTTGGTGGTCAAGGATTGAACATTTCCTGCACCCAAGACGTTGATTTCGAGCGTCAACAAACGGAACACCTCAGCAACTACCCAGGTTCCGATAGCGAAGTATCCGCCGCGCAACCGAAACACGAGGAGGGCCACTGGTATTGATATTGCAGCACAAACCATCGCTGATAGAGGAACGCTCACGAACGGATCGATTGAGTTGAGCTCGGACATACTGAACATCGAATATGCAGCGATGCCGATGAAGCCTTGCTGCCCCACCGACACGAGGCCCGAGTAGCCCGCCAGAAGGTTCCACATGATTGCCAACGTAAGGTAGGTCAAAACCTGCACGAGTGTTACCTGCATCCGGTCGCTGCCATACAAAGGGAAGAATCCCAATACCACGAAGATGAGCGTCATTCCGACAGTGCCAATACGCGAACCTCGCGACATTCGAACCACTCGGGGAGTCACGTGCGGACCCCGGTACCGAGCAAGCCATTCGGACGAAACGCCAACACCATCAGAAAGACGATGTGCCCAGCCAGAAGATTCCAACCCACAGAGAGTTGATTACCAAAAACTTGGGCAACCCCGAGAACGATTCCGCCAATCAATGTGCCCCACAGAGATCCGAGACCACCTATGACCACGGCCTCGAAGCCAAAGAGCAGCTGATTGGGACCCGCTGCTGGAGCGAACGTCTCACGTGCACCGAGGAAGAACCCCGCAATACCGACCGTCCCAAATGCGATTGCCATGGCAAACCCGTATATTCGCTTGTCGTTGATTCCCATCAGCTGGGCAGTGGCTGGGTCATCCGCAGTTGCACGAAATGCTCGACCCAATGACGTGCGGGAAAGAAAGATTTGAAGGCTTCCCAAAAGCAGGATCGCACATACAAACGTGAGCAAAGAAAAGTGTCCAATCGACACGGAATCATTGATTCGAATGGTCGAAGTTTCAATTGAGCCGGCGTCGAGATATCTGTCGGTCGCCGTATAGCGAGCAAGAAGTAGGTTCTGTACGACGACGCCGATACCAAAACTGCAAAGTATCCCCGCCAATGGATCTGGGCCAATCGTTCGATTAAAGACGAATCGCTGGCCAACGTAGCCGAGACCCGCCATCAGAAGCACCACCAACGGCAGAGACACGACATGACTAACGCCCATTGTCGAGGCAGTAGAGAGCACTAGATACGCGGCAAGGATGGCGAGGTCTCCGTGCGCAAGATTTACGAATCGCATGACTCCGAACGCCAAGGACAACCCAGTCGCAAAGATCGCATATAAACCCCCGAGTAGCACACCTTGCACGAGCGCATTGATCCAGCTCATACTGCGGCTCCGAAATACGCCGTCGTAATCTCCGAAGTGCTCACTCGTGACGCTTCTCCCGAGAGAGAAACTTTTCCTTCCAGAAGGCAGTAAACACGATCCGAAACAGCAAGGGCCTGGTGTATGTCTTGTTCTACGACGATGGCAGTGGTTCCCTGATTCGAAATCGCAGGTAGAGCGTTATATAACTGCTTAACTACGACTGGGGCTAGTCCCAGTGAGACTTCATCCAGCAGTACGAGCCGAGGGTTGCTAAGCAGAGCTCGACCAATCGCAATCGCTTGCTGTTCGCCTCCTGAGAGTTTGGCAGCTGACCTGTTCAGCAAACGGTCGAGCATTGGAAATATGGAAACTACTCGTTCAATCGACCATGGCCCTGGTCGTTTGCCGAACGATCCGATAAAGAGGTTCTCGCGGACGGTCAAGCTCGGAAAAATCTTCCGGCCCTCCGGCACGAGTGAGATTCCAAGCTTGACCCGGTCGTAGGTCTTCATCTCGGAGATGTCAACACCACAGAAATGAACTGATCCAGCGTGCAATCGCACTTGACCCATCACCGCACGCAATAACGTGGACTTCCCAGCGCCGTTTGCACCCACAATTGCAACGGTCTCACCTTCACGCACCGACAGACTGACATCAAACAAAGCGCGAAAATCTTCGTAGCCGGCACTCACCTCGCTCACGACAAGCATCTGCTATTCCCCTTCGACTCCGAGGTACACCTCGCGAACCGCTGGATCAGCCATCACGTGAGAAGGATTCCCGTCGGCGATTTTCTGACCGAAGCTCATGGCGATCAATCTCTCTGCGACTTTCATCAACGCATGCACTACGTGCTCGATCCACACAATCGTCATACCCGCGCGGTGAATCTGAGATACCTTTTCGACCAGCACATGGACTTCGGCTTCGGTCAGACCACCGGCTATCTCATCCAGCAACAAGACAGTCGGTTGGGATGCGAGCGCACGTGCAAGCTCAAGTCGTTTCCGATCCAGCAGGGTAAGGGAGCCTGCTACCGAATTGGCTTTGGCCAACAGGTCGGTCGTAACCAGACTTTCGACGGCAACATCCTCGTCATGCGAACGGTCGCCCACGCGACCGAATGTTGCTGCTGTTAACACATTTTCAAAAACCGTCAGTCCATCAAACGGTCTGGGAATCTGAGAAGCCTTTGCGATGCCGAGGCGACATCTGTGATTTGACGGCAACGCAGTGATGTTCTGCTGTTTAAACCACACCGAGCCCACGTCAGGCGTGACATCGCCCACTACCACATTGAGAAGTGTCGTCTTGCCCGCCCCATTCGGACCGACTATTCCGACAGCCTCCCCATTTTCGACCGAAAACGACATGCCTTCCAGCACAGGACCAACGAACGTCTTGGAGACGTCTCGAACTTCGAGAACGGTCACCAAGACGCTCGTGGACGCCTGTTCTACTTGTCGCTCGGTCTACAGCTCGATGAGATCCATCGGGCCATCGGTGGTCAACGACGGAAGTTGCTCACTGGTACGAATCTTGAGTTCGTACGGGAAGCTCTCACCCTTGACCCATTGACCGCCCACGAGTGGTGTCTTCGTGACATGCGGAACTACCGAGTTACCCCAGTTCACCGCTCCCGCGACCGTCTGAAGGTTCGTCGCACTTATCGCGTCAAGCAGCGCCTTCTTGTCGTCTGCTCCGCCAGCTCGCTTGATCGCGTCAAGAGCCACCTCGAACAATGCGTGCACGTAGCCGATGGGCTGCGTCCACTGCTTGCCCGTCGATGCGGTATACGCCGCTGCGAGCTCGGCCGCCGATTGGCCCGTAAGACTCGAGGTGTACGGGTGTCGGTCGCTCCACCAGATTTCGGTCGAGATTCCGGCTGGATTTGAGTACGACTCGATGGCACCGGGAAAGAGAAGGGCCTTTCCAACGGTGACTACCTTCGGCGCAAAACCTTGCTGCTGAGCCTGCGCCCAGAAATTCGCGAAGTCCGGCGGTGGAAGGACACCGGTAACGATCTCGACGTTGCTCTCTTTGAACTTTGCAATTTGCGCCGAGTAGTCGTTTCCGCCAAGTGGGAATCGACCCGGATCCACCAAGTTGAATCCACCTGCCGCCAATGCGGGAGGGAAACCAACGTTCGGATCGCTCCAAGCATTGCCGTCTGGATCATCGGGCCAGAGTGCGCCGACCGTCGCTCCGGGAGCCGCATCGTTCCACATCGCCAGGAACACTTGTACGACGTCCTCCAGACCCCAGAAGAAGTGGTAGTTGTATTCGGATGCCACTCCCGGTGTCACGTCCGGTCCGAGCTGACCACCAATTCCGAGGTAGTGCGGCTGCCATGGTGCATTGTTCGTAATGCATGGCATCTCGTTGTTCGTGCATTGCTGAACCACCGGCACGGTTGTGTCGGGAGTTCCTTCCGCCAAGATCAGCTGGCATCCTTCACCGATCAACTCTTGTACCGCAGTAGCAGCGGTATTGGAATTTGACTCGCTGTCTCGATCGAGAATCTCGATCGTCCAACCTTCGTAGCCGTTTGCCACAAGATTTCGAAGTTCGCCGATGACAAACGCATCGGCCTCACCGAATGATGCCAGCGGTCCAGTCTGGGGCGTCACAAACCCGATTTTGACGGTTCCCTTCGAATCGCTCGAACCCTTGTCATCACTACCGCATGCCGCGAGTAACCCTCCCGCACCTGCCGCCGCACCCGCCGCCATTGCTCCCTTGAGCAAGGAACGACGCGAGACAGCACCCTCGATTTCTGCTGACACTTTCTTCCTCTTCATGGTTCCCCCATTGTTGATTTATGTTGTGGTTTAGGACTACTTCAATCTGTGACGATGGTAACTCACTTGGTTGCGCGCCACAAGGTTCGATTGTTCGCACTCCGAACATCCCGACATGTCATGGTCGCCCTCCCGCAAAGGCAGACTGCAGTAGCGCCTCAAGGAGTTCGGCTGTTACCGACCGTGGATTGGACGAAATCTCGTTTACTGCGCGTTCCGCAGCCTCCTTCAGGTTCGAAGATTCGAGGCCCAATTGCTTGAGCGAGGTTGGGACGCCAGACCGCTTGGCAAGGTCCCACAGTGCACCCGCCTCGTCACCCCGTGAACAGCCCAAAGCTTCGCTCAGCTGCGCCATCTCACGCGGTAGTGCATCGGCATTGAAGGCCGTCGAATGCGGGAGGATAACAGAGTGCGTATCGGCGTGAGTCAGATTGAACGCGCCGCCCAACACATGACAGATCTTGTGGTGGAGACCGGTTGACGTATCACCAAGCGTTATTCCTGCCAATGCCGCTCCGTACTGCAGACGCTCGCGTGCCGACACGTCTCGGGGATGTGCCATCACCGATGGAAGACTCTCAACGATTGCACGAACACCTTCTAGTGCGATTGCTGAAGTTACGGGGTTGGCTCCCTTTGCAGAGAGTCCGTTCACGCAGTGTGCAAGAGCATTGAAGGCCGATGCGCCAGTAACGTTCTTCGGCAGTTCGAGCGTCAGTTCAGCGTCGTAGATGGACACACGTGGAAGAACTTTGGGACTGCTCCCCGTCTGTTTGTGTCGGTTTCCCGTCACGCCGTAGATTGTTGTTTGTTCGCTTCCCGCATATGTCGTTGGAATTGCGATGATTGGTAGCTCGTGGGATAGCGCGATCGCCTTGGCCAGTCCGGTCGAAGAGCCCCCTCCAAACGTCAGCAAAGTGTCAGCTCCCACTCTCGTAACTTCCTCACGCGCGGAAGCTGCTAGGTCCTCCGGCACATGTTGTCGGACGTCGGTCCAGATATGGACGATTCGTGCCGCACAAGGAGCCACGATGTCCGTAACAACGCTGGCGCCATTCGGATCACTGATGACGAAGACCTTCTGAGATTCGAGTTCATTCAAGTACTGAACGAGGTCATGTCGCGTACCGACACCGAACACAAGCTTCCGTTCACGTTGCGTATAGACGAAGCTCGAGCTCACGACGCCACTCCGCTACGTACTCGGTGCAGCATCTCCAGCTCCTCATCGGTCGCTTGCATGGTGCAGCCGAGATCGTCTGCGAATCTAAGTGCCCAACCGGTGTTATCGAGGCATTGCTCTCTGCTCACACCGGGATGCAAGCAGGTCATGACCAGTTCGCAGGTGCCTGGATCTGGCTCGAGTATGCCAAGATCCGTGATGACGAGACCAGTACCTCCTCCAGTGAGTCCGAGCGTTTCTCTGTCTCCCGGGCCGTCACCAAATCCGACTGACGTTCGGAAATCGCATCGTTCAACGAACGCCCGCCGAGTCTGTCTCATGACGACAACGACACGCCCTGCAGCAGCGGCGATCTCCGGAGCTCCACCCGCACCGGGCAGGCGAGTTTTTGGGGCATGGTACGAACCAATCACCGTCGAATTGATATTTCCGAGCCGATCAAGCTGCGCGCCTCCGAGGAATCCCACGTCAATACGTCCGGCTTGAAGCCAATAGGTGAAGATTTCTGGGACACTCACCACCGCATCAGCCGTATCGCCAAGTTCACCGTCCCCAATGGACAGCGGTAGTCGAGTTGGCTTGGAACCGATACAACCGGACTCATAGATCAGCACCGGTGCAGGATCGTAGAGCTTTCGAGCCAAGTTTGCAGCCGTTGACGGCAGCCCGATCCCCACGAAGCATGTTGCCCTCCCAACGCGAGCCAGATCTCCAAGCGCGCGAGCAGCGTTCACGATCATCACGTCGTCCGCCGTCGGCTTACCGTCAGATGCCACTGCGTCCTCCGCTCGCGGTCATTGAAATCGAGTCCAGGAACGCTGAGTGGTCGGGTGTTCCAATAACGTGTCTCTCGATCCATTGCTCGAAAGCGGCTCGATCGCTCGAAATCCGATCCCAATCCCTGTAAAAGTCATTATCGCGATGGCTATACCCCATGGCGAAACTTGGGTGTGCACCGTTTGGGACGCACGCCACAGCAGACATGACCCAGGCCGGAAGTACGACGGCGCCCGGTACGGGCTCAAGGCGGTCGACGATTTCTTCGACCGTCGCAATCGCAACTTTTGCGGAGAGTATCGCCTCTTTTTGAATACCGATGATTCCCCAAATCTGCACGTTGCCCTCCCTGTCGGCGCGTTGGGCGTGCACGATCGAGACGTCCGGATTGATGGCACGAACGGCAGCGAGCTTTTGACCGGTGAACGGACAATCAATTAATCGCACGTTCTCCGCGAATTGCAGGAGGTCGGTGCCGCGATAGCCGCGTAGCGTCCCGAACGGTAGTCCACTCGCACCTGCGCTGTATCTCGCGGCCATTCCGGCGTGGGAATGCTCTTCAATTTCAATCGCTCGAGGCCATGCGTTCTCTACGGCGTCACGAAACCGATGCAAGGAGCCAACACCGGGATTACCACCCCACGAAAACGTCAACTTGCTTACGCGCCCTGCCCCAATCAACTGATCAAAAATCACATCAGGTGTCATTCGAACAACGTGCAGCTCGCGAATCTGTTGACGTATTATCTCGTGACCCGCAGCATGCGGAATAAGGTGAGTGAACCCCTCCATTGCAACTGTCATTCCGTTTCTGACGTACTCGGAAATTGCCCACCGGAGATCGACGATGATGCTCACGGAAACCAACTAGCTCGAGCGCGGATACCAAGGAGGGATGCTGGCGTCATAGTTGATCCACACACTCTTTGGATCCGTGTACTGATGCAAGGCCTCGAATCCCATTTCGCGCCCGTACCCAGAGAGTCCAAAGCCTCCGAATGGTGAGCCTGGATGCACGCGCTTGTACGAATTCACCCATACCATGCCACTACGCATGTGCGCCGCAATCCTGTGTGCACGTGCCAGATTCTGCGTCCACAGACCACCTCCGAGTGCGTAATCGGTGGAATTCGCTATGTCGATAGCTTCTGCATCACTGGCAAACGTGCTTACCGTCACGACTGGACCGAAAACCTCTTCTTGACACACTCGGCTTCGAAAGTCAGGAACGCGTAATACCGTTGGTTCGATGAAGAAACCCCTCCCCAGCAGGGCGTCGGACGGTGCTTTCCCACCCGCGATGATCTCGGCGCCATCGTCCACGGCAATCTTTATGTAACTGAGAACGCGATCCCGATGTATCGCCGACGTGAGCGGTCCCATTTCGGTCTGCGGATCGAGTGGATCTCCGAGCCGAATCGAACGCGCGAGTTTCACGAAACGTTCCAAGAAGGTCTCTGCAATCGACTCATGGAGGATTAGTCGACTCCCCGCGATGCACGCTTGACCCTGATTGTGGAATATTGCCCATGCCGATCCATTGACTGCCGCCACCAGGTCTGCGTCTTCGAAAACGATGTTCGCGCCTTTTCCGCCAAGTTCGAGTTGAACACGTTTCAAGTTCGAAGCGGAGTATTCGACAATCCGCTTGCCGACCGCCGTGGAACCCGTAAATGCGATTTTTGCCACGTGCGGATGAGTGGCCAAACGCTCGCCAGCAGTATTTCCGAAACCAGGGACCACATTTACTACGCCATCGGGAAAACCAACCTCTTTCATGAGCGCAGCGAGCCTCAGCGATGTAAGCGGCGTGATTTCACTCGGCTTCAACACTGCGGTATTACCTGCTGCCAGTGCAGGCCCGAGCTTCCAGCTACAGAACATCATCGGAAAGTTCCAAGGTACGACGGCCCCAACCACTCCGAGAGGTTCACGGACGACATAGTTCAAGAATCCCGTGTCAACCGGGATTACATCACCTTCCAGTTTGTCGGCTATGCCACCGAAGTAACGAAAGCATGCCGCAGTTCGTGGCACGTCAAGACCTCTTGAATCGCGAATGGGATGGCCGGTATTGAGAGATTCGAGTCGGGCGAATTCCTCAGAATTACTCTCGAGCGCATCCGCGAGTCGAAGTAAGAGCTTTCCACGTTCCGAAGCAGGTACTGCTTTCCAGGTAGGAAATGCATCGGCTGCTGCCGCAACTGCAGCGTCTATGTCCTCGGCGCGGCCTTCCGCTATCTCGGTGAGCACCGAGCCGTCGAACGGATTTACGACGGGCAGCCGTTCCCCAGATAAGGAAGGGCGAAATGCCCCACCGATGAACAGATCGTTGAGCACGCGTGTCGGCAGTCGATTCCTAGAAGTTGACTGGATAGGTCGGGGCTTTCCCGCTTGCGATGAGTGCGGGAAGGTCGGCCGAATTGTTCTCCCAAACAAGCAACATCGATCGCTTCGGGCTGTAACCCTGATGGCGAATATCTGCCGGCATTGCGGCCACATCACCTGCCTTCATGATGACTTTTGCACGTGGACTGCCCGAATCGCGATCTTGGACGTCCCATGAGATGAAATCGCTCAATTGAATGAACCATTCCACGCGGTCGTTTCCGTGAACTATCGGCAAAATGTATTCCTCCGTGGTCGGACAGTAGAGACTCTCCTTCACGACGCTGACCACCGAAGGATTCCATGTCACATCGGACCGTGAAAGATAGGCGAACAAGTTGAAGGCGGCAATCTCCGATTCATATCCAGGTTCAACGTGCACCTCAGGCTCGTCCTGCGGAACGTCCGCAAACATTCGATTTATGGGATACCCACTCTCGTCACTTCGAATTCGCTCATCACCCTTCACCCCGACCATCCGATTAGCGGCCACCCGCTGTCGCGTAACAGCCTTGGTATTGTCACCGTTCTTCACTCCCCAGGGGGCATCGGTCTCCGCAGGGCTTGCAAATGGGTCGAAGCCGGCATTCGTCCAGTCATCGAGCATTGCGCGAAACGTTCCACCAATTTCTTCGCTCGGGAAATTCTCGAGATGGTCAAGTTCTGCCGTCCGATAGGCCTCATTGAACCTCCCGGCAAACAAATCGACGTTGCCGTAGTGGTTGATCGTGCCAATTACGTCGTCGAAATTGACCGTGCCGTAAAAGAAGTTCCAGGCACAGTCGCGTTGAAGGGCGCGCAAAAACACATCGACACTAATCAGATGAGTTCCAGTCGGCCAGGTCACGTGAACGAAAAACTCGTCGCGACGGAACTGGAAGCCGCCCAATTCAAATGATTTGTATCCGTGCTCGTTCGCCGGACCTGACTTCACGGTGGTTTCTGTGGTGCTCATGGTTGGCTCCTGTTCTTACTGACTCTCGCTGAAAGTTCACTCATGACAAACAGATACTGGCCCAACGTTGCTTGGTCAACGGACCCAGGATGGTCTGTTGCAGAAGCACGCTCGTTTTCGTTGCCGAATAACGATAGGCGCTGTGCTTCGGAAGAAGCGCCTGGTGCCCACGACGCAGCAGAACATTCCCCATTGGGTTTCCCGACGGCACACCAGCGACAGATTGGCTGCCGTCAGTACCGACTTTGTGAATGGTCTCGTCAGGTTTCACGAACTCGACTCGGACTTCACCGTCCATACACAGAACGGTCTCGTCGTGATCACAGACGTACCAACCGCTCTCACCTTCGGCACGAATAACTTCGAGTACATACTGTTGATTCAGTGCAACTGCCACTTTTTCGTAAGCTTTGGACTTGCTCGCCACCTCAAAGACGTTTGAAAACGCGTAGTGCTTCGGATCATCATCGATAATTTCGATACGACCCTTCTCGAACGAGTCAAGCGACCCGAAGACCGTTTTATATCCCGTCATTCTGACCTCATTTGTGTGCGCATTGCGAACAGTTGTACGCTCTCGGAACGTACTCTATGAACAGTGTCGACGCAGTGTCAAGTGGACAGGGCGAATTTGTCCAATCATTGGCCAGGGGACTTCGAGTTCTCACTGCGTTCTCTGCAGAACATCCCAGTCTTTCGCTTGCCGACGCGGCACGATTGACCGGTCTTACTCGGGCGACTACTCGGCGATGCCTGCACACGTTGATGCAGTTGGGCTATGCGGAAACCGACGGAAGAGCATTCCAACTCACCCCTCGTGTACTCGACCTCGGCTACGCGTATCTGTCGTCGGCGAAACTCGGAGCAATCGCCGAGCCATTCATGGAGACACTCTCGGAGAACATCGATGAATCAGTCTCGTTGGGAGTACTGGATGGTTCTGAGGTTGTGTACGTAGCGCGTGTACCAACCAAACGAATCATGAGTATCGGTCTGGCGTTGGGTTCGCGGCTGCCAGCAGCCGTCACGTCGATGGGTCGAGTGCTGCTGGCTTCGCTGCCCGAGGCTCGCCTTCAGGACGTGATGAGCGAGACCACATTGACTCGATTTACATCTCGTACCATCACTGACAAGAAGCGACTGGAGCGGGAGCTGGAATCCGTGCGCCAACAAGAATTTGCCGTGGTAGATCGCGAACTGGAGGAAGGGTTGCGGTCAATTGCGGTGCCGTTGTCGAATCGGGATGGTCGCACGATCGCAGCACTGAACGTCGGAACTCAAACTGAGCGTGTTTCGCGAGAATTGCTGGTTGGTTCAATTCTCCCGAAGTTACGTCATACTGCTGACCAGATCAACGAAGTCCTTAAACGTCGCTAGGAGGGGAAAACTGTGGTCACACGCACCATCTTGAGCACTCATACGGGAAGTCTCCCCCGCCCCGACGATCTCATCAAGACGATGTGGGCCCTCGGCGACGGCGTGCCGGTCGACCAACACCAGCTGGAATCGCGATTTCATTCCGCCATCGACGAGGTCGTGCGCAAGCAGGTCGACTCCGGGATCAGTGTCATCAACGATGGCGAGATGACCAAACCGTCGTACGCCACCTACGTAAAGGACCGCCTCTCGGGTTTCAACGGCGAAAGTGTCCGCAACTACCACTTTCAAGATCTCGTCGACTATCCACGTAGCGCCGAGGCGGTGAATGAGAATCCGGGTCGCCAGAAGCGCAACGCGCCGGCATGCACCGGCCCCATCGCCGTGGTCGACACCCGTTCTGCTGCTCGAGACATGGAGTGGCTGTCGGCAGCGGCAGCAAGACATGGGCACGATCGAATATTCACCAGTGCAGCATCACCCGGCGTGATCTCCATCTTCTTCTCCAATCAGTTCTACAAAACCCAAGAAGAGTATGTCTTCGCAATTGCCGAGGCAATGCGCCATGAGTACGAAGCGATTGCGGCCGCAGGAGCAACGGTGCAGTTGGACTGCCCCGACCTCGCCATGGGTCGTCACTCGGCATATGCGTCGCTCTCCCTCGAGGAGTTCCGCAAGACCATTGCACTGAACATCGAGGCGCTCAACCACGCCGTTCGGAACATCCCGGAGGAGCAGCTGCGCATGCACCTGTGTTGGGGCAACTATCCCGGTCCGCACAATCACGATGTCCCGATCACGGACATCATCGACATCGTATGGAAGGCCAAGCCGCCCACGGTGCTCTTCGAAGGTGCCAACCCGCGGCACGCCCACGAGTGGCACGTGCTGAAGGAACTCGGCGTGCCTAAGAACAAAACCATCTGCCCCGGAGTCATCGAGCCGCAGTCGAACTACATCGAGCACCCCGAACTCATCGCACAACGTCTCGTGCAATGGGGCGAGGTCGTCGACCCCGAGCGTCTCATGGCAGGTGTGGATTGCGGATTCTCCGTGCACGTCGGAATCAAGAACATCGATCCCGACGTCGTCTTTTCCAAGCTCGCCTCGCTCGCTGAAGGGTGCGAGCGCGCCGGAGCCCGGCTCTTCCGCTAGTCGACACCCCGCGCACGGTCACACCCACGTCGAACGCTCCGAAGAAACGAAAGACCCTGGCCCACCGAAGTGGAGCCAGGGTCCTCGTCGCGCGACGCTGTCGTCGCGTGCAATGCAGCGGGTCAAGCGACCCGAGGCTGTGCCGTTAGGCGTTGTCCTTGGGCTGGTACAACATGCCGATGAACCATCCGTAGATCAAGTGCCAGACGAGGATGCCCGCGGGGAGCTTCCATCCATCGGGACCCTCGAAAAGGAACAGTCCGTAGCCCTGCTCTGCCACATAGGCGTATGGCACCAACAGGCCCGCACTGATGATGGTCATGATGACGCCGTAGACCAGACCCTTGGCGACGTGCCCCTTCACCGGAATTGCGTGGTGGGCAAAGATGCCAAAGAGCATCGCAAAGACGATGCCATTGACGAAGTGCAGCGCCTGACCCGAGAAGAACAGCCATCCGGCGTTGGTGCCAGCGATGGTGAAGTCCGGATTGAAGTAGCTGCCCCAGCTCGGGCCGTTGATGCCCAGAGCCAACGCGCCGTTGTACATTGGCCACGGCAAGGTCGGAAGACCGACTGCCGGGAAGACGTACCCGAAGTACGTCCCGAGTTGGGTTGCAATCACACCGATGACGGCGAGTCCGCCGACCGGATGTGCAGCAACCCAGTTGTGCCAGCGCTGTGATGCGCTGGGTGCAAGTGATGCCATGTGGTGTTACCCCTTGTGTGAGTGGATGAAACGCCGAACGGCGCCTCATTCACAACAGTAACCACTATGTCTCCGCAGCGTGATGATTGTCACATAATTGAAATGCGGTGCGACAGGCGAACACGGACGCACGAAACCCTTGTCCGGCAAGGGTTCAGTGTGGTGGCGGTTGGTAGTCGATGTTGCGATCCACGTTCATGTACACATCGATACCGATCGGATCGGTCTGTTCTTCCACCAAGTGGCCCAGGATCCCCGCGCAACGCGCCAAGAGTGCAACACCTCGCAGCACGCCCATCGGCAGCGCCAGGTCGGCAAGAACGGCGCCACACACCCCCGCCCCATTGAGCGGCAAGGCCCTTCCGAGCACCGTAGGTGCCACGCGTCCGAGTGCCTCGAACAATGCCAGATGCGGGCCGTACGTGCCGTGCTGCCGCGCCAGGGCGAAGAGTACGGGAGTACGGGGATCCTGCGCCTTGTGCACGGGATGACCCAACCCTGGAACGAATCTGCCCTCGGCCTTGCGCGTCGCCATGACCGTGGTTGCGAGCGCATCCCATTCGGGCTCCGTCGACGGTAGATCTGCACCATCCTTCGGAAGCGCCGACGACAACGGAACACCAAGGTGGGTGTGCAACGTTGCCGACAGAAAATTTGCACAATCTTCGGTTACCCCGAGAAACCGTGATCCTCCACCCAGAAGGCCGGCCGCCAATGCGCCCTGGAGTGAATCCGGAGCACTCGTGTACGTGAGACGCGCGGCGATTGCGGTGGGTGTGAAACCGTGGTCCGCCAATGCGGTGAGCACGGCTTCGAACATCACCAACTCCGATTTGGTTGGTCGCCGCTTGGTGATCAGCCAAAACGTCAATTCACCGAACGTCGTCTTGCCGAGCAGTTCGCTCGCGAGATCATGACCCAACAGGGTGATGCTGTCGGCGTTGGAGGTTCCGAGACCGGTGCGGTAGGTGTCCTTCGTCATGATGGGCCTTTCAGTTCGATGGGTTCGCCAGCCACTCGCGAATCTCGTCATTGTGTTCGCCGAGTTTCGGTGGTGGAAGGTCGTATCGGATCGTGGCGTCACTGAAATCGATCGGGTTTCGGATGAGGTCCACGGCGCGATCCCCGTCCCCCACGGTGACGCGTGGTGCGAGCCCGAGTTTCTCCGCCAACTCCACGCCGTCACCGATCGAATTGATCGGTCCGCATGGCACTCCAACTTTGTTGAGAGCCACGAACAGGTCGTCCGCATTCCATTGACGAAGTTTTTCCAACAGGTGCGGGCGCAACTGTTCGCGATTCTTGGTCCGGTCTGCGTTGATCGTGAAGCGTGGGTCGTCCGCCAGATGCTCGATGCCGAGCACCTCGCAGAGGGACCGGAATTGTTTGTCGTTTCCGGCGGCAATGATGAGGTCCTTGTCCTTCGTCGGCATCGCCTCGTAGGGGAACAGTGACGGGTGGGCGTTACCCATGCGGAATGGCACCACCCCGGCGGCTGAGTACGCACCAGTCTGGTTCACGAGGCCCGACATCGCAGACGAAAGGAGATTGACTTCCACGTGTTGCCCTCGACCGGTCGATTGCCGCTGGTTGAGTGCCGCCAAGATACCGATGGTGCCGTGCAACCCGGTCATTACGTCAAAGACCGAGATGCCGGCCCGAAACGGCGGGCCGTCGGGCTCCCCCGTCAGACTCATCAGTCCGGAGACCGCTTGCACGACGAGGTCGTATCCGGGAAGCCAGGCGCCTTCCTTGGTTCCAAAGCCGCTGATGGACAAATAGATGAGTCGTGGATTCACCTTGGACAACGACTCGTAGTCGAGTCCGAATTTCTTCATTCCACCGGGTTTCATGTTCTCGAGTGCAATATCGGCGCGGCGTGCCAGCTCCACCGCCAGCGCACGGTCCTCGGGCTTGCCATAGTCGAGGACGATCGAACGCTTGTTCCGATTGATGGACATGTAATACGTGGCAACACCGTCCTTCACGGGCGGTACCCACGTTCGCGTGTCGTCTCCGCCGGGACCCTCCACCTTGATCACCGTCGCACCCATGTCTGCCAGGAGCATCGAGCAGTACGGTCCCGCAAGTACGCGTGAGTAATCGGCAACGATCAGTCCGTCCAAGGGACGGCGGTCGGTGGACATGTTGGCTCCCATCATTCCTGCGCTCGGCCGAGTTCCGCGCGAAATCGCGCGACGGTTGGTACTAGCGGTAGGTGTTGTTGCTGGTGTGGTCGCCGGCGAGCCAACGCTTGAGTGTTTCATGCGCGTCCTTGCGGCGATCGGCGTTGATCTTGTCCGCACCCGGCGCATCCGCGGTGAACTCCAAGAGCATTCCGTTGGGATCCTCGGTGTAGAGCGAACGGCAATAACCGTGCTCCAATACGTAGGTGCCTTCCGGTTTCCAGTTAGCGGCCTGCAGGCGCTTGAAGATCTCGTCCTGTGCCTCCTTCGTGACGTTCAACGCAATGTGCCGGAACGGCGACGGTGTGAGGGGTGGGTCGAACTGATCCTGGTCTTCCTTCTTGGCGAACTGGAAGAAGGCAAGTGCACTGCCATCGGGCATTCCGAAGAAGCAATGGCAATACACGCGCAGGGCGCCGAAGAGCTCATCGGTCTCGGACCATGTTGCGACCAACGGGAGTCCCACGAGATCCTCGTAGAACTTCCGCGTGGCTTCGAGATCCTTCGACAGGTATGCGGTGTGGTGCAGACGCACCGGTGCTTGGGTTGACACGTGAAGACTCCTTGTTGGGGTATGGCTAGGAAAACGCTTCGGCGGCGTAGCGCCACCAGCTCTCATTCAACCACTTCCGACGACCGACCAAGCAAGCCAAGCCGCGCCCAGGCTGAGACCCACCGACGAAACGGCGTACAGAACCGCTGATATCACCCTGCCATCACGCACGAGTGACAAGGTCTCCCAGCCGAAGCTCGAGAACGTGGTGTATCCGCCAAGGAGACCCACGGTCAATCCAACCGACAGTGAGGGGGCGAGTCGACCCGTACCCGACCACGACGCCAGCAGCGAAAGCAGGAACGTTCCGCTGACGTTGATTCCGAGCGTGGCGTAGGGAAATTCGTACGTCGACGACGAACTCGCGATGCCAGTTCCTCCACCCGTCACGAGCAGACCGAGCCGGTAGCGAAGCAGCACCCCGACGGCACCGAAAATCGCGACGAACAATGTGGTCACACCACCTCCCGTCGGTCAGGTGCCACGCAGACTGCAACCGAGTTTTTCCCCGGCCGAGATTGCAGCGGTGCGAGTCGTGGAGACCTCCGCGTCGGTGAGCGTGCGATCCGACGCCCGCAGACGTACCCGGTACGCCAGACTTCGCGTCTGGTCGGTCGGCGCTTTGCGGAACACGTCGAACAGCATCACGTCTTCGCCGAGCGTGCCGACCGCTTGCCGAAGCGCACGGTGCAACGCTGCTGCAGTCACGTTCGCGGGAACGGAAAACGCGATGTCGAAATCACTCGACGGGAACCGACTGACCGGTTTGGCGATGGACACTTTCGGGCTTTCGCCGAGCAGTATCGACGCATCGATTTCCAAGCATGCAACTCGTTCGTCGACGCCGTATCGCGCCAGCACGGTGCGATCGATCTCCCCCACGTAGCCCACTAGCTGCTTGCCCCGTGCCAACGTTGCGCTCCGCGTGGGGTGGTACCCGGCCGGAACTCGCGATTGGTCCATTTGCGCCCCCACCCCGAACACTGTCGTGATCTCCGACCACCAACCAACCGCGGCGGATGCGTCGCCTCCCACGGCCATGATGCACAACTGTTCGGTCTCGTCCGGCAGGGCGTGCACCACATCATTACCAGCAGGTGATGTACCGCCGGACGCGGTTCGAGCGCGGTACACATGTCCGAGTTCGTAGAGTGCGATGGCGTTCGCGCGATGCGACACGTTGAATGCGACTGCCTTCAGAAGTCCGGGGCGCAGTGAGGTGCGCAGGAGGCTCTCTTCAACGACAAGCGGATTCTCCAATTCGAGTGCCGCCGACTCGAGTGCTACTCCGGCACGCTCATGATCGCCCGGTGCTAGGAACGGACTCGGCATGGCTTCGCTTGCGCCGAGCGACAACACCACGTCGCGCAGTGCGCGGCGACGCTGTTGGAGTGGCGACAATCCACCCGGCTGCGTGGACTGAGACACCCGTTTCCCGAGCGTCTCGTAGCCGACGTGTCGTGCCACCTCCTCCACGAGATCGACCTCGCCGACGCAGTCGGGACGCCAGGACGGCACCTTCACGCTGAAGCCAGGGCCGCTCGGCACGGCCGAACTCTTCTTTGCGACGATCTTCTTCGGTGTGCACACGAATCCGATACGCGTGAGCAACGACGAAACCTCCCTGGCATGAAGGCTGGTGCCAAGCACCTGGTTCACCCGAGCAACCCGCAACGAAACGTTGGCGGGTTTGGGCAGGTGGCGAGTTCTTGCGTCTGTTGCACCTGAGTGGACCACCAATTTCGGACACGACTCCCGAAGCAGTGACGCAAACCGACCGATGGAGTACTCGACGCCGAGCGCATCCACCCCGCGCTCGAACCGCGCCGACGCCTCCGTGCGCAGCGCGAGGCGCTGGCTCGTGAGCCGCACTCCGTTCGGTTCGAACCATGCGGTTTCGAGTGCAATCTCGGTGGTGGAGTCGCTTATTTCCGTGGTTGCCCCGCCCATCACACCGGCAATACCGATGGCACGGTCGTCGCCATCGCAGATGAGTAGATCGTTCGTGTCAAGCGTGCGCACCACTCCGTCCAGCGTGGTGAGCGTCTCCCCCGCAGTGGCCACGCGAATCCGGAATCCCGACGCAACTTTTTCGGCGTCGTAGGCGTGGTTCGGCTGGTTGCACTCGAGCATCACCAGGTTGGACGCATCCACCACGTTGTTGATCGGCCGCATACCGGCCGCGAGAATACGACGAGCAAGGTGGTCGGGCGACGGGCCAACGGTGATGCCGCTCATCACCGTGACGTTGAATCGTGCACACGCCTCTTTTGCGACGACGTCCACTGGTACGCGACGCGCAGAACCCTTTTTGTTTGCGTCGCCCTTCGGCGGAAGGAACTTCACGCCCAACTTGGCTGCAACGTCGCGCGCAACCCCGAGGTGCCCGGTGGCATCCGGACGGTTGCGGGTGATGTCGAGGTCGTACACCACGTCCCGCTTCACGCCGAGTGCGTCGAAGACGTTGCGGCCGAGCGTCGCACCTTCGGACAGGATCATGATGCCGGCGGCGTCGCTCGACAGGCCGAGTTCGGCAGCAGAACAAAGCATTCCCTCCGAATCGATGCCGAGGATTCCGCGACGAAGGATTTCGCGACCATCGGGCATCCTCGTTCCGAGCGTCGCCAATGGCACGAGGTCGCCTGGTTTCATGTTGAACGCCCCGCACCACACATGATGATCGACGCCGTCACCGGCATCCACCCACACTCGATGTACCTTGGCGGCGTCAGGATGACGCTCGGTGCGCAACACCCGTGCCACCACCACGCCGGCCACGGGTGTGCCAATCACCTCGGCCGATTCCACCTGCATGCCGAGGGCCGTCATGACGTCGCCCAGTTGGTCGTCGTTCAATCGCTTCAGGTCGCAGTACTCCGCCAACCAGGATCGAAGAATGCGCATGGCTATACCATCTCGCGATGCATCAGAACTGCCTCATGAATCGCAGATCGTTGGCATACATGTCGCGCAAATCTGCAACGTTGTGCCGCTCCTTGGCCATTCGATCGATACCGAACCCGAACGCAAATCCCGTGTACACCTCGGGATCGACACCCCCCGCCTTGAGAACGTCGGGGTGCACCATGCCGCAGCCACCGAGTTCAATCCATTTGCCATTCGAGCTGCGAACGTCGAACTCCGCGCTCGGTTCCGTGAATGGAAAATAATTGGGTCGCAGACGACTGCTGAAGTCACTACCGAAGAACGCCTTCGTGAATGCTTCGATCGTGCCCGCCAAATGTGCGAAGGTGATGCCCTTGTCGATGACCAATCCCTCGATCTGGTGGAACACCGGCATGTGTGTGGCGTCCGGGGTGTCACGTCGAAACACCCGTCCGGGCATCACGGCATAAATCGGCAAATCCCACTCCTGCATCACTCGGATTTGCACCGGCGACGTGTGGGTACGAAGGAGCGTCGATCCGGGCGAACCGTACTTCACGAACAGCGTGTCGAATCCGCTTCTCGCCGGATGATTCGGCGGCATGTTCAGTGCTGTGAAATTGTGGAAGTCGGTCTCCACCTCGGGGCCCTCGGCGACCTTGAAGCCCATTCCAACGAACACGTCTTCGAGCCGCTCCCACGCCTGCGTCACGATGTGGGCATGACCGCGCGAACGCCGTGCGAGATGCTCGGTAAGGTCCATCGCTTCACCCGCGGCTGCTGCACTGGCTGCCGCAACTTCCAGTCCGGTCAAGCGTTCTGCCACCAAGCCTTCCAGCGTCTGCAGCGCCTCGTTGATCGCCCGTCCGGCGGCCTTTCGCGCTTCTACGTCGGTTATCGCCCCCAACGCGGACTTCAGTCCCACCAACACGCTGCCCTTGCCCGTGTGCTCGTTTGCGATGCGACGCAGTGAATCCACATTGCCGGCCGCTTCAAGCGCCGACACGGCCACTTTGAGTGCTGCGGTGATACGTTCCGCGTGATCGCCTGCGCTCGACATCACATCGAGATTACTTGAGTTTTCGTTGACCGTTGTCAACTCTGAACGATTGCGATGCCCGTCTCGCTCGACGCGTTCTCCAACGAACCAAGATCCC
>JALRBT010000080.1 GCA_023262255.1 Ilumatobacteraceae bacterium
TCACCGGCGCGCGATGCAGCATCCACCACCTGATCGAGCGTGCCGACTGCCACCAGTGTGACGTTGGAATAATCGTCGGAACCACCGGTGTCGATGCCGGGAGAAGGTCGCGTTGCAGAAATGGTGTCGTCACCGCGCGGAGGGTCACCCGCGATGGGTGCCGGAGCACCTGCTGGTTGAGCGCCGCATGAAACGAGAGCGACGGTGGCCAGAGTAACGGTGACACGAGTCAGCACAGTGGTGACACGAGCCAGCACGCGTGCTCCGAATGTCGACGTCGACGTTGGTCGGCGCATGTCAGGTGCTCGTGGAATCGAGCCCCTCGAGCAACGTATTCCATCCGAGCACGGCGCACTTGATGCGCACGGGGTACTTCACCACACCCTGCAGTGCTTCGATGTCACCGAGACGGATGTCGGTGGGGGTGGTGCCGTCATTCTCCTCGATGGTCATGAGTTGCTTGAATCGCTTTGCCACGGCGCGCACGTCGGCTAGTGGCTTCCCCTTCACGATGGTCGTCATCATCGAAGCGGAGGCCTGGCTGATGGAGCAGCCGTGGCCACTGAAGCGGACGTCGCGCACCACGCCATCGGCAACATCGAGGAAGATCTTGATCTCGTCGCCGCACAGCGGGTTCGCACCCTCAGTGCACGTGGCTGGAGGTGGCAACTCACCCTTGTTGCGTGGCGAGCGGTAGTGGTCGAGGATCACCTCGCGGTAGAGGTCTTCGAGGTTGCTCATCGTGCGTGATCGTTCATCGTGGATCGGTTCGCCATTCCCCTAGAAAATAGTGCTCACATCGTCGAGGGCGTCAACCAGGGCGTCGACGTCGGACTCGTTGGAATACAGGTACATGCTCGCTCGAGCAGTGGCATTGGCGCCGATCAAGCGCATGAGCGGCTTGGCACAGTGGTGGCCGGCACGGATGTACACGTTGTGCTGATCGAGCACCTGGCTCACGTCGTGCGGGTGGACGTCGCGAAAGGCGAACGAGAACGTGGCACCCCGCAGCTCGGGATTGGTGGGGCCGTGGATGGTGATGGCGTCGCCGTAGCGAGTGGTGAGCGCACGGTATGCGTAGTTGGTCATTTCAATTTCGTGTCGGCGAATTTCGGTCATTCCCACGCGGTTGAGAAAATCGACGGCCGCACCAAGGCCGATAACTTCGACGATGGGCGGTGTGCCAGCCTCGAACTTGTTTGGCAATTCGGCACACGTAAAGTCGTCCAAGCGCACTTCGCTGATCATGCCGCCGCCGCCGAGGAAGGGGGGCATGGCGGCGAGCAGTGCCTCGCGTGCCCACAACACCCCAACACCGGTGGGCCCGCACATCTTGTGACTGCTGAAGGCGAGCATGTCGGCACCCATGGCTCGAACGTCGGTTGTCATGTGCGGCACCGACTGGCATCCGTCGACGATGGCGATGGCGCCGGCAGCGTGTGCGGCTTCACACAACTCGCGCGTGGGGTTGATGGTGCCGAGGACGTTCGACATGGATGTGAATGAAATTGCCTTCGCACCGCGGAGTAGTTGATCGAGCGACGAGAGATCGAGTTGGAAGTCCGGAGTCAACGGCACCCAACGAATCTCGAAGCCCTTCTCCTTCGCCAACATCTGCCAGGGAACGATGTTGGCGTGATGCTCCATGTGTGTGAGCACGATGGCATCACCCTTGTCGAGATTGGCGCGACCCCATGATTGCGCCGCCAGGTTCAGCGATTCGGTCGCATTCTTGGTGAACACCACTTCGCATGGCGAATATGCGTTGATGAACGCGGCCACCTTGGAGCGTGCACCCTCGTAGGCGTCCGAGGCTTCCGACGCCAGCGCGTACGAACTGCGCCCAATTGGCGAGTACGCCTCGCGCATGAACGTGGACATTGCGTCGATGACGCAATTCGGCTTGTGGGATGAGTTTGCGCTGTCCAGGTAATGGATGGGCTTGCCACCCACCCGTCTGGACAACATCGGAAATTCGTCGCGGAGTGCGGCCACATCGAGCGTCATGACGGTCAGCCGCGGAACGAGTCGTAGCCGGACTTCTCCAACCGCTCGGCCAGTTCCATTCCTCCGGTGGCAACGATGCGTCCGTCGATGAGCACGTGCACGAAGTCGGGTTTCAGCTCGTCGAGCAACCGCTGGTAGTGGGTGATCACCACGATGCCAAGTGCTGGACGCGCCGCTCGGACCTCACGGATTCCCTTGGCGACGATTCGCAGTGCATCGATATCGAGACCGGAGTCAGTTTCGTCGAGAATCGCAAGATCGGGTTCGAGCATCGCCATTTGCATGATCTCGTTGCGCTTCTTCTCGCCACCGGAGAAACCCTGATTCAGATGTCGGTCGATGAACCCGGAGTCCATTCCGAGCCGCTTCATCCAGTCCATGGCAGCCAGCCGTAATTCGAGTATCGAAAGATCGATGCCTTTTCGCGCCGACAACGCCTGACGGAGAAACTGCAGCACGGAGACCCCGGCAATTTCCTGGGGGTACTGGAAGCCGAGAAACATTCCTCGCTGAGCGCGCTCGGTGGTGGACCAGTCGGCAATGTCGTCACCTTGGTAGGTGATGGTTCCGCTGGTCACCTCGTAGTCCGGGGACGCCAGCAGCGTGTTGGCCAGCGTAGATTTACCCGACCCGTTCGGGCCCATGATCGCGTGAATCTCACCTTCGCGCACGGTGAGGGAGAAGCCGCGAAGAATGTCGTGGTCACCCTCTGCTGCCTTGGCGTGAACATCGTCAATGCGCAGTAGTTCGCGAGCGGCAACGTGTGCGGGATCCGAAGGACTCACCTTGGCAACGCTATTCGCACTCGGCAATTTCTCCTACGACCGTAGGGGAAATTATCCGGCGCGTAACGCACGCCACACTGCCCGATACGAGGGGTATTCGAATTCCTCCGTGAGGTATCCGGCCCTCTCGAGTTCGCGGTGGAAAGCCGGCAACGATCGGAAGGGAATTCCCGAGTCCACGTGATGTGACAAATGGAAACCGATGTTGAACGGCACCAGGAAGAACCGAGCCGCGACCGACTGGCGAATCGAGTGGGTTGCGATCCGGCGATCGGCGCCCCGTTGCATCCCGCCGTGCTCGGCAACCGAGCGCAGGCGGTTGATCACTCGCCACACGGTGAGATAGGGCAGCAGCCACAACACGAGATACACGTGTATTGCGCCAACGGCGGCGCTCGATGCGATGAGTGCAAGTTGCACCGCGAGAATCTTGCGTTGGGACGCTCGAGTCAGGGGGTCGTTGCCGCGCAGTCCGGCAAATTGCTGTTTCAACAACTTCCACCCGGTTCGTCCGGTGGCGTCGCGCCACAGTTTGCGGCGAAAACTCGCCGCCGTGATGGGGTAGTTGGCGTAGAGCGGTATGTCGGGCTCCTCGGGTCCGAACTCGTCGCGGTGGTGGGCCATGTGCACTCGGCGATACGCATCGATGTTGGTGAACGCGGGATACCCGATGAGCCACCGACCCACCCAATCGTTCACGCTCTTCTTGGAAAACAATAGGCGATGTGCCCCTTCGTGCATGAGCGACATGAATTGGGCGTGGGCACGGCCCATCAACAACACGCCGATCAGCCAGCCAATCGGATGATTCCACCAGAGAGTTACCGCCACCACCACTGCGGTTTGTGCGTACATCGAGGCGACGCTGAGGGTGTTGCGTAGGTTCGGGATTTTTCGGAGCGACTCCCGCCATTGTGGTTCCGGTCGGGCGTCGTCACGCAACCGAGTGCGGGCATAGGTGGGTGTCGGCAGTGCCGATGGGGTCATGCCGCCGAGTCGTGGGGAGGAACTCACGTCGATTCCTGCTCAACGAGCGTTACCATCCGCGCGCCACCCATGCATCAAGCTGTGGTCGCTCCGCACCGATGGTGGTGTCATTGCCATGCCCCGGTAATACGAGCGTTTCGTCCGGAAAGGTGAACAGGGCGGCATCGATCGAGCGAATGATGGTGGGGAAGTCGCCGCCCTCGAACGACGTGTTGCCCGGCCCGCCCGGGAACAGGGTGTCCCCGGTGAAGAGCAGCGGTGTATCGGCAACGTGAAAACAGATCGAACCCTCGGTGTGACCCGGTGTGTGTAGTGCATGCAGTCGCAGACGACCAACTTCGATCACTTCCTTGTCGTCCAGAAAGACGTCATAACCCACGTCCTTCAGCCGTGGAGCATCGAGGGCGGTTACCGCCACCTCGTACCCGGCTTCGCGGAGGGCGGGCACTGCCTGGATATGGTCCCAGTGGCCGTGGGTTTCCAGCACCCTGCGCACGCCGAGGGCAGCGCACAGTTCGAGCAATTGTTCGTGCTCATTGGCGGCGTCGATGAGGACTGCGTCACCGGTCGCTCGACATCGCACCACGAACACGTTGTTGTCGACGGGGCCCACCACCACCTTGTGCACCTCCACGTCGGAGTCCTGCCAGTGCAGCGTGGCCATGGAGGCAAGTCTGGCAGCGGGCTACGTATGGCGGGGCTATCCCATGGAGAGCCTCGGTCGGGAATGGGTCCGGGGCGTCCAATTGGCGGATTTCGGTGTCCGTCCGACAGTATGAGGGGCATGAACTTTGCCTTTACCGAAGAACAAGAAGAACTGCGCAAGACCGTTCGAGCCTTCCTCGACTCCAAGTCCCCGGAGACGGCAGTTCGCACGCAAATGGAAACCGAGCAGGGTTTCGACAAGGCCGTGTGGGATCAGATGGGTTCGCAGATGGGTCTCATGGGATTGCACATCCCCGAAGACTTCGGTGGCATGGGATTCTCCTACGTCGAACTCGGCGTGGTGTTGGAGGAAATGGGTCGCGCACTGTTGTGCGCCCCGTACTTCGCCACCGTGGTGCTTGCTGCCAACACGTTGCTGCACAGCGGTGACGACGCAGCCAAGCAGAAGTATCTCCCGGGCATCGCGGCCGGTGAAACCATCGCCACGCTGGCATCCACCGAGCCGTCAGGCAAGTGGGACGAAGCCGGCATCACCATGACCGCGAAAGGTTCCGGATCCAAGTTCACGCTCGACGGCACCAAGATGTTCGTCATCGACGGACACATCGCGTCGCTCATCATCGTCGCAGCAAGGACCGGCAAGGGCGTGTCGTTGTTCGCCGTGGATGGCAACGCCAAGGGACTCACTCGAACGTCACTTTCCACCATGGATCAAACCCGCAAACAGGCGAAGTTGGAATTCAAGGGCGTCGAGGCCGAACTCATCGGCACCGAAGGCAAGGGCTGGGAGGTGCTGAGCAAGGTGTTCGACTTGGCGGCAGTGGGTCTCGCCGCCGAGCAGGTTGGTGGAGCGCAGAAGGTACTCGACATGGCCGTGGAGTACGCCAAGGTGCGAGTGCAATTCGGTCGCCCAATCGGGTCGTTCCAAGCGATCAAACACAAGTGTGCGGACATGTTGCTCGAAGTGGAGTCGGCGAAGTCCGCCGCCTACTACGGCATGTGGTGCGCCAGCGAAATGAACGACGAGCTTGCCTCGGTGGCATCACTCTCGAAGGCGTACTGCTCGGAGGCCTACTTCCACGCGGCTGCCGAGAACATCCAGATCCATGGCGGTATCGGATTCACGTGGGAACATCCCGCGCACCTGTACTTCAAGCGTGCCAAGTCGAGCGAATTGTTGTTCGGCGACCCCGCGTACCATCGCGAACAACTCGCCCAACGCATCGGCATCTGAGCCCCGTCACCGCGCTCTTCGTCGCCGTCTCGGCGGTGTTCGTGTTCGCCGTTGCGGCGGTGGCCATCGGCCGGGAGGCTCGTCGACT
>JALRBT010000081.1 GCA_023262255.1 Ilumatobacteraceae bacterium
GCAGTTCGAAGCCGGGAGCAGATACCTGTGGCGATCGCTGTACCCCCTGCGGGCATTGGGGCAGGAGGATGATCTTCGGGATCGATCGTTGGTGTTGCGGGATGCGAAGGAGAGGCGATTCGCCTACTCCGCGTGGTGGTATACGGCGTTCCCCATCGGCATCACAAGGGATAATCCCTTGCCGGTGTTCGTGCGTGGAGACGACGTGGCGTTCGGTCTCATGCATACCGGCCGTCACACGGTGACCCTCAACGGCATTGCGGTGTGGCACGCCGACTTCCACCTGAAGAACAATCCATCATCGCTGTTCTATGAGATGCGGAATTTCGCCGCGATCGACACGTTGGTCTTTGATTGTCATCGGTGGTGGCACTTGGGTCGGCGTTTTCTCGCATTGAGTTTCCGCAACTTGTTCGGATTCCGTTACGCCAGGGCGGAGTACATGATTCGTGGAATGCGTGCGTACCTGGCGGGGCCGCAAGCCCTTGCCGAGGTCGACCACACCGCATTGCACGACGAGCTGCGTCAGGTGTCCGAGGAGAAGCCTGCGTCGCTGGCGCCGGAGCACGCGGCGATTGCCATCTCGGCGCCACGACCTAAACCCATTCGGCTCATTGGATTCGTGTTGTCGCTTCCCCTCGTGGGCGGATACCTCATCCCGCGTTCGCTACGTAGCCGAACGTTGCGTACCGCTCCCATCGACTCGCGAGCCGTGGGTTTGGCTCTGCGTCACGAACGAATCGTGTATCGCCACGATCGTTTGCCGGAAGGATTCATGTGTTCGCGCGATGGCACGAGGTTCCGCGCGCTGTGGCGCGATGTGTTCGGTGTGTTGTTCGAACTTGCCCGAAATTACGGCCGCCTGAAGCAGGAGTACCGCGCCGCGTATTCGGCGTTGGTGAGCGACGAGGCGTGGCAACGACGATTTGATGGAGTCAGCGCTGCGCAGAAGCGCTGAGCAGAGCCATCCACGTGGTGCGATCCACCACACCCGTTGGCTTGAGGCCCACCGACTTCTGGAAGCGTGACACGGTTCTTGCCGTGCCACTTCCGTAGATTCCGTCGGGGCGCAATTTCACCTTCAACACGTTGGCGAGTGCCCGTTGAATCGACTTAACCGATGACTGCCGTGCGCCACGCGAGAAATTGAACGTGTTGGTGTCGATCCCGAGCGCGGAAATCACCTGTTCATCGGCGATTCCGTCAACCGGCAGACCGGCTGTCTCCTCGAACCGCTTCACGGTCGCGACCGTACCCTTGCCGAACACGCCATCGGTGGCGATTCGTTGCCTCTTCTTCAAACCCAGGGCCGCGTTCAATGCCGCCTGCAGGGCCTTCACCGGTTCGCCGCGGTCACCCGACACCATGGGCACGGCCATCGGGATGATGCCACCGTTTCCGATGGTGATGAGGCCCGCGCGACGTAGCTCGTCCAGTTGATTGCGTAGGAACAACGCGAATTCGACCCGCCCCGTGCTCGTGAGATGCACCGAGTCACTGAACCAACGACTCTTGTCGGAGCCCGAACTATAGGTATTCCAATCCAGCACCGAAACGTTGGGGTAGCGCTGGGTCGCGGCGGCAAGGGCGGCATTTGACGTGGCGTAATCGACCGATGCCCGTCGAGTCGACAGGTTCACGAACACGATTCGCTGTACGTTTCGTGCGATGAGTGCCGACACCACTTGGTCGATGTCCTGGGTGAAGGTGCTCGGGCTGTCGTTGTACCCCAATTGCAATACGGCCACGGTGGGCATCGTCTCGGCCGTGAGGGTGTTGATGATTGCCGGTGCGTCGGGCAATCCAACGGATGCCTCGACGCAGGCGGGTCCGACGAGGCAGCGGTTCGACACCGCCTGGAAGTCGACGTTCGTGTACGCGGGAGCAACGATGTTGGTGAACTCCGAGGCGATGCTCGCCCCGATGGAGTCACCGATCAGCAGCATTCGGCCAACCGGCGCAGCCTCGAACTCTGCGGGATACACCGGCGATACGCCGTACCACGGTGCAGGCAAGCCGAACGCCGTTCGAAATGCCCAGCCCGACATGGTCACGCTGCCGGTGGTGCCGGCAATCGTCACCTCCGTGGTGTAACCGTTCCAGTCGCCACCGAGGCCGTCGTGCGACGTGGTGACCGAGGTGAGTGTGCCGATTTGTGGATACTTCTGCTGAAGTTGCGAGGCGCTCACGTTTCGGGTCCACACCATGAGCGACGAGTCCGCCGCGAGGTCTCCGGCATCGGGTTGTGCGGTGAAGATTCCACCCGCCGTTCGCCCGCCGTTGCTCGATGAAAATTCGGTACGCACGACGCGACCATTGCGACCCCGAATGACGACCCCCGCCGTTTCGGCGATGGCCGCATCGGTGCGTGGATCCTCGAGGCTGTAGGGCTGCTCGCCAACACCTTCTCGTAGTGCCGCCCCCATGTACACCTGGCAGTCCTGTGAGTCGCAGGTGTTTGCCAAGCCTGCGTACCTGTTTTCGGTGGACGCGTAGCTTCGCGCAGCCACCGCCTGGGCCCGCAGTGCGTTCATTCCCGTACCTCCCGCAGCATCGCCCCACGATGCGGGGGATTCGCGGGGTACGACGCCTCGCAAGTAGCTCTCCATCGTGGTGACGTTGATGGTGCGGTTGTCGTTGCGGGTGTTGTTGACCGCCTGAATGATGCCGCGGTAGTAGCGGACGCGATGGGCCCGCTCCGACTTGGGTTCACAGAGTCCGATTACCTGGGTAGGTGCGGCAGCCGGATCTTGCCCCACCTGCGTGGTGAACGAGGCTGCGTTCGCGACGTCACCGATGAGTTCGAAACCGACGGCGACGGGGTCCTGACTCGGGAGGGTGCAACGACGTGAAGTCGAGCCCCACACGCGATACACCTTCTCGCTCACCTCGCGCGCCACGAGTGACGTCCAGGTTCGGCCAGGCACCGGATCTTCGAGGAACAGTGCATTTTGCACGTCTGCAACGACCCCCGTCTGATACGAGCCCATCGCGCTGAGCCAGACCCGAATCGTGTCGTTCGGATTGTCGATCGGTGCTACGACGTTGCCGGTGGCTCCGCCGTAATAGAAATCCAGGATCTGTTGCCACGACCAGCCGTGCGTCGTGGCCCAGCCGTAGGAACCGTATTGGCTGAGACCGCGACCATGTCCGTAGCCACGACCGTAAACGACGTAGCTGGCGGGAAGTTGACCCTCAGCCGCACGAACGGCGGTGTGGGCAGGGATGAGCGACGCGACAACGATGGCAATGGAGCCAATGGCGAGGAACCGCCGCAGTTGGGGGAAACGCATGGTGAAGTAGCACTCTCCTTCGCCCGCTTGTGTGAAAGTCTACTGCGAGATGCGTGCGAAGGACGCGCTACCGAAAAAATTTCTTCAGTCGCGCAGAGGTTCGACGACGCTCAACGTGTCCCGCTGTTGCACGATAACACCAGTGAGCACCAGTGCGATGCCCACCATGTCGAGTGTCGATGGAGTTTGATCGAGGAACAGGAATCCGAACACGGTTGCGGTAACCGGCAAGAGTGCGAGGAGCACGGAGAATCGCCTGACCGGAATTCGTCGCAACGTGTATTGATCTATGCCGTAGGCAACGGCGTTGGAGAACAATCCGATGAGCAAACACCAGAGCAGCAACGTTGGATCACTCCATGCCGGCCCGCTCTGTGGAAGTCCGATGGGTGTCAGCACCACGGCTCCAATGGCGAGGCCGATTCCAAGACCCGCCACGCCGCGGTCGTATTGGGCAACGCGGGCACCGAGCACGATGTAAACCGACCAACAAATCGCAGCAAGGAAGATGAAGAGCAAACCGAGCGGCTCGTCGTCGATTTCGATTCCCGACAGCACCACGACACCGGCTGCTGCAAGTGCCAGTGCGAGGGCGTTGCGTTTGGTTCGAGTCGTGAGAGCGGCCACCGTGATCGGCCCGATGAATTCGATCGCCACACCCTTCCCGAGGTCGAGTCGGTTGATCGCCAGGTAGAACGTCAGGTTCATGAACGAGGTAGCGATACCAAAGAGCGCAGCAGCCGTCAACTGCTCACGGGTGAATCGCCCACCGCGACGAAGGTTTCCCACCGAAAAAAGCAGCAGCCAGAACGCGGCACCGATCACTCGAAGCCATGCTGACGGGGCAGGTGCCAACTGCTCGAACAACCGAACCGCGATCACCGCACCGACGTACTGACTTACGCCGGAAAGGACGAACAGGGCCTCTGGTGGCGCGGTGTGGAGTGGATTTCGAGAGGCGTTCAGTCGAACAATTCCGGATCGGTGCGACAAATCTCCTGCCACAACGGCTGGAAGTTCAGCCACCCGGCCATGGGATGCGCGGTGAGTTCGCGGGTGTACATGGCCATCTCGTGCGGAATGAGCTTTGGCGTGCCGACGGTTTCGGCCATGATCTGGGCCATGCAGGTGCGCTCCATCGACAAGAACCAATAAGCGGCGGCGTCCACCGTTGCGCCAACGGTGAAGAGACCGTGGTTCTGATGGATCGCAGCCTTTCCCGTGGGAAACTTGGCGGCGATTTCCTGACCTGCGGCGGGCTCCATGACCACGGCTCCGCCCTGTTCGGAGATGACGACGTGATCATCGTAGAAATAACAACTGTCCTGCGTGATCGGATCGAGTTTGCGACCAAGTGACGCCCACGCCTTGCCATACACGGTGTGGGCGTGGGCCGCTGAAACCACGTCGGGGCGTGCCTGATGAATCGCGGCATGAATGCAGAATGCGGCGCGATTCACGGGGGTGTTGCCGTACACGACGTCGCCATCGTGGTTCACCAGGATGAGGTCGCTCACCCGCATGAGTCGGAAACTGCGTGCGAACGGGTTCACCCAGAAGTGATCGGGGAACTCGGGGTCGCGCACGGTGATGTGTCCTGCCACGCCCTCGCCGAAGCCGAGTCGCCCGAAAATCCGCAGCGCACCAGCGAGTTTTTGCTTGCGCTCCAAGCGCTCTTCCTCGAACGACCGCGTCGGTTGCGGACCGATGTCGATGAGCTCCTTCGGGGTGAGTGGAATGCCGTCGATGGATTTGGTGATGCCTGGGTGCTCGGTGATGGCCATATCCCAAGGTTAGGCGCGTGCTCGGTGCTGCAATGCGTCGCCTCTCGTCGAACGCCGCAGCGCTCATAGTCTGGAACGAGCATGGTGGATTCACCCAGCCAGAAGCGCACGGACTCCGGCATCGAGGTTGCACCGCTGTACGACGAGTCCTCGGTACGGGGCAGCGGCATGTCCGCCGGTCTCGGCGCTCCGGGAGGCGCACCGTACACGCGCGGCATCTACCCGACCATGCACCGCGATCGTCTGTGGACGATGCGTCAATACGCGGGTTTTGGCACGGCCGCCGACACCAACGCCCGTTTCAAGTTCTTGTTGGAAGCCGGCCAAACCGGTTTGTCGTGCGCGTTCGACCTGCCCACCCAGATGGGCTACGACAGCGATCATCCGCGCGCAGCAGGCGAGGTCGGCAAGGTTGGGGTGGCAATCGATTCGATCGACGACATGCGAACGCTGCTCGCCGACATTCCACTCGACAAGGTCACCACCTCGATGACCATCAACTCCACCGCAGGAATCCTGTTGCTGCTGTACGAGTTGGTGGCAGAAGAGCGGGGTGTGCCCGCAAGCGCGATCAGTGGCACCATTCAGAACGATTTGTTGAAGGAGTACATCGCGCGAGGCACCT
>JALRBT010000082.1 GCA_023262255.1 Ilumatobacteraceae bacterium
GTTCGATTCGAGTTGAATCGGTCGCTGACCGGCCAGGGTCATGAGTCCTACGATCAGAGTCCGCAGCGAACCGAGACGTTCGGCGGAGTCCTTGCGCAGCGGTTGTTTGCCACGGGTCTCGTGCAACGCGTACACGTGTATTCCAGCGTGGTGACGGTCGACCTGGTGCCGGGTGCTGACGCCGATCAACTCACGCCGATAATCGTCGACTTGTATCAGTATTGGAAGCCGGGAATGGAGCCGTCACTTCCAACCGCGTAGCGCCGTGCAGGGTGACGTGCAGCGCCCTGCAGGGTTATGAACGCGCACGGCAACCAGTCGTAGCGTGGCGGTGTGCCGAGGGTCGTCGAAGCAACCGTTTCGTTGGATCAGGCAGCCAAACGATTGGGCGTTCATTACATGACGGTGTACCGCTACGTTCGTCTCGGGCAGTTGCCGGCAGAGCGCCGTGACGGCACCTGGCACGTTCTCGTGTCGGATCTCGATCGGTTCATCGAGGCCAAGAAGAAGCCCGTCAAGCGTGGTGCACGACCTGCGGCCGATTGGGCGGCACGACTGGAGCAGTGTCTCCTGGAGGGTGACGAAGCGGGGGCCGCAAAATTGCTCGACGATGCGCTCGCGAGTGGTCACGATTTGTTCAGTTTGTATCTCGACGTGGTGTCCCCGTCGATGGTGTCGATCGGGGAGCGATGGGCCCGGGGAAAACTGCACATCCACGAGGAGCACCGTGCCAGTGTGATCGTCGGTCGCCTGCTCGCACGGGTGAGTACCCGGTTTGCGCATCGTGGTCCGTCGCGTGGCACGGTGGTGATCGGCGGCCCGAGCGGCGAGCATCACGGGTTGGCAATCACCATGGTCGCCGACCTGCTGCGGAGCAAGGGGTGGAACGTTTCCGACATCGGCACGAACGTGCCGGCGGCGTCGTTCGCCACGGCGGCGGTCGGTGTCGATCGATTGAAGGCGGTGTGCGTCGGCGTAACGCTCAGCGACTCCCTACCGGCGGCGGGCGAGGTGATTCGCGAACTGCGAAAGGTGCTTCCCGAAGGGGTGGCGGTGTATCTCGGCGGTGCCGGCGTGGAATCGGAGGAAGCCGCCAAACGCCTTGGCGCCGATGTCTGGGCACCGGATCCCCGTGCGCTCATTGCGCTTCTGTCTGCGTGAAATGACTAGCGTCGTTCGCCGTGGCCGCCCCGAAACACACACCCATCGACCCCACCGATCGACCCCGCGCCTACGCTTCGCCTGACTTCGTTCCGGGCGCATGGAGCAACACCCGCAAGGCGTCAATAACCGGTCGTCAGCCGCGAGCCGAGCGCCTCGGCCACCCGGGGCCGGATCAGGGGTACGTGCTCGTCCTGGCCGAACGTATGCGTCCGCGCATCAAGGTGACCACGGGGGAGAGCATCGACGACGCGATCCAGGGCTGCATCGGTATCGCACTGCGTCGCGCCTCGCACTTCGGGCGTGCACCGGTCGTGCATGATCTCGACATTGCACTCACCATGTGGGGGTACTTCCTCGACACACCTCCGGCGGATTTGGTGTCCGTGCGCACGCGACTATTCGCGGGTGTCGCCAACGTGGTGCACCACTACGTGGAGGCACGCACGATCGTGGACATGGTGCCACAATCCACCGTCATCATGACCCCGGATGCGGTTCGAAAGGCGATGCCGAATTCCTGGCGAGCCCTCACCGGGGCCCAGCACTAGTCGCGCTGCAAGCGTCGGTCGTCGGGCAATTTGCGTCGCCGAGTGTCAGTCGACCGCGAACCGTTTCAGGTCGTCGAGCCGCACGAACTCCAGCGTGTGGGCGTGCGTCGAGCGAAGTCGTACGCGCGGCGCCTTGCCGGCCTCGAATGCTTCCTGCCATCGGGATGCGCACAAACACCATTGATCACCGGCTTTGAGCCCGGGGAACCCGTACTGCGGCATCGGCGCGGACAAGTCGTTGCCCATCGATTTGGAGAAAGCGAGGAACTCGTCGGTCATGATGGCGCACACCGTGTGCACGCCGGTGTCGTCGCCGCCGGTTTCGCAGCAACCGCTGCGGTACCAACCAGTCATCGGATCAAGGCTGCAGGGTTCGATTGGTTCGCCCAACACGTTGGGTTGCGAGGTCACGAGATATTCACGCCAACGAGGCTGCCGATTGCGTAGGTAACCACGACGGCCAGGACGGTGATGGCCACCTGGCGAGCGGTTCCGGTCCACCAAGGCCGCTCCGACTGCTGGGCAATCACTGCACCGAGGATGCCAGCAGCAACCACACCGATGCCGATCGAGAACCATCGCGCCGAGTCGCCAGAGCCAGCAATCCATGGAATCACGGGCAACATCGCGCCGAGCAGGAAGGTGAAGATGGAAACGACGGCAACTCGAATCGGGTTCGGTAACTGGGCGGGATCGAGTCCGAATTCCTCCCGTGCATGCACCATCACCGCACGCTCGGGGTCTTGCATCACCTCGGCAGCCGCGGCCTCGGCCTGCTTCGGGGACATGCCGTGGGACCGGTACATGCCCGCGAGTTCGGAGGTTTCGGCACTGGCATTGCGCCTCAATTCGCGTAGTTCGAGGGCAATCTCCCGTCGCACCAGATCGTTTTGAGAGGTGATCGATACCCACTCACCGGCCGCCATGCTGACGGCTCCCGCCACGGCCGAGGCGATGCCGGCGAGTCGCACGTAACTGGAGTCGACACCGCTTGCTGCAAACCCGATGATGAGCGACACGTTCGTGACGAGACCGTCACTGACACCGAACACGCCCGCGCGAACGCTTCCACCGGCAAGTGCGCGGTGGTCCGGATGATCGTCGTGTTCGGCGCGTGGCGATGCGGTCACGCCTCCAACCTACTTGCGGCAGTTAGTGTCACACGTCGTGTCGAACGTGGTGAATGGCACTCCCCGCTACCGATTCGCACCGTCACCGACCGGTTTTTTCCATGTGGGCGGTGCTCGCACGGCACTGTACAACTGGATTCTGGCGCTGCAGAACAATGGAGTATTCGTGTTGCGCATCGAGGACACCGATGAATCTCGCAACGAACCGCAGTGGACCCAGGGCATCATCGATGCCCTCGCGTGGATCGGCATCGATGGCGATGATCCGCACTTTGAAGGTCCGTACTTCCAGTCGGCGAACGCTGCTGCCCACGTGGCGGCGGCACACACGCTCTTCGAATCGGGACGTGCGTACTACTGCGACCTCACCTCGGAGCAGATTCAAGAGCGCGCCAAGGCATCCGGCAAACCGGGGTACGACGGCTTTTCCCGCGACCGGAACCTGGAGGCAGGACCGGGCCGTGTTCTGCGTTTTCGGGTTCCGGAAGGTGTCACGGTGGTGCACGACGAAGTGCGCGGTCGGGTGGAGTTCGACAACGCAACGCTCGAGGATTTCGTGCTGCTGCGTGGCAACGGTTCGCCAATCTTCAACCTCGCCAACGTGGTGGACGATCTCACGATGAACATCACCCACGTGGTGCGCGCCGAGGAGCACCTTCCCAATACACCCAAGCAACAGATGCTCTGGGAGGCTCTCGCCGGTCGCGTACCCGTATGGGCGCACGTACCCGTCCTGGTGAACGAACAGCGAAAGAAGCTCTCCAAGCGGCGCGACAAAGTGGCGCTCGAGCAGTATCGCGATGAGGGCGTGCTGCCGGAAGCCATGGTGAACTACCTCATGACACTGGGCTGGGCACCCCCGGGAGACGTGGAAATCGTCGACTTCGCCACCATCGTTCGCGAGTTCAAGTTGTCGACGGTCAACCACTCGTCGGCGTTCTTCGACATCAAGAAGTTGAATTCCTTCAACGGCGACTACATTCGCAAATTGACGATCGACCAGTTCGTTTCCGCTTGTGAACCCTGGTTGACCGGTGATCGCGCCTCGGTAGCGGCCGTCGGCGAGCCCCCCTCTGCGCCATGGCCGGCGGAGCGATTCGATCGTTCCGTGTTCCTGCGGATCGCCCCGCACGTGCAGACCCGTGTGGCGTTGCTGTCGGAGGTGCCCACGATGGTCGACTTCCTGTTCCTGCCCGACGCGCCGATCGACTCCGCGGCGTTCGACAAGGCGTTCGCGGCGGAGTGGGCGGTACCCGCGTTGCGGGCGATTCGCGACCGCATCTCGGTGGGTGAGTGGGGCGCGGACGCGCTGAAGGCCGTCGTCGAGGCGGTTGGTGTCGAACACGGAGTGAAACTCGGCAAACTGCAGGCGCCGCTTCGCGTTGCGACCACCGGACGCAGTGTCGGCCCGCCGTTGTTCGAGTCACTCGAGGTGCTGGGTCGCGACGAGACCCTGCGCCGCGTGGATGCCGCACTCACACGCGCAGGTTGACGACGTGCCGTCGGACGTGCCACGTCGCGCGGTGGTGGTGTCGCTGGTAACGGCAACCTCGTTGATGTTGTACTTCCTGGTGTCGCTCGCGCAGGTGTGGGATACCGGCCGAAACCAATCGTTCGTTCGCATGCAACGCACCGTGGATGCGATCGTGGTGCTCGGTGCGGCCCAGTACGACGGGCGACCCTCGCCCCAACTTCGGGCGCGACTGGACCATGTGGTGGCGCTCTGGAGCATTCCGGTTGCACCGATGGTCGTGGTGACCGGAGGGAAGCAGCTCGGCGACCGCTTCACCGAAGCAGAGGCGAGTCGTGATTACCTCGTTTCGAAGGGCGTACCGCCGACTGCAATCTTCGTCGAGTCACTCGGGGCATCGACCTACCAGTCGCTCGAGGCGGTCCGAGATACGGCCCGCCTCAATCAGTGGAAGCGGCTGGTGTTGGTGAGTGATCCCTACCACCTCAAGCGTGCACAGTTGGTGTCCGGCGAGTTGGGCTTGGACGTCGAGGTATCAGCCACGAGAGACGGCGTGGTGAGTGGTGTTGGAGCGTTGCGGCGCAACGTTCGTGAGGCGCTCGGCATCATGGTGGGCCGCATCACGGGGTTTCGCCAACTGGAGTCGTGGCTACAATGAACCACGCAACACTCTGGGGAGTGGTGTAACTGGCAACACAGCAGATTCTGGATCTGTTATTCAGGGTTCGATTCCTTGCTCCCCAACTCGTACGACGCGACGTTGTCGCGTCAAGGCTCCCCAACCACAGCGATAGCGTGGTGAGCCGTTCAGGCTCCCATCGTCTAGCGGCCTAGGACACAGCCCTCTCAAGGCTGCGGCACGGGTTCAAATCCCGTTGGGAGTGCCAACGTCGAAGATCAGCGCGGTCAGCGCGGCAAGAGGCTCGGCGGTCAGCGCGGTAGTAGCGACGGTACGTCGCGCAAGCATTCGTAGTCGGTGACGTCGTTGTACAAGAACGCCGAGAGTCGCACCCCGCTGATGCCGCCTGGACTCGTCACCGCAATCTCGGCCCCAACGTGTTGCCGTGCGGCAATCACTGCAGCCTGCTCTTGTTCGGTCGTGAGGTGTCGTTCGCCGGGAAACGGCACGAAGCGCATGTACGGCGATCGCAATTGCTGGTGGGTTGGCAACCGCACATCCCACGCCGCGGCGAGCATGTCGGCCGCAACACCCACCGTCTCGCGACAATGCCGATCGCGTTGCTCGCGTGGCCATCGCGCAAGAAAGTCGAAGGCTGCCGGAGTGGCGACATAGGCCGACAAATCCGACGTGCCC
>JALRBT010000083.1:0-2880 GCA_023262255.1 Ilumatobacteraceae bacterium
TGGTCGACGCTGTCGGACGGATTCGTCTCGTGGATCGCACCAAGGACCTCATCAAGTCCGGCGGTGAGTGGATTTCCTCCGTCGAGATTGAGAATGAGTTGATGTCCCACCCGAAGGTGAAGGAAGCCGCAGTGGTGGGTGTGCCGCACCCGAAGTGGTCGGAGCGACCTCTCGCCTGTGTGGTGCCCAAGGAGGGAGAGACGGTTACCAAGGACGAAATCCTTGCGTACTTGGCGCCGAAGTTGGCCAAATGGCAAGTGCCCGACGACGTGGTATTCATCGACCAGGTGCCGAAGACCTCGGTGGGCAAGTTCTCCAAGAAGACGTTGCGTGACCGCTTCGCCGATCACAAGCTGCCAGAGGAGTAAGCGGAGACCGAGCCTCCCGCTGTCTCTCCGCCGAGTACCGAGAGGCTGCTTTGGTATGGTGAGCTGAACGTCATGAATCTCTTTCCGGGTCTCACGTTTTCCTGGAAGCGTGCGTTGGGCGTCACCGCTGCCAAGCGCAGTATTTCACGATCGACGGGAATTCCATTGTCACGCCAGGGTCGACGCTCGAAACTTGGCAAGTGGCTGGGGATGCGCTGATTCGTCTGCGCACGGTGCTGATCACAGGCTGCGGATCCCCAACCGGCATTGGTATTGCAACCGCCCGACGTTTAAGATCTGCTGGTTGTCACGTGGTAATCACGAGCACCACCGATCGCATCCACGAGCGCGAACAGGAGTTGAGCCGGACTACTGGTGACGGCGGGGTGCTCGGTCTCGTCGCTGATCTAACCGTCGAGTCGCAGGTGGAGGCGCTAGTGGCACGTGCTGCCGTCATGTTCGGCCACATTGATGCGCTTGTCAACAATGCCGGCATGGTGAGTGTGGGAAACGATCTCTTCAGTGCCTCATTCGCCGACACCACGCTGCAACAGTGGAACGATTCTTTAGCGCGCAACCTCACGTCGTGCTTCCTGGTGACTCGCCACGTGCTTGAGGCGCGAGTGGCGGACGACAAAGTGATGCCCGACGGTGGACGCATCGTAAACGTTGCGAGTACCACCGGTGCGCTGCAGGCAGGCATCGGCGACGTTGGTTACAACGCGGCCAAGGCCGGCATGATCGGCCTCACGCGTGCGGTGGCACTGGAAGTTGCTGCGCGAAACATCATGGTGAATGCCGTGGCCCCTGGTTGGATTGCAACTGGTTCGCAGACTGCCACCGAGGCTGCCGCTGGCGCGGTTTCACCACTCGGTCGGTCGGGAACTCCCGACGAAGTTGCTGCGGTAATCGAGTTTCTTTGCAGCCCTGATGCGTCGTACGTAACGGGACAGATGTTCGTGGTGGACGGAGGAGACGCGATCCCCGAAGATCGCAATTGGCGGCCGTAGGCCCGAGGTCTAGTTCGAACGGACGCGGCGCAAGAACTGCTGCGTTCGCTCGTCGCGGGGCGCGCCGAACACCTCCGATGGCGTGCCGATTTCGGCCACGGAACCGGCATGCAAAAAGCACACTCGGTCGGAGATCTCGCGCGCAAACGCCATCTCGTGCGTGGCGATCAACAGCGTGATGCCGCTACCCTTCAACTCGCGCACCACGTCGAGCACCTCGCCCACCAGTTCGGGGTCGAGCGCCGAGGTGATTTCGTCGAGCAGCAATACTTCGGGTTGCATGGCGAGCGCACGGATGATGGCAACTCGTTGTTGCTGACCACCCGACAACTGGTCGGGATACACGTCGGCTTTTTCGGCGAGTCCGAAGCGTGCGAGCAACTCCACTGCGCGTTGCGTGGCACCCTCCTGGGTGAGGTTGAGCACCTTGGTGAGTGCAAGGGTGATGTTGCGTGTCACCGACATGTGCGGAAACAGGTTGAAACTCTGAAACACGATGCCAATGCGGCGGCGCACCGGGTTGGGGTCGAGGCCAATCGCAGAAATCTCGTCACCATCCAGCAACACGGCACCGTCGTCGATCTGTTCCAGCAGGTTGATGCAGCGCAGGATGGTGGTTTTCCCGCTACCACTCGCACCGATGAGCGACACCACTTCACCCGCCGCAACGTCGAGCGACAGGTTTCGCAACACCGTGTTGGCGCCGAACGACTTGGTGACGTTGCGCAGGCTGACCTTCGGCGTCATGCCGCCACCCGCGTTCCACCCGTGCGGCGTCGTTCACGGTGCCACAGATAGTCCGTCAAGCGAGTCAGCGGGATAGTCACCGACAAGAAGATGAGTGCCGCAACGACGTATGGAGTGAAGTTGGCGAACTTCGCCTTGTCGATACCCGCCTGACGCAGGATTTCGATCGGGCCGATGAGCGACACCAAGGCAACGTCCTTTTGGAGCGACACCATGTCGTTCAACAACGGCGGGACCACACGACGGATTGCCTGCGGGAGCACGACATGGCGCATGGTTTGGGCGCTCGACAAGCCGAGTGATCGCGCAGCGGCGCGCTGGCTTTCGTGCACGCTGTCGATGCCGGCTCGGAACACCTCTGCCACGTATCCCGAGTACGTCATGCCGAGTGCGACGGAACCCCACAACAATGGCGAGTTGAACGGCCGCTCGAGCCCCAAGCCGGGCACACCGAAGCCGACGAGATAGATCCACAGAATCACCGGCACACCACGCATCACGTCGGTGTATGCGGCGGCCAGCATGCGCACCGGAAACAATGCGGGCGAGCGTGAATTGCGTGCAAGCGCAATCAGCAGTGCTGCGATGAAGATCGCGGGTGTGGTCCAAACGAAGATCTTCACGTCGAGCCAGAACGCATCGATCAAGCGTGGGAACGAGTCGCGCATTTGGTCGACGTCGAAGAACGACTTCTTTACCCGGTCCCAACGCGGCATGCGGGGGAGGAAAACAACCACGGCGACCAGCACCACGAA
>JALRBT010000083.1:2900-5564 GCA_023262255.1 Ilumatobacteraceae bacterium
GCCGCTGCCGGCGCTCGTGCTCCTGTCGCGAGGTCAGTCGAGGCTGATGACCGGCGCGCCGGTGTAGCTCGAGAGCCACGTCTCCTCGATGCTGGCCAGTTCGGAGGTGAGGTTGCGCATGCGATCAAGCGCAACGTTTACGCATTCCACCAGCGGGTTGTTGAGGTCGAACAACATGCCGAAGTCGTCACCGGGAGCGGCATCGCTCGGTGGGAACTGACCGACAACCTTCGAACCCTCGATCTCCACTGCGCTGATGTACAGGGCGGTGGGCAGATCGACCACGATGGCATCGATCTGCTTGGCTTCGAGCGCCGCCTTTGCAGCGGCGTTGTCGTCGTACGCAAACGGCTCGGCTTCCGGCTGGATCACGCTGGTGATGAACTCCAGGCTGGTGGTGCCGGCTTGTGCGCCGAACTTGAGGCCCTTCAACTCGCTTACCGACGTGGCGTTGGCAATCGGTGAGTCGGCGAAGGCAACGAGTGCCTGGTTGGTGGAGTAGTACGGATCGCTGAACGACACGGTCGCCTTGCGCTCCTCGGTAATGGAGTACTGCTGCAGGTTGAAGTCGAAATTCTTCGCACCCGGCTGGATTGCTTCGTCGAAGCCCGTGCGCACCCACACCACGTTTTCGTCGCTGAAGCCCATCTCGGCTGCAACGCCGTACGCAACAGCGGCCTCGAAGCCTTCCTTGCTCTCCGGCGCGTCGCCAACCACCCATGGTTCATAGGCGGGATTGCCGGTGGCGATGGTGAGTTTGCCTTCGGTCATCGTTTTTCCGGCGGTGCAATCGTTGCCGGTGGTGAGGAAACTGGTTTCGGAGTAGTCGATGTCGATGCCTTCTTCATCGGCGGCGTCATCGGATGCGTCGTCACTGCCACCGCACGCAGCAAGACCAAGAATGGCTGCTGCGCCGAGAGCGATGAGTCGAACGCGTGTGGAGCGTTGTTTCATGGAATTCCCCCTGGTGAGTATTGGTCTAGGTGTCGCCGTGTGATGGCTGACGACCGCGTCATGCTAACCGAATTGCGATTGAAACACGAGTCATAAGGTCAACAATTCGTAAAGGGAACGTCGCACTGCGTCGTAAGTTGGCACGGTGCGAGTGGGTCGGGTCGTTGCGGTTGGTATCGCGGCGGGTTTGCTCTCGGGTGTGTTCGGTGTCGGTGGGGGACTCCTCATCGTGCCCGGTCTTATGTGGGTGGCGTCGATGGAGCAACGCCGCGCGCACGGCACGTCGTTGGCTGCCGTGTTACCGATTGCGGTGTTCGGGGTGGTCACCTACATCGCCAACGAGCACGTAAACCTCGGTGCTGCAGTTGCGCTCATTGGTGGGTCGCTCGCCGGCACATTGGTAGGTACCGCCTGGCTGAATCGCGCACCAAGACGCCTGCTGTCGCTGTCGTTCGCGGCGTTGCTGGTGGTCTCGGCCGCTCGACTGCTCTTCGAGCTCGACACCACTCGCGAGCATGCGCTCACCGTCGGCTCGGCTGTAGCACTTGTGGCGACCGGAATCGTCGCGGGTGTGCTTGCCGGCCTGCTCGGCATCGGCGGCGGCGTGGTGATGGTGCCGGCGATGATGCTGGTGCTCGGACTCTCACCCGTGGTTGCCAAGGGCACGTCGCTGGCGGTGATCGTGCCGACAGCGATCATCGGCACGTGGCGCAACCGCCGGAACCTCAACGTGGACGTGCGGGCAGCCATGTTGGTGGGCTTCGGTGGCGCGGGCTGTGCCGTGGCTGGAGCATTGGTTGCCGATCGCCTGCCCGACCGCACCTCGAACCTGTTGTTTGCCGGACTCCTGCTTTTCATCGCGCTCCGCCTCACCCGCGAGTCAACCCGATGAGCAATTCCCCTCGGCAGGACTTGCAATGAGACAAAAATCGTCTTAGTGTCTCAGGTGATGTCGGTCACAGACCAAAGCCTCAGCGACGCGATTCTCGACGCCACCAAAGCGTCGATCGAGCGCTGGGGTGTGGAGCGCCTCACCATCAACGACGTGTGCGAAGCAGCAAAGGTTTCTCGCGCCACGTTGTATCGCGCCTTCCCCGGTGGCAAGGAAGTGCTGCTCGAGGCGCTGCGAGTTCGCGAACTCGAGCTCTTCTTCACCACGCTTCGTGCCCACGCCGAAGGCGAAACCACGCTCGAAGACACCATCGTGCGCTGCATGGTGGTGGCCACCAGCGAATTGCGCAACGACCAACATTTGGCATTGATGCTGGCTGCCGAACCGGGTGAGGTTGCAACGCAACTCACCGTGCAAGGTGTGCCACGAATCGTGCGAGTGGCAACCGCGTATCTCACGCCACTGCTTGAGCCGTATCTCTCGCGCAAGGATGCAGCCGACCTGGTCGAAGTGCTGGCACGAATGGTGATCAGTTACTTCCTGGCGCCAAGTTCCCGATTCGATTTCACCAATGAACACCAGGCACGCGCGTTCGTTCGAGCGCACGTGCCCTTCACACAAGGAGCAATGCAATGACCATCACCAGCGAAGAAAACCAGGCAATCATCGGTCGCGCGTCGATCAATGACATCGAGGCGATCCTTTCCACGCCATTGGTCGACCCGAAGGAGGTCGAGCATGTCGTGAAGAACAACGCCGACTCCATCTTCACCTGGGACTACTCGCTGGCACGTCCGCAGTTGCGCAAGCTGTACGAG
>JALRBT010000084.1 GCA_023262255.1 Ilumatobacteraceae bacterium
GAGGACGACGGCATCGGTCGCTCCGGCCAGAGCCGCCGCGCTCAGTCCGTCGGGGAACTTCGTGCCGCTTGCGATCACGATGTTGCTGGTGTTGCCGGGCCCGCGCGCCGTTGCCGCGGCCAGGGCGAGTGCGTTGGCGGTGTCGTAGCGAGTGTCGCCCGCGATACGCGTCTCTTCAGCGATCGTTCCGGCAGCCTCGGCATGCATCGACGGCACGAGTGCGGCGAGGAGAGACATCACGACGAGCCCGCTTGCAAATGACCGTGCTGACTTCTTCATGACGCCTCCTTCAGTGACGACGGGTGAGGAACCCCCAGGCCCAACTCATGTGCATGGTGGGAAAGACGAGTGCGAGTCGGAGCACGTGACGTGGTGCCGTGGCGAGCGACGCGCCGAGGACGGCGAGCGCATAAGCGCCGGGAACCATGAGTGCGAGCGGGAACCAAGGTGATGCCACGAGTGCAACGACGATCGCCACGAGTGCGAATGGCGGCACCACCTGGCGCGCCTTGAGCGAACCCGGATGCAGGGTGAGTACGTGTCGTTTCCAGGCGCCGTACTCCACGAACTGGCGGGCGAGGGCACGCAAGGTGGGGCGTGGTCGATACGTCACCTCGAGTGTGGGGTCGAACCAGATCACACCGCCGGCCTTGCGCAAGCGAATGTTGAGTTCGTAGTCCTGATTGCGAACGAGCGTTTCGTCGAAGAGGCCCACGCTCTCGATCGCCTGGCGACGGAACACACCGAGGAACACCGTGTCGACCGATCCTTCGGCGCCGCCGGTGTGGAACTTCGCACCGCCCATACCGAAGGGTGACGCCATGGCCACGGCCAGAGCTTGCTCGAACGGTGTCGTGCCGACGGCCTTCTGCACGCCACCTACGTTGACCGCGCCAGTGCGTTGCAGAGTGTCGACCGCACGTGTGATGTAGCCGGGGGGAAGCACGGCGTGGCCGTCGACGCGCACCACGATCTCGCCTGAGGTGGCGCGAATGGCGGCATTGAGTCCGGCCGGTGTCTTGCCGGAGGGATTGGCGACCGTGCGCAGACGAGGCTCGTTCTGTTGCAGTCGGGCGGCCACGTCGTGGGTGCGATCGGTCGACGGTCCGAGAGCCAGACACACCTCGAAGGGGCCGGGATAGTTCTGTTCGAAGATGGCGCGCACCGCGTGTTCGAGGTGGCGCTCCTCGTTCAGGACCGGCATCACCACCGACACCGACGGCCACACGGGTGCCTCAGACACGGCGGGCCAGCACCACCCACACCGTGCGCACGATGATCTGCACGTCGAGCACCAGCGACCAGTTGACCAAGTACTGCAGATCGTGCCCCACCTTGAACGCGGCATCGGTGTGGTAGCGACCCTGAACCTGCGCGAGGCCGGTCAGGCCCGGTCGGAGTTCGTGGCGCCGTTCGTAGCCGGGCACCTCGCGTGCGATGTCGGCGACGAATTCGGGTCGCTCCGGACGCGGACCGACGAGTGACATGTCGCCGCGCAACACGTTCCACAGCTGCGGGAGTTCGTCGGCGCGAGTGCCGCGCATCCAAGCCAGGCCGGGCACCACCCGTGGGTCGTTCTCGGTGGCCAGCACCGCCCCCTGAGCTTCGGCGTCGGTGCGCATGGTGCGGAACTTCACGAGAGTGAACGGCTGCCCGTCCCGACCGACACGCGTCTGTCGATAGAAGACTGGCGAGCCGGCGCACAGGCGTACGTAGAGAGCGAGCGCACCTACGACCAGTGCGATGAGAGGTGACAGCGCGATCACGAGAAGCAGATCGAAGGCTCGCTTCAGCTTGACCTTGTGAGCGGGCAAGGTGTGCGTGCGCAGTCGAACGAACGGCATGCCCGCCAGTTCTCGAACCGACTGCAATCCGAGAAGAGTTTCTTGCGCTCCGACGCGCTGGAGGAATCCCACTCCGTCGCTCTCGAGCGTTCCGAGAGGTTGCGGGAAGACGTGACCGAAGGCGTCGACGTCGAGAAGGAGAACGTCGGTGGCCTGATGATGGCGAACCACGTCGACCAGATCGGCGGTGTCGCCGCGTGTGGCCACGACTCGTGCAGCTCGGTCGCTGTGTGCCAGTTGTTCGGTGACCGTGGTGATCGTCGACGGAGCTCCGACGAGCACCACACGGGGCGGACCTTGGCGACGGCGATTGAGAGATCGGCTGAGGTGGCGATTGCCGACGAGGAGCACTGATCCGACCACGAAGAGAACGGCGAGGTTCAGGCGTGGCATGAGGTATCGATCGAGCGCCACGACGGTCACGCCGTCGACCCCGATACCGAGCGCCATGGCGAGTGTGACTCGGGGGAGCCACGGTCGTTGGCCGAGCCGTGGTTCACGTTCGTAGAGGCCGGTGAAGTATCCGACAACCAGATGGATGCCGGTGGCGATGGCGAAACCGATCCAGTAGTGCGACATCGGATAGGTGGGCCAGTCGGTGCCGAAGCGAACGAGATTGATGGCGATCATGACGAGATAGAGCACGATCGCATCGAGCACGAAGAGCACTCGGAAACCGCGACGCCACAAGGGCCCGAGTGTGGGCGAGACCCGATTGACGAGCCAGTCGGTGCCCGGTGCGAGCGGTGCGCCGCCAGAGGTGGGTTGTTGCGCGTCCATGCCCGATGACAGGGTACTGGCTCGGTTCGTGGCGGGGGTTGTGCGACGCTGGTGACGTGCGGGAGCGAGTCGTGTGGGTGGCCACTGTGTTGGCGCTGATCGGCGCGACGCGTGCGCCGGTGTATCGAGTGCGACTCGAAATGGGGCGCGTCGCGGGTGATCCGATCGACGACACGCGCATCCAGTTGATGTGGTGCGGGCTGTACGCGCTGCTGATCGTCGCGGCGTGGCCTGCGTGGCGAAGCGTGTGGTCGGGAGCGCGCTCGATGGTGTGGTCGGGGGCGGCGTTCGTGGGAGCGCTCGCATCGTCGGGTGTGTGGTCGATCGAGCGTGAGCGCACGTTCGAGCAAGTGGGCATGCTGGCTCTCGGAATGGTGGCCGTGTCGTTGGCGGCGGCATCGCTGTCGGTGCGCCGCCTGGCGTGGGCGGTGTGGACGGCCATGTCGGTGTGTGTGCTGGGCAGCGTGTGGGCGCACGCGCGCGATTGGCACTACACGGTTGACCCGAAGGGCAACTTCGTCGGCTGGTACTTCAATCGCAATGCCCTTGGGCCGGTGGCGGCGCTCGCCGTGTTGTGTTCGGTGATGTTGTTGTGGCGTGGCGTGCGCAGGTGGCGTGGCGTGGGCGTCGGGGCGATGGGCGTGGTGTCGGCCGCGGTGTGGTGGCGGACGGGCTCGCTCACCCCGCTGGTGGCCGTCGTCGGTGCGGTGGTGGCGGTGGGATTCGCGTGGGTGTGGGCGCGAGGTTCGGTGGAGTCACGTCGGCGCGTGCGGTGGGCCGGTGGGTTGGTGGCATTCGTCGTGGCGCTGATGGTTCTGACGCGGGGCACGATCAATTCGTGGTTCGGCCGGTCGAGTTCGTTCTCGGGTCGTACCGACCTGTGGGCCGAGGTTCTCGAGTCGTGGTGGCAACGACCTTGGGGTGGGCACGGATTCATGGCCGTATGGTTCGACGACGACTTGCGGGTGCGACTGTTGGAGCGCGGCCGTGATCTGTACGAGGCACACAGCGGGTACCTCGAAGTGTTGGTGGGCGCGGGTGTGGTCGGCGCCATCGCCCTCGCTTGGTTGCTGTGGGTGGTCGGACGTGGTGTGGTGCACGCGGTTCCGACGGGATCGTGGGAGTCGCAGTGGTGGGTGGCGATCGTGGTGTTCGTGATGTTGATGAACGCCGGTGAGACGTTCGTCGGCGCGAACATCGCCGCTTGGCTCGTGGTGGTGGCCGTCGGTGTGCAGGCCGGTGTCCGGCCCGAACAACCGACCGATCGCTAGGGTTCCATTATGACCACATGGGCCGAACCGGCCGCTGCCGATCGACGTCACTCGTCCCGGCGGGTGTGGTTGCTCACCATGGCGCTGGTGTATCCGCTCTGCGTGCTCTGGTCGATCGCCCAGCCGATGTTTTCCGGGATGGACGAAGCCGCTCACATTGCGACGGCGCAGGGGTTCTCAAGGTTCGACTTCTCCGAGCCATTCGAGACCGATGGTCTGCCGATGAATGAGCAAGACTGCTTCAATCCCAGCGAGTTCATCACCGCCGACTGCGCGAACTTGGTATGGGGTATCGACGGCACCGAGGTCAAGACGAAGACCAGCGACTATCCACCGGGTTTCCATGCGGTGGCCTCGATTCCGGCTTTCGTCATGTCGGGCCTCGGTGGCACCTACGTCATGCGTCTGTGGATGGGGCTCGTGTGCTGTTCGTTACTCGCCTGGGCGGCAGTTCTCATGTTGCGTCCGGGGCGAAGTCGATGGCTGTTGCTCGGACTCTTGATGGGTCTCACGCCGATGTCGATGTCGGTGATGTCAACGGTGAATCCCTCGGGAATGACCGTGGGTTTCACGGCGGTCGCCGTAGCTGGCTTGGTGGCGCGCCTGCGGTGGGAGGATCGACGGTTGTCGGTGTGGGTGGCGATCGGTGTGGGGCTTCTCGGTTTGGTGTTGGTGCGAAGGGACGGTATTGCGTGGGTCGCGGTGATCCTTACGATGTTCGTTCCTGTGGTGCGCGCCGATCCCGAGTGGCGTCGGAGGGCCTGGGAACGTTGGCGCGAGGTCATAGGGCCGCGGGCCGCGGCGACATTGACCGTTCTCGTGTCGCTGTTCGCCGTAGGTGTTTTCTCAGGCCTGATTTGGGTGCTGCCGATCCTGCGTCGATTCTTGACCAAGAGCGAGGTTGGCGGAAACAGATCTCGCTGGCAGGGCATTGGAGAGATTCAGCTCAACCTGCAGCAGATGGTGGGCACCCTGGGACGCATTCACGGCTTCGTGGGGTACGAGCTTTATTCGATGGTCATGGTCGGAGGCGGAATCATGGTCGCTTTGGCCCTGGCGGGCGGGAAGAGGGAGTGGTCGCGCGGGACGGCGCTGGGAGTGTTGGCGCTTCTCGTGACCCCGGTGGCCTTTGGGTTCGTTCGATTCCCCTACTTTCAGGGTCGGTACCTGCTGTCGATCTGGATGGCTTTGATGATGGTGGCGGCCGTGGCGATGACCACCACTGATTCGGGAGAGCGCCTGAGAATTCGCTTGGGAGGCGCTTTATTGGCCATCTGGTGGCTCGTGCACCTGTTTTCCTTCTGGCAGGCCTTGCGGCGCTATTCCGTGGGTCGCTGGGGTGGCTGGTGGCAGGTCGTGTCAGACCCGGCCTGGGAGCCACCGATGGTGGGGAACGGGGTCGTCTTTGCCCTTCTGGTGATGCTGGTGGCCGTGCCGACCCCCCTCGTGGCCCGCCAACTCCTCCGCACCACCCACTAACCCACTGCGCGATTTCGCGCACCCTGAAGCGCAATGCCCGCCCTGGGTGCTCCGCGCTTCAGGGTGCGCGGATTTGTCAGACTTCTTCGGGGAGGCGGCGGGAGAGTTTCAAGAACAGCCACCAGCCGCCGGCCAGGCTCGCCACCGC
>JALRBT010000085.1 GCA_023262255.1 Ilumatobacteraceae bacterium
GGTGCCCTTGGCGTTCTCGAAGACGTTGATACCGAGACGGCGGGAAATGCGAACTTTCGGACCTGTGTAACGAGCCATGGCTACGGACGCTTCCTCTTTGGTTGACGACAGCCGTTGTGCGGAACCGGGCTCACGTCCTTTACCCCGGTGACTTCGATACCGAGGTTCTGGATCGAGCGCAGTGCCGTGTCACGTCCGGAGCCGGGTCCCTTCACCAGTACTTCGGCGCGACGCAGTCCCATTTCCATCGCTGCACGGCCGGCCTTTTCGGCGGCCATCTGTGCGGCGAACGGAGTGCTCTTGCGCGATCCGGAGAATCCCACGCCGCCCGACGACGCCCAGGCAATTACGTTGCCCGAAGCGTCCGTGATGGACACGATGGTGTTGTTGAAGGTGCTCTTGATGTGCACCACACCGGAATTGACGTTCTTGCGCTCGCGCTTGCGCGACTTGCGGGGTGCTGCTGGTGTTGTTGACGTGTCCGACATTTACTTCCTCACGGCGACTTTCTTGTTGGCGACGGTCTTCTTGGGTCCCTTGCGGGTACGGGCGTTGGTGTGGGTTCGCTGACCACGCACCGGCAAGCCCTTGCGATGACGCGACCCCTGGTACGAACCGGTCTCGATCTTGCGCTTGATGTCCTGCTGAACGTCGCGGCGGCGATCGCCCTCCACCTTCAGGTTGTTTTCGATGTACACACGAATCTTGTTGACGTCGGAGTCGGAGAGGTCACGTACGCGTGCGCTCGGGTTGATGCCCAAGTCCTGGCACATCTTGACCGATGACGGACGGCCGATGCCGTGGATGTAGGTGAGTGCAATTTCTACCCGCTTCTCGCGCGGGATGTCGACTCCGGAGATACGTGCCATGTGTTGAAACCTCTTAGCCCTGACGCTGCTTGTGTCGTGGGTTCTCGCAAATCACCATGATGCGACCATGGCGACGAATGACCTTGCACTTCTCGCACATCTTCTTGACGCTTGGTCGGACCTTCACGATGAACTCTTTCTTATTTGAACCTGAATGTGATACGACCCCGGGTGAGGTCGTACGGTGATAACTCGACTTGTACTCGATCCCCTGGGTTGATTCGGATGTAATTCACCCGCATCTTCCCCGAGATGTGCGCCAAGACGGAACGCCCGTTGGAAAGTTCCACTCGAAACATTGCGTTGGGCAAAGATTCGGTGATCGTGCCTTCCAGCACGATGGCATCTTCCTTGTTTTTTGCCAGAACTGACTCCTTCGGGCCCCGCAGGGCGCCAGAGAACGCTATCGGGGCGTCCGCCCGTCGCCACCTGGGGCGGTAATCCCCGTGGCATTGACGATGGCCGACACCATACGGGCAAACACGTCCTCGGGCGACCCCACCCCATCAACCACGGCCAACACTCCCTGTTTTCGGTAGTGAGCAATGAGTGGTGCGGTTTGCTCCTCGTAGAGGGCCAGACGACGCTCGACGGCCTCCGGCGCGTCATCGGCACGCTGTTCGGCCGCTCGACGCGCGGTCAATCGTTCGATTACGAGTTCGCGTGGCACCTCCAGGTCCACCACCACATTGATCGGACGAGCCCGGGCAATGTCGTCGAGTGCGATGGCTTGTGGCAACGTGCGCGGAAACCCATCGAGCAGGTACCCGTGCGTGCGTGCATCGGGCTCGCCCAGTCGCCCTTGCACGAGACTGCCCATCAGTTCGTCGTTGACCAGTCCCCCGTTGTCGATGATTTCCTTCACCGCCTTGCCGACCGGCGTGGCGTTCTTGATCGCACTTCGCAGCATGTCGCCGGTAGAGATATGTGCGATGCCATAGTGCACCGCCAGTCGCGCGCCCTGCGTTCCCTTCCCCGAACCTTGCCGGCCAAGCAGGACCAGCCGAATCGTCACTTCAGGAAGCCCTGATAGTCGCGTTGCATCAGCTGGCTATCGATTTGTCGCATCAGTTCGAGCGCCACACCCACGGCAATCAGCACCGTAGTGCCAGCGAACGGGAAACTCTGCACGTCACCCACCCACAAGATGATGTACGGCAGGATCGCGATGAACGCAACGAACAGCGCCCCGGGCAGCGTGATGCGATTGACGGCTTTGCCGAGATACGACTCGGTTTGCGGACCCGGACGGATGCCCGGAATGAAGCCGCCCTGCTTGCGCAGTTGGTCGGCCTGGCGAATCGGATCGAACGCGATGGAGTTGTAGAAGTAGGCGAACGCAATGATCATTACAAAGAAGATGCTGATGTACAGCAGGTTCTGACTGTTGATGAGATACCGGTCCACGAATCGCGCGATGGCCCCACGCCAACCTTCGGCACTGCCCAGCATGTTGGACAGCAACACCGGCAGGAGCAGGACAGAGGACGCAAAGATGATGGGAATCACGCCCGACTGGTTCACCTTGAGCGGGATGTACGTGCTTTGTCCACCAAATTGCCGGCGGCCCACCACGCGCTTGGCGAACTGCACCGGAATGCGGCGCTGACCCAGTTCCACGCGCACCACTGCGGCGAGAATCAGCAGCGTGACACCCACCAACACGATGAAGACGACCGTCTTCTTGCTCTGCAACAACGAGTAGTAGCCGTACGGGAGGTCGCTAACGATGGAAACGAAGATCATCATCGACATACCGTTGCCGATACCGCGCTGACTGATGAGCTCGCCCATCCACATGAGCATGGTGGTTCCCGCCACGAGGGTGGGTATCACGATGAGTGCCCGCGGCATGAACGGATCGAGGAGCACCACGTCGGGAACCGTGGCCGCTGCACCGAAGAAGGCCGAGCCGTTGCCCTGACCAAAGATGAAGGTGAGACCCGCGGCCTGCAGCGTGGCGATGGCAACGGCCACGTACCGGGTCCACTGGGTGATCTTGCGCTGACCGGTGGCTCCCTCCTGCTGCCATTGCTCGAGCTTGGGAATCACCACCGTGAGCACCTGCATGATGATGCTCGCGGTGATGTAGGGCATGATGCCGAGCGCAAAGATGGAGAAACTGCCGAACGCGCCACCCGAGAAGAGGTTCAAGAACCCGAGCGCACCTTGCGACTGCGAGGCCTCACGCAACTGACTGACTGCCTGGGCATCCACGCCCGGCGCGCGCAACGATACGCCAACTCGATAAATGGCGAAGATGAACAGCGTGAACAGCACCTTGTTGCGCAAATCCGCAACCGTGAAGAGGCTCTTGATCCTGGCGAACATCGTCGTTGCTGCCTCCTTGGGAGGGAAAACTAGCGGTTGGTGTACTGGCTACCGCTGGCCGGCGGACGTACGCCACGGAACGGCTTGGGCAGGATCGTGATGGTGCCACCCGCTGCGGTGATTGCTTCCTGCGCCGAGCTGGACACGGCGTGCACCGACAACTTCAGTGCCTTGCCGACCTTTCCGCGACCGAGCACCTTCACCAGGTTGCCCTTGCGAATGAGGCCCTTCTCGACCAATAGCGTCGCCGAAATGTCGATAACCCCGAGCGCGTCGAGCGTGTCGAGGTTGATTGCTTGGTACTCGACGCGGAACGGGTTGTTGAAACCCTTCAACTTCGGCACACGTTGCTTGAGTGGCATCTGGCCACCTTCGAAGCCTCGTGCCACCGTGTTGCGGGCGTACTGTCCCTTCGTACCGCGACCAGCGGTCTTGCCGCCCTTACCACCGATACCGCGACCGACACGCTTGGGCGCCTTGCGGGCGCCGTGCTTTGGTCCGACCTGGTCTACGCGCATAGTCAGCTGCCTTTCTTGTCGCTGATGACGATGTCGATGAGGTGTGGAACGCGGGCGATCATTCCGCGGATCTCCGGGCGATCGGGCAGCACGTTGGTATCACCAATCTTGCGCAGGCCCAGGGCGCGCATGGTGGCGCGGGTCTTTGGCATGCTGCCGATTTGTGAACGCTTCTGGCGAACGGTGATGGTGTTTTCTGCCATGGTTTCCTCTATCGAGCCTGTGCCCGGGACTTCTTGGTGTCGTTGTATGCACGGAGTAGACCGCGCGGAACGAAGTCGTCCTCGGCCAGTCCTCGGCGCTTTGCCACATCGTCGGGTCGCAACAGCGACTGCAAACCGTTGATGGTGGCGCGAGCAACGTTGATGGCGTTCGACGAACCCATCGACTTTGCGAGCACGTCCTTGATACCGGCCTCCTCCAGGATGATACGGGCTGCCCCACCGGCGATGACGCCAGTACCGGGGGCGGCGGGCTTCAGCATCACTCGAGCCGCACCGTTCACACCTTCGATGGCGTGCGTGATGGTTGGTCCGGCGAGCGCCACATGAAACACGTTGCGCTTGGCATCCTCGGTGCCCTTCTGGATCGCCAAGGGAACTTCGCGGGCCTTTCCGTAACCGAGACCGACACGGCCGGCTTTGTCGCCGATGACCACGATGGCGGCAAACTGGAATCGACGCCCACCCTTCACCACTTTGGCGACACGATTGACGTGCACCACGCGCGACTCACCGAACTCGCCCGGCTTCGCCTCGGGACGTGGCTCGCGGCGCTCGCGCGGACGGCGCTCGCGACGATTGCGGTTGTCGGTCGTCTCTGGTTGCTGTACGTCAGTCATTAGAACTCCAATCCTGCGGCGCGAGCCGCTTCGGCGATTGCCGCAACGCGGCCGTGATAGAGAAAGCCACCGCGGTCGAAGACCACCGTGGTGATTCCTGCCTGCTTGGCGCGCTCGGCCAGGAGAGTGCCCACTGCGGTTGCAGCAGCAACGTTGCTTCCAGGTTGCTTCTTGCGGAAGTCGGCCTCGAGCGACGAGGCGGAGACGATGGTTCGGCCGCTGTCGTCGTCGATCACCTGTGCACTGAGGTGCTTGTTGCTGCGATAGATCGCAAGGCGTGGTCGTGCGGCGGTGCCGTGCACCTTCTTGCGCACGCGACGATGGCGACGCACGCGGAGTTCTTGGCGTTTCTTGGCGATGGCGGTCATGGTTGCTCCTACTTCTTGCCCGTCTTGCCGGCTTTGCGTACCACGCGCTCGTTCACGTAGCGAACACCCTTGCCCTTGTACGGCTCCGGCGAACGAAACGAGCGGATCTCGGCGGCAACCTGGCCGACGAGTTCCTTGTCGACGCCCTTCACGATGATTCGTGTCGGTGCCGGCACCTCGAACGTGACTCCCTTGGGTGCCGCGTACGGCACGGGGTGCGAGTAGCCGAGGGCCAGCTCCAATTTGTCCTGACCCTTGGCGACGGCGCGATAACCCACGCCAATGATCTCGAGTTCCTTGGCGAAACCTTCGGTAACGCCGCTCACCATGTTGTTGACCATGGCGCGAATCATGCCGTGACTGGCGCGAACGTCGCGGGTTTCCTCCGC
>JALRBT010000086.1:0-4887 GCA_023262255.1 Ilumatobacteraceae bacterium
GTGCCACGTCATGCAGGGGCAATGTTAGGCACGGCGATTGTCCCGATAGCGACTCACGAATCGTCAGCATCTAACGTCTAGTACGTGAAAGTCACGTTGCTTGGCACTGGAAGCCCATTACCCGACGCGAACCGCGCCGGCCCGTCCACCCTCGTACAAGCCGCGGGTCAGCGCATCCTGGTGGACTGCGGGCGCGGTTGCGTAATGCGCCTCACTGGTGCCGGGGTGCTCCCGCCCTTTCTTTCGGCAATTCTTCTCACACATCTTCATAGTGATCACATCAGCGACCTGAACGACCTTGTCACCTCGCGTTGGATCATGTCGCCTGAACCAATCGTCACGCACATCTACGGCCCGGTGGGAACCCAGAAGGTTGTCGATGGCCTGCTACAGATGCTCGCACTCGACGAGCAGTACCGCCTCGACCACCACGCCGACTTGCGCTCGGGTCCGGGTATGCAAATCACGGTGACAGAAGTTTCGCCAGGTGACTCGTTCACTCTTGGCGATGTGCGGGTGGTGGTGGGTCGAACCGATCATCGACCGGTCGCACCCACGGTGGGATTCCGCTTCGAAGCCGAAGGAAAAGTGGCGACGCTGGCGGGCGACACCGTGCCGTGTGACGAGCTCGATGCGCTGTGCAGGGGCGCCGACATCTACGTACAAACGGTGCTGCGACCAGACATGGTCGACGCGATGAAGCAAGTGTTGCAAAGGCAAGCTCCCCGATTGAACGACATTCTCAATTACCACTCCTCCGTGGAGGATGCCGGACGTACGGCGGCACGCTGCAACGTAAAGACGCTGCTACTCACGCACTACGTACCGGCCATGCAACCAGGTCAGGAAGCCGACTGGATTGCCCAAGCAGCCGCGTATTTCAGCGGCAACATCGTGGCTGGGCCCGACTTGACGAGCGTCGAGGCGTAAGCGCCGCGGAAGGGTTCCGTGCTGCCGCGGAGTGCAGCTAACCAACGACGCGGTGTTCGTCGACGAACATTCGAACACGACTCGCAACGTTCGCCATGGAGTCGGCAACCACCTGCTTGCCGATTTCGCTCGCATATGCGGCATCGAATGCTTCACGCGAATCGAACCACAACTCGGTGATGCCATCGGGCTCGCCCGCACCAGGGTTCTGCACCACGTTGAAGGTTGCACCACGAAGCCCTGGCAACTGCTTGGCAAGGGGCACGTGCACGTTGAGCCACCAGTGCTCGTATTGCTGATGTGTCATGTCGGCTCGACGCGTGAGCAGGATCATCGCCTTGAAGTTCATGGGAGCCTCCACGTGGTTTTGATCACGACGGCTTCTTGGTTCGGGCGAATGGTCGGCCGCCGACTGCCAAAGCGACGCTGACCACGATTTCGTTGGCGTGCGGTGCGTCGGGTATCCACACGTCGATGGCATCCATCTCGTCGAACGACCAGATGTCGTCCTTGTTGGTGATGGGCAGCGTGATGTGCGCACCAGGACCACCAATCTTCTTGGTGGACGGGATGATGTCGTCACCCTTGACCACCGTTTTTCGTACCGGTGCGCCGAATCGAGGGTGGATGAGCGCCGCAGCATGCTCGATTTCACCCGCAGTCCCGACGATCGCGCCCTTGCCGTACGCGGTTACATCACCTGCAGCGACGCCGAGTGCGGCGAGCGCACGTTCGGCAAGTTGACCGGCGATCTCAGCTCCCATCGCTTCGATTTCCGAGAGATCCGCGCCGGGCTTGCCTGCAAACGGATTAGCGATCACCGCGCTGCAAACGGCGCGTCGAACGAGCCGCCCAACTTCACGACCGTTTTCTTCACGGAGGTCTTCACATGTGGTGACAAACTTGCGGATTCGCACACCAGAACGGTACTAGACGCGTCGTGATACGACCGTGTTCGATGCCAGCAAGACCACGAACGACACCACGGCGATACCCGCCAAGGCAATTCGCAAGTCGTACGCATCGGCAAGTGCACCCATCGAAAGCGTGGTTGCCATTCCGCCAACTCGCAAACCCACCATCAGCGCTCCGAGCCCGGTCCCGGCACTCAGGCCGGGCACTCGCGCCGCCAACAAGTACAAGCGCGGGAAGATGACCGCCTGCCCCGTACCCGACACGAACAATCCGCACAACGCCAACCACGGCTGCGACGAAGCGACGACGGCCCCGAACCCCGCCACGATGAGCACCATCGCGAGTTTGAACAATCTCTCCGAGCCGATTCGTTCCTGCACGTAGTCCCCGCTGAATCGTCCGAGCAGCATTCCCGAGCCGAACGCCACGGTTCCGAAACCTGCCCACTCACCGATACCGAACTCATCGCGCATGAGGAGCGCCCCCCACTCGTTCGGCATGCCTTCGAGTGCGATGGCGGCAGCACCGACGACTGCCAGCGCTATCGCAATCACACCGAGTTGTCGCGAGGACGATGCGCTCGCGGACTCATCATGGTGCGACGGGTCGGCGTCGGCAAGCCAACGCGCCACGAGCCACACCGCACCGATCAAGAAAACGGCAACGGCAATCACCTGCAGACGAAGATCCACGCCGAATCCGGCGCCGAGTGAACCCGCCACCGTTCCGGATGCGAATCCAAGGCTCCACATGCCGTGCAGTCGATTCATGATCGATCGACCGAGCCGTTCCTGGGCAATCACGCCCTGCGCATTTATCGCCACGTCGGCACAGACGTCGAACACACCGACGAGCGACAGCACCACGAGAAACATCCATGCCTGCGCGACGAATGCCACGAGCGTCATCGCAGTGGCCAGAAGCGTCAACGCGGCGAGCACGAGTCGTCTGCTGCCGATTCGCGACATGATGGCGCCTACGGCAAACGATCCAACCAGCCCACCGATACCACCACCGAGTAGCGCGACACCCAGACCGGAGTTGCGAACACCCAGGCGATCCTTGATCTCCGGCAGTCGCGGAATCCAGTTGCCATACACCGCGCCATTGGCAAAAAACAGCACACCTGCCGACAGCGCGAGGCGATGTGCTGCAGTAAGCGGTACGCGGTCACGAGCGGAGGTCATGGGTTCAGGCTTGCGGGTGGAGTTCATCGAAGCGTGGGTTGGCGCAGCGTCATTCACGCCACACGTCGTCGGACAGTCCGAACGTGCGCAAACGCTTGGAAATCGACAACGGAATCTCGATGTCACGACCCTCGCGAACGGCCGTGGCAAGCTCGCCATTCTCCTCCCACATGTGACAGGTGTTGATGGGGCTGGCGGTTTGCGGGCTCTCCCCCATTTGCTCCAGTGACACACCCCGGGTCCTCGCGGAGGCCACACGCATCGACCACATGCTTTGCACCGCTACGGGGGCCATCGCCTGCAACAACGCGGTGGTATGCGTGCACGCGCGTGGCCCGGCGAACAACTCCTTCACCTTGGCGTTGAATCCACGTGTGATCGACATTCCCGCGAGCTTCTTATAATGATCCACGATGTTGACGCAACCCAGATGCGGATGCTCACGGAAGGTGACCGTTGCTTTCTGGATGACGAGCGAGGGAAAGTGAATCTCTAGATCCAGGATCATGTGGTGCATCCACAACGGATCGGGGTCTTGCTCGATGTACAACCCGACGGGTTTTTCATCCACCACCACCCCGCGCAACATGAGGCGGTCGTCTGCCATGTGGTAGGCGCGAACTTCGTAGCGACGCGTGTGGATTCGCATGTAATCGGGCTCGGGTGGGAACATCTGCAGGTCGGGCATTCCGACAACGCTAACGATGAGGACCGAGTTTCTCGAATGCCGACGCCAGTCGTGCGAGTTCCTCCTTGGACAAGCGGTCAATCATTCGCTGCCGAACGCTCCCCACGTGTGCCGGAGCAGCTCGTTTGAGAAGGCTCCAGCCCTTTGGTGTCATTTCTGCATAGGCGGAGCGGCCGTCATCGGCATTCCTTACGCGTTTGACCAAACCCTTCTTCAACACCCCCTGCATTCGTCGGGTGAGTCCACCCCGCGACAGTCGAAGACGGGTTGCGAGATCGCACAGTTTCACTCGTCGACCCGGGGATTCCGACAACATTGCCAACAATTGGTAGTCCCCACCATCGATGCCGAACCGTTCGAGGTCGGCCTCGATGTCTTGCAACACGTCTCGTGCATTCAGTACGAAGCCTCGCCAGGCCCGAAGTTCGACAGGGTCGAGCCAGCGAGTCACGAGGGCACTCCACCGCACCCCAGGTGGGGCCAGATCTGCGGGCGACTAGGGTAGTTGCGCACGCAACTACTTTACCGTATGATTCGCGTGCTCGAGTGTTCGGGCATTCACACAAGGAGAAATCAAATGGATATCGTCATGATCATCGGACGAGTGCTCTTCGCGCTCGTCTTCTTGGCCAGCGGCCTCAACCACCTCACCAAGGCAAAGCACATGGTGGGCTACGCCCAGTTCAAGAAAGTTCCGGCTCCAGCAGTGTCAATTTACCTCTCGGGCATCATCATGGTGCTCGGCGCACTTTCGGTGGTGCTTGGTATTTATGCCGACCTCGGTGCAGTGGTGCTTGCAGGCTTGCTCATCATCATGGCGGTGAAGATGCACGACTTCTGGGCGCAAACCGACCCGCAGGCCAAGCAAGTCGAAACGGCCTCGTTCTTCAAGAACGTGTCGATGGCCGGTGCTGCCCTCTTCCTCTTTGCTTGTGTTGCAAACGGTGGCGACTTCGGTCCGGTGGTGAGCGACGATCTACTCAGCCTCTGGGCCAAATAGTCGAATAGACCGAGCGAGTCGACGATGGCATTCCCTGTCGTCGACTCGCTCCGGTCGATCGAATTCGGAACACCCGGCGAGAGTCGCGCTCGCCTCGTTGACTTCATCATCAACGGAAACAAACGCGCCACTGCGGGCCTCCTCCACGACTACGCCAAGGAGGGCGA
>JALRBT010000086.1:4897-5133 GCA_023262255.1 Ilumatobacteraceae bacterium
ACTCGCACTGCGATTTCTACCAGCACGCCTAGAGCAAGGAGTCAGCACGGAGTCACCGGCATGACTCGCCATGTTGTGCTCGGAGCAGGTCCGGTTGCCCGAGCAATCGTCGCCGCGCAAGCCGTCGCCGCAAATGTGTCGCGTCTTCGATGAAGTAAATTCGTTTCGTGCACCCATCGCCCTCATTCAGAATGACAAATGAAGATGCGATTGCCTTTGCGGTAACGTCTGGTGTT
>JALRBT010000087.1 GCA_023262255.1 Ilumatobacteraceae bacterium
GATAATGCTGCCCAATGGTGTAAATCACATGCCCGTTGTGGGAGATGCCCTGAAGTTGTCCTGGGATGCTAACTGGGGGCCGAGCTGTCGGATGCATTGGATCAGCATAGTCAATAACCGAGAGGAAGGATTTCCTGACCCAAGACAAGCCAGGCCGCTTTAAGATAACCTGCTCCCCATCCATCATGGTTTGATAGCTCAGAAAAACTTTACCATCAGCTGCAAAGGCCTGGGAAAAGTCCCAAACTGAGTCAAGTGATAACTCAAAGTCGGAAAGGAACTGAGTCGGCTCATCCTGAGGAATCGAAAAGGCAAGCAAGCGGGAACCACCCCAATTATTGGGTCCAGGCCATAGCACATCGCCTACTATGTCGACCACCCCGCGACCCCACCAACCATACCAATCTAACATCGGCCGCTCCAATCGCGCGAGGCCCGAAGGTCCCCCGCTTTCATCCATAGATCGTATGCGGTATTAGCCGACGTGCGCGAGGTGCGTTGCTATTTGTTCGGCACCGTGCAGCCCGACCGGCGCGGCAACGGCATCGGTCGTCACCTGCTGGAATGGGGGCTGCAGCGCGGCACCGAGTTGTTGCGTGCGTCGGGCAACGATCTTCCCAAGTTCCTGCGCGTCGATTCGACGCGCACCAACACCTCGTCGATTCGTCTGTTCGAGCGCTTCGGGCTCGAACCCATCCGCTATTTCGCCGAGCTGCGGGCCGACCTGCGTGTCAACCTGCCCGCCAAGTCGAGCCAGCCAGCGGCCGCCACACGCGCCACCTTCGGCTTTCGCATCGTGCCGTGGGATCTCGCCCGCAACGAAGAGGCGCGCGCAGTAAAGAACGCAGCCTTCATGGATCACTGGGGTTCCACACCCACCTCGGCGCAGTGGTGGACAACCCAAACCTCCGGCTTCGGCTCACGCCCCGACTGGTCGTACTTCGCCGTAAACGACGACGACCAGATCATCGGTCACCTCATCACGCACCGATTCGAGAACGACGACGCATTGTTGGGAGCGAAGTACGCCTGGATCGACAACATCGGCACGCTTGCAGCGTGGCGTGGCAGGGGAGTTGCGACACAACTCATCACCACGGCGCTGGCGACGTACCGCGAACGAGGCATGCAATTCGCGGCGCTCGGAGTGGACTCCGCCAACCCCACGGGGGCGTATCGGTTGTATGAATCGCTGAGCTTCCAGCCCTGGCGCGAGTTCGTCAATTACCAGCGCGTCATCAGCGCCTAACACCGCCCGCCCGGCGCCGCACGGCGACGACAGCCACGGTGGCGACACGCCGCATCAGCGGCTATTGCGACTAGCGCTTGTTGATCGCGACGTAGTCGCGGGCGTCGACGCCGGTGTACCACTGCATCGGCCGCGAGATCTTCTGATCATCGTCGTGCAGCAGTTCGCTGTAGTGGGCGAGCCAGCCGGTCATGCGCGGAATCGCGAACAACACGGTGAACATCTCCACCGGGAAGCCGAGCGCCTGATAAATGAGACCCGAGTAGAAGTCCACGTTGGGGTACAACTTGCGCGACACGAAGTACTCGTCCTGCAGTGCCACTTCCTCGAGTTTCAACGCGATGTCGAGCAACGGGTTCTTGCCCGTCACTTCGAACACGTCGTAGGCGGCTTTCTTGATGATGGTGGCGCGTGGGTCGTAGTTCTTATACACGCGATGGCCAAAGCCCATCAGGCGACCCTTGCCGGCTTTCACCTCGGCGATGAACGCCGGAACGTTGTCGATGCTGCCGATTTCTTGCAGCATGCGAACCACGGCTTCGTTTGCGCCGCCGTGCAGCGGGCCGTACAGGGCCGAAGCAGCCGCCGCCGCAGCGCTATATGGGTCGGCATGCGACGAACCAACCACGCGCATGGTGGTGGTACCACAATTCTGCTCGTGGTCGGCATGGAGAATGAACAACAGATCCATCGCCTTGGCCAGCGTCGGGTTGATCTGGTAGTCGTCGCCGATGCGGAACATCATGTTGAGGAAGTTCGCAGAGTAGTCCAGCGAGTTGTTCGGTGAAACGAACGGCAGCCCCATGCTGAAGCGGTAACACATGGCCGCGATGGTGGGCGACTTGGCGATCAAACGCAACGTCTGCTTGTACAGCGAGCCGTCGGCGTCGATTTCTTTTGCGTCGGTGTAAAAGGTGCCGAGTGCGGCGGTGGCCGACACGAACATGCCCATCGGGTGCGCATCGTGATGGAACCCGTCCACGAATCGCTTGCGCATGTTCTCGTGGATCATCGTGTGATGGGTGACGTCGTAGATCCACGTTTCGAGTTGCTTGGTGTTCGGCAGTTCGCCGTTGAGCAGCAGGTAGGCCACCTCGAGGAAGGTGGATTTCTCCGCCAATTGCTCGATGGGGTAGCCGCGGTAGCGGAGAATGCCTTCGTCGCCATCCAGGTAGGTGATGGCCGACTTGCATGCCGCGGTCGACAGGAACGCCGGGTCGTACATGCGCAGTTTCAGGTCGAGTTGACGCAGTGCCGAGGAGGAGAACGCGCCTCCCGTGATCGGCACGGTCACTTGTTTGCCCGTGCGGTCGTCAATGATCGTGATCGTTTCAGCCATCGTTAGGCCTTTCCGTCTCTCGTTATCGGGAGCTTCCTCTCCCAGCCGTTCACGCTACTTGCCGAACACGCCGGAACGCCGAGCACAGCGTCGCCGACGTAGCAGGCAGCGTCACCGGCACGAATGACAACGTGGCCGACGCCGTGAATCGACCCCGATCTACAGCGGGCCGTTGTCGTGTTTGCGACGAGGGAACTTTTCTCGCTTGCTCGACAGCATGTCGAGTGCCGCCAGCACCTCGATTCTGGTCTCTTCGGGTGTGATTACCGAGTCCACGTACCCGCGTTCGGCGGCAACGTAGGGGTTCAGCAGGCGTTCCTCGTAGTCCTTTTCGAATGCAGCGCGCTCTTCGGGGGTGGCACGTCGCTGAAGAATCGCAGCGGCCTGTCCGGCGCCCATCACGGCCAACTCGGCGGTGGGCCAGGCAATGCACACGTCGTTGCCCATGCGCTTGCTGTCCATCACGATGTAGGCACCGCCGTAGCTCTTGCGCAAGATCACGCACACGCGCGGCACGGTGGCGCGACCGTAGGCGAACACCAACTGTGCACCGTGGCGAATCATGCCGCGCCATTCCAGGTCCTTGCCCGGATAGAACCCGGGCGTGTCCACCAGCGTGACGATCGACAAATTGAATGCATCGCAAAACGCCACGAAGCGCGCCGCTTTTTGTGATGCCTGAATGTCGAGCGTGCCGGCAAGCGCCAGCGGCTGGTTGGCGACGATGCCCACCGTGCGCCCGCCAATCGACGCGAGCGTGGTGACCACGTTGTTGGCCCATCCTGCACGAAGTTCCAGATGGATGCCGTCGTCCACGATCGACTCGATCACGTGTCGCACGTCGTAACTGCCGGTTGGTGATGCGGGAAGGATGGTGTTTAGTTCCGGACAGCGACGCTCGGCGGGATCACCCGAATCAATGATGGGCGGAAGTTCGTCGACGTGGTCGGGAAGAAACTGCAACACTTCGTTCAGTAACTCTTCGGCGTGCGCCTTGTCGTTGGCGATCAGGCTTGCCACACCGCTTTGTCGGGAGTGAATGTCGGTTCCGCCGAGTTCCTCGTTGCTCACGTCGACGCCGGTCATTTGCACCACCATGGTGGGGCCCGATACGAACGCGAACGACTCGGTGGTCATAATCACCATGTCGCACAACCCAATCAGCAACGCGGGGCCGGAAACGGCCGGGCCATCGACGATGGCAATCGTCGGCACCACCCCCGAGCACTGGGTGATGACCCTCGCGGCTTCGCCCCAGCCGTGCAGCGCCGACACGCCTTCGCGCAAGTCGGCTCCGGAGGACGCCAACGCCAACACCAGCGGAAGACGTTTGTCGCGCGCCATCTGCGCGGCGTTGCGCAGTACGCCCGAAGCGGCAGAAGAGAGGGCACCCTTGTGCACCTCGTCGTGCACTTCGGCCCACACCACGCGGCGCCCGTTGGTCAGCTGTCGTACTGTGGCGCTTGCCGCCCCCGGTACCTTGCGGGTGAGATGTACTGCGCCGTCGGCGCTTGGCGCATCCGCCGTATCGGCGCGGGGCTGATCCACCGTCGTCACAACGCGCAAGGCTAGACGCTGCATCGTTGCCACTTGTGCCCGTCGCGTTGCCGATGGTGCCGGTCGCACGGCGGGCGTAGCGTTTCTGTGCATGGCGGCGGCATTCATCGACCTCGATCGCACGCTGCTGTCGGGCGCCAGTGGCCCCGTGATTACCGCGGCATTGCGTGCCGCGCGGTTGGTGCCCCAGTCGTTCCCTGGTGAGTCGCTCATCTATCGCATTTTCAACACCGTGGGCGAGACCCTGCCGTCGATGTTGTTGGCCCGTCAAGGTGCAACGGCAATGAAGGGAAAGTCGCAACGACTCGTTCGCGATGCGGCGCGCAACGCCATTCCCGAGCTCACCAACTTGGTGCAGCCCTTTGCCCGACAAATGATCGAAAAGCACCGCGCAGCGGGCGACACGGTGGTGCTGGCCACCACCACGCCGTACGACTTCATCGACGAGTTCGCCCGATCGCTCGGCTTCGACGACGTCATCGGTACACGGTTCGAAGTCGACGCCGGCGGGCTGTACTCCGGGGCGTTGGATGGCCGCTTCGTATGGTCGGGCGGCAAACTCGGCGCCGTCACCGACTGGTGCGCCACCAACGATGTGAACATCGCCGACTGCGCCGCCTACAGCGACAGCATCTACGACTCGCCGTTGCTCGAAGCCGTCGGCTCGCCCTACGCAGTGAACCCCGACGCACGCCTGCAAGTGCTCGCCACCGCACGGCGCTGGCCGGTGCTCAACCTCGACGTATCGCCTGGCGTGGTGAAGGTGCCCGTCATCGGGGCCGAGTTGCAGAAACTGGCGTTGCAATTCGCACGACCCGAGTTGATTCCGTTCGCCAAATTCAGCATTGATGGCACGCACAACATTCCGGCCGATGGCCCGGCGATTCTCGTCGGCAATCACCGCAGTTACTTCGACGTGTTCGCCGTATCGCTCACCGTC
>JALRBT010000088.1 GCA_023262255.1 Ilumatobacteraceae bacterium
CAGTGCAGGGTTTGTTGCTTCACCACACCGCCGCCCGTGAGGAGATCGATCTGTCGGCGAGCCTCGTATTCGATCGCACGACCCACCGAACGGATGGAGTTCACGTTCTTGATCTCGCAGCGGGTGCCGAACGGCGTACCGGGCTTGTGTACCGACACGTTCACGTCGCAACGCATCGAGCCTTCCTCCATCTTTGCGTCGCTGGCCCCCACCGCAAGGAGGATTGCGCGAAGTTCGCTCACGTACTGCTTGGCCTGCTCACTGGTGCGAATATCGGGGCGCGACACGATCTCCACCAACGGCACACCGGCACGGTTGAAGTCGATGAGTGAGTAGTCGCTCCCGTGGATTCGCCCCTCGGCACCACCGAAGTGCGTCGACTTGCCCGTGTCCTCCTCCAGATGCGCGCGTTCCACGCCGATGCGCACGTCGCCGGGAAGCATCAGCCAACCGTCGACGTTCAGTGGCTGGTCGTACTGGCTGATTTGGTAGGCCTTGGGCAGGTCGGGATAGAAGTAGTTCTTTCGGTGGAACGTACACGGCTGTACCCGACAGTTGAGTGCCAGGCCGAGTCGCATCGCCAACTCCACTGCATAGCGATTGAGCACGGGAAGCGCACCTGGAAGACCGAGCGTAACGGGATCGATGTTGGTGTTCGGCTCGTCGCCGAAGCGGTTGGCGCTGGCACTGAAGAGCTTGGTCTTCGTCGCGAGTTCCACGTGTACCTCGAGCCCAACGACCAATTCCCATCCATCGATGAGTTGCTCGGCGGTGGCGACGACGGTCGAGGGATTCGTCGCGGTGGTTCCGACGGCGTTCATGCTGAACGCTCGAGTTCGGCGGCAACACGAAACATCGGTGCTTCACCGAGTGCGGGAGCCAGCACTTGCACGCCGACGGGCAGACCAGCCTCGCCGGTTCCGAACGGCACGCTCATCGCCGCATGACCGGCCAGGTTGGTGGGAATCGTGAAGACGTCGCACAAGTACATGGCCAACGGGTTGTTGGTCTTGTCCCCGAATTTGAAGGCAACCGTTGGTGACGTGGGCGTGAGGATGACGTCGCAACTCTCGTATGCCTTGGCGAAGTCGTCGGCAATGAGACGACGAACCTTCAGGGCCTTGCCGTAGTACGCGTCGTAGTAGCCGGCCGAGAGTGCGTACGTGCCGAGCATGATTCGTCGCTTCACCTCGTCACCAAAGCCCGCGGCACGAGTGTCGCCGTACATCGAGTTCAGATCCTTGGCATCCACCCGCAAGCCGTACCGTACGCCGTCGAAGCGGGCCAGGTTGCTGCTGGCTTCGGCGGGTGCCACCAAGTAGTACGCGGTCAACCCGTAGGACATCGAGGGCATCTGCACGTCGACCACGGTGGCTCCGGCGTTGCGCAATGCATCGAACGCCGCATCGAGACGTTCGAGCACGTCGGGGGACGAACCCTCGGTCATGTCGGTGATCCGACCGATTCGCATTCCCTCGACTCCGTGCGACAACACCGACATCAACTCGGGTGCAGGCTGCGGCAACGACGTGGAGTCGAGCGGGTCATGTCCGGCGATGACCTCCATCAGCAACGCGGCATCGGCCACCGTGGAAGTGAACGGACCAATCTGGTCCAGGCTGCTGCCGAACGCGATGAGTCCCTGACGCGACACCATTCCGTAGGTGGGCTTCACACCGACCAAACCACACAGCGATGCGGGCTGGCGAATACTGCCTCCGGTGTCGCTTCCGAACGACACGGTGGCAAAACCCGCGGCAACGGCCGCGGCACTGCCGCCACTCGACCCTCCGGGAACTCGTGACGTGTCGAGTGGATTGCGCGTCGGGCCGAACGCCGAATTTTCGGTGCTCGATCCCATCGCGAATTCGTCGAGATTGGTCTTGCCCACCATCACCGCTCCGGCATCTACCAAACGACGTACCACCGTGCCGTCGTACGGGGGTTTCCAACCTGCGAGAATCCGCGAAGAACAGGTGGTTTCGACTCCGCGAGTGCACATGTTGTCCTTCAGCGCAACGGTGACGCCGGCCAATCGACCAACGTTCCTTCCCGCCTTGACGTCGGCGTCGATCTGAGCGGCACATTCCCGGGCTCGCTCGGCGGTCACGACGTTGAATGCGTGCACTTCGCCCTCGCGCGCATCGATGGCCGCCAGATTTTCTTCCACGACGGCGGCGGCACTCAATTCGCCGCTGGCCACCGCTCGGGCCACGTCGACTGCCGTGCGAAGCGCCACCATCGACTACTCCTCGAACCCGATGATCGGCGGAACCCGGAATCGGCCGTCCTGTGCAGCCGGGGCATTGGCCAGCACCTCGTCACGATCGAGGGAGGGAACTTCCACGTCGTCACGCATCACGTTGGAGAGCGGAATCGGTTGATTCAACGGTTCCACGTTCGCCAAATCCAACGCATCGACGTCGCGGAAGTGTTCCAACATGCCCGCGAGTTGGCTGGTCATGCGATCCACCTCTTCGTCGTTGAGGTGCAAGCGTGCCAATCGCGCCACCTTCGCGACGGTTTCGCGTGAAATCGACTCGGGCACGGGCAATAATGCTACGAGCGCAGATGCACGAGAACGCCCGATTCGGGCCACAAACTCGGTGGCTGAATTCCCACCACCGAAAGCTCTCGTCCGGTGCAGCGAAGCGGCGTCGTCATCCACTCGGGGACGGTGCGCCCCATTCCACCAACGGTTCCGAGTGCAGCGTGCGAAACGGTGTAAGTGCGTTCGGGCTCGAGGCCGTGAATCCGCCAGCGAGGTGCCACCAGCCACGGTGAACTCGTCAACTGCACGTACGCCAGCAGGGCTTCGCGTCGGTCGGCGGCAAACACACCGTGCGCGAGCACCGTATGGTCGTCGAGGTCGAAGCGCACCGCGTCACCCCCGTGCAACAGCGATCGGTGACGTTTGTGCAACGCAATCGCGTCACGCAATACTTCTCGCTCGTCGTCGTCAAGTCGTCGTGGATCGCATTCCACGCCCATCCATCCGAACATCGCGGTGATTGCCCGAAACTCCATTCGACTCGACCGCCCGGTGGTGTGCGATCGACGTGCGCCAACGTGCATTCCCAGCATCTCGTTGGGCACCCACATGCCCACACCGCGCTGGATGTATTGACGATCGAGCGGGTCGTTGCAGTCGCTCGTCCACACCCGTACCGCGCGCGACAACACCGCGTGATCGATGCGTCCGCCGCCCGACGCACACGATTCGAACTCCACGTGCGGATGCTCGTCACGAAGTTGGTCGAGCAGGCGATAAAACGCACGTGTTTGTCGGCGTACCGCCGGAGCACCGTCGGTACCGCTCGCATGAATGAGCGGTCGGTTCATGTCCCATTTCACGAAGGCAATGTCATGGTCACTCAGCAATCGGTGCAGTTGTCCGTGTACGTGGGCGAATGCCGCCTCGTTGGTGAGATCCAACACCACTTGGTGGCGCGCCTGCACCGGCTCGTATCCGATTGCATGCAACACCCAATCGGGATGGTCGCGCACCACCATGCTCTGCGGATTCGCCATTTCCGGCTCCACCCAGATGCCGAAGTCCATCCCAAGTGAACGCACGTGGGCGATGAGCGGGCCGAGTCCATTGGGGTACACCTCCGCCGACACCACCCAGTCACCCAAGCCGGCACGGTCGTTGCGACGTGAACCGAACCACCCGTCGTCCAGAACGAATCGCTCGATTCCCATCTCCGCCGCCGATTCGGCGAGCGCCTTCAGCTTCTCTGTGTCGTGGTCGAAATAGGTCGCCTCCCAGGTGTTGAGCAACACCTTGCGAATCTTTGGTGGAGAAACCGGATCGGCGGGCCACGATGGCGCGTCACCGTCATTTGCCCGACCCGTACCGCGCGAGCCGAGCGGCGTTCGTATGGATCGGTGCATGATCCATGACGCGGGTGTGAACCCACTGGAGGAATACACGCCGATCGCAACGGGTGTCGTGTAGCGCTCCCCCGGCTGCAGGCACACTTCGCCCGGTAGCAGCAGTTCACCGAGTTGCACATACCGACGACCATCCGGAAGCACTTCCGCCCACGTTGCGTGGTTTCCACTCCATGCGAGGTGACACCCCCACACCTCGCCAGCCCATTCATGCGCGTTCGTCGTACACCACCACATGGTGGGTGGATACTCGTGCGAGGTTCGACCGGTGCGATTTTCAGTGCTCCACGCACCGTGCGTAAGCGAATGACGATGAATCGACGCCTCACGCGACCATCGGCCCGAATGGGTGACGATGTCGTGGGCATGTGCCGGCATCGGCAGCGACACCGTGAGGGCATCGAGCAGGTACCTCGAGTCGCCCTCGTTGGTTATCGATGCACTCACGTGCAACGCACCGGTCGACGAAATTACGAGCGTGGTCTCCAACGACAGTTGCGCAACGCGATCGTGCGATGTGGTGGTGAGTGCGTTCGCTGATGACGTCACTTCGCACGACACGAATCGCGGCGCCCAATCTCGACCGCCCGGACGATGCCCGGCGATACCGGGTCGTGCGAGCGATCCGAGTGAATGCTGCGGCACGATTTGCAACGGTGGGACGACGTCGAGTGATCCGTGCGTGAGTGGTCGCTTGGTCATCGCTGCGAGCGTTTCGCCATCGTTCGCATCCAGTGCGGCACCCCAATGGATGATTTCGGGCACACCACCCGACACATCCACCACGACGGAGGTCCCATCGTGCACCAAGTGCACCATGCGGCTGGTCATAGGCGAGAGCCTACGATTGAAGAACGCAGCGACTCCAAAAGAAGGAGATTCACCATGTCAGCAGTTCGTCTTTCGCAAGCAACGCGACACTTCGTCGGTATGAATCGTCCGGCGGTCA
>JALRBT010000089.1 GCA_023262255.1 Ilumatobacteraceae bacterium
GCCGATGCGGGAACCGTGGAACTCGCCAAACTTGGCATTGACGCCAAGCACCTTTGTGAAATATCCGCGGAAATGGTGGCCAGCAGGGCGCCAGCAACTACACGGCTGGTCGACTGGTTTCTCGCCCAAGTAGCCGCGTAGTAGTTTTTTCCCGATGTCTGTGGGTGAGTCTGGCGTGTCGGAGTTCCTGCGGTCGTACCTGACCGTCGGCTGGTTCGGCATCGCCGCGGTTGTCCTCGCAGGTTTGCTCCTCTGGGTGGCTTCGCTCGTGCGTCCGTCACGACCGGGCCACGAGAAACTCCTCACCTATGAAAGCGGTGTCGATCCCGTCGGGGAGGGCTGGTCGCAAAGCCAGGTTCGCTACTACATCTTTGCGCTGCTCTTCGTGGTGTTCGACGTGGAAGCAGTGTTCATTTTTCCGTGGGCCACCCAACTGGAACGTTACGGCACCTTCGGATTGGCGGAGATGGGTGTATTCGTCTTCGTGTTGTTGCTCGGACTCGTGTACGCATGGCGCAAGGGTGTGCTGCGATGGGTCTAGTCGAACGTGGACGCATGCCACGCCCCTTGTCGGCACTCTTCAATCTTGGACGTTCCTACAGCATGTGGGTGTACCAGTGGGGTCTTGCATGTTGCGCCATCGAGATGGGCGCGGCGTTCGGCTCGCCTCGCTACGACGTGATGCGACTCGGTGTCATTCCGTTGCCTGCGAGTCCTCGTCAAGCCGACCTCGTGGTGATTTCCGGAACCGTCACCGACAAGATGGCACCCGCAATCAAACGTCTCTACGAGCAGATGCCCGAGCCCAAGTACGTGATCAGCATGGGGAGCTGCGCGAATTGTGGTGGACCCTATTGGGACTCGTATTCGGTTACCAAAGGTGTCGACCAAATCATCCCGGTGGACGTGTACGTTCCGGGTTGTCCGCCGCGACCCGAGGCGTTGCTCGAAGGAATCGTGCTGCTGCAGGAACGTATCAAGAACGAGGACATGGGAGCCCGCTGGCGTGGCGAGGGTACGCGTTCGCTCGATGCGAGCGCTGATGCAGAACGGAAGGGCAAGCCAGTTGTCGTCGGCAGCTGAACTTCACGCATGAACACCACGTCCAGCACCCAACCACGTGTCACCTCCGTAGAAGAGGTCAAGGCTGCACTCGGCGATCGACTCGTCGATTCATTGCAGAAGGACGATCTCTGGCTGCGTGTACGTACCGATGCATGGAAATCATCCATGCGAACGCTGCGCGACACGCTCGACTTCCACTACTTCTGCTTCCTGTCGGCAATCGACTGGATGCCGTCTCCCTTTGGTCGGGGCGAAGACGACCCCACCGAGCCAGCGCCGGAGCGCGACGCCACCATTCGACAGGGCTACGCCGGTGGGGGGACCCGCATGCAGGTGTTCGTTCGGGTCACGAATCCCGTTACACACGTGAGCGTCATCGTCAAGGCGGATGTTCCCGATGACTCACTCACCATCGAATCGATTCACGACGTGTACGCCGGAGCCAACTGGCACGAACGCGAAACGCACGAAATGTTCGGCATCGCATTCGACGGCCATCCCGATCTGCGCAACATGTACCTCCCGTTGGATTTCGAGGGATTCCCACTGCGAAAGGACTTCCCGCTGCTCGCGCGCATGGTGAAGCCGTGGCCCGGAATCGTCGACGTGGAGCCACTGCCGGGTGGAGACGACGATGAAGGCGGTGACGAACAGTGAGTCTCACCGACCGAGTGCTGGGTGATCGCCAACGACTTGCGTACATTGCCAGTCAGGCCGCGGATGTCCGCTTGAACGTGGAGCTCGAAACCGAGGGCATGACGCTGAACATCGGCCCACAACATCCGGCGACGCACGGAACGTTGCGCATCATCGCTCGGCTTGACGGTGAGCAGGTGGTGTGGGCAGAGCCGTCGTGTGGATACATGCATCGCGGTTACGAAAAACTCGCCGAGGTGCGCACGTATCCGCAGGTGACCACCTTGGTCAACCGCATCGATTGGCTGGGCAGTTTTGCCAACGAGGTGCCGTTCATCCTTGCGGCCGAGAAACTGATGGAGGTCGAAGCGCCACCTCGTGCCCAGCACATCCGTACGATTCTTTTCGAACTCTCGCGTATTGCAAACGTGTCCTTGTTCCTCGGTGACTTGGGTGTGCAGATGGGCGCCATTACGCCCGTGTTCTTTGCCTTCCGTGACCGCGAGTACGTGCTGAATCTCATCGAGGGTGCAACCGGTGGTCGGTTCCATCCCAACTTTGACCGCATTGGCGGCTTGAAGGACGATCTTCCCAAGGGTTGGATCGCGGAAACCAAAGCGGTGATGAAGAAACTTCGAACGTTCTGCGACCAGATCGAAGACCTGTTGTTCGGTAACGAGATTTTCCAGTCACGTACCCGCGGCATCGGTGTGATTCCGAAGGACATCGCGCTGCAATTCGGCCTGTCCGGCGCCAATCTCCGGGCGAGTGGTGTGGATTGGGACCTGCGCCGTGACCATCCGTTGCCCATGGCCTGGAACAAGGCCGACTGGAAGGTGTGGACCCACCCCGATGGCGACAGCTTTGCTCGATGTTGGGTACGCCTACAGGAAACCCGTGAGGCGACCAAGATCGTCGACCAACTCCTCGACACCATTCCCAGCGGACCGATCATGGCCAAAGTGCCTAAGATCATCAAGGTTCCCGAGGGCGAAGCCTGGGTGTCGACGGAGAATCCGCTCGGTGAAATGGGCTACTACGTGGTGTCGCGTGGTGAACTCGGACCCTTCCGCGTGAAGATTCGCTCCGCGAGCTTCAACAACATTTCGGTGGCACCGTGGGCGTTGCGTGGCGTGTACGTGCCCGACATCATTACGATTTTGGCGTCGTTGTACTTCATTCTCGGGGATATCGACCGATGATGTCGATGCTCGCGGTGGAGGTTCCGTACTGGGGTCAATCCTTGCTGCGGGTACTCGGTGGCGTCGTCGCCGTGCTACTGCCGGCTGGAACCATCGTGTACGTCTTCTTGTTCAAGATGATGTCGTTCATGCAAAGTCGACTCGGTCCGATGGAAGCTGGGCCGTACGGCTCGCTGCAGTTGGTGGCCGAGGTTGGCAAGTGGTTGCAGAAGGAAGACATCATTCCCGAGCGGGCCGATGCACGAATCTTCAAGATGGCACCGGTCGTCGTGCTGGTGAGCACCTTTCTGCTGATCGCCGTGGTTCCATTCGGCCCGGACGCGTGGTTCACCAATTTCGAAGTCGGCATCTTCTACGCACTTGCCGTGTCGTCGCTGTCGGTATTGGGCATCCTCATGGCGGGCTGGGCGAGTGCGAACAAGTACTCACTCCTCGGTGGGCTACGCGCGGCGGGTCAGCTGATTGCCTACGAGTTGCCGATGGTATTGGCGGTCATCGGTGTGGTGATTCAAGCCGGAACCATGAACTTGCAGCAGATCGTGGTGGCGCAGAACTCGGGATCGATCTTCGGGTTCGACGGATTGGGCAACCCGTATATTCTCACGCAATTCGTCGGCTTCGTGGTGTTCATGATCGCGATTCAGGCCGAACTCACGCAGGCACCCTTCGACATGCCCATCGCCGAGAGTGAACTGGTGTCGGGATACATGACCGAGTATTCGGGATTCCGCTTCCTCATCTTCTTCATCGGTGAATTCGCCACCGCCGGCGTGTTCTCCCTGCTTACCTCGGTGCTGTTCCTTGGTGGATGGGGTGTTCCATTCACATGGTTTGGTTGGACCGACGTCGATTCGGTTGCCAACTGGATGAACGTCGCAGGTCCCATCATCATGATCACCAAGATGATGTTGATTGCGTTCATCATCATGTGGGTGCGCTTCAGTTCGCCGCGATTCCGAGAGGACCAATTGCAGCGCTTTGCCTGGAAGGTGCTCATTCCGGTGTCGCTCGGCAACATTGCACTGACGTCGATCTTCAAGGTGGTGCTGTAATGCCGAAGGCTCCCGGAATGGTCAAGGGTCTTGGGGTAACACTCGGAACGCTGTTCGAAACGGTGACCAAGGGCGCCAACACCGTGCAGTACCCGCACGAAAAGGAAGCACCCCCGACGCGAGCCCGTGGGGTGATCGCGCTGCACGAGGGCAACTGCACGTCGTGCATGTTGTGCGCACGGTCGTGCCCCGACTGGTGCATCTACATCGAAGGACACAAGGAGCTCGCTCCACCTCGTCGAGAAGGCGGCAAGCCACGCAAGGTGAACATGCTCGATCGCTTCGATATCGACTATGCACTGTGCATGTATTGCGGCATCTGCGTGGAAGTGTGTCCGTTTGATGCATTGTTCTGGACTCCCGAGTACGAGTATTCCGAACCGCGTATCGCCGACCTGTTGCACGACAAGGCAAAGCTCGGCGAGTGGATGGAAACTGTGCCCGAAGCCCCGGAACTCGAAGCCGGTGCCGAAAAGAAGAAGAAGTAGATGTTTGCCGCCGAACTTCTCGTCGCTCAGAACATTGGATTTGCGGTGATTGCTCTGGCGATGATCGTCGGTGCACTGCGAGTGGTGACCACCAACAACGTGGTGCATGCAGCATTGTGGCTGGTGGTGGTGTTGAGTGGTGCGGCAGCCCAGTACGTGCTGCTCGCGGCGGAGTTCGTGGCCATCACACAGGTATTGGTGTACATCGGTGCGGTGATGGTGCTGTTCCTCTTCGGAACCATGCTCACGCGTGCACGCATCGGTGCCGAGCGTGATCTCAACAACAACTATTGGCGACTCGGGATACCCGTGGCGGGAGTGCTGTTCGCCGCGATGACAATTGCAGTCGT
>JALRBT010000008.1 GCA_023262255.1 Ilumatobacteraceae bacterium
GACGTTGTGGACGCAATCCATGCCTTCACATCGTCAAGTGTTGGCTCTGGATGTTGTGACAGCAGGATCGTGAGTGCTGTGGTGTAATCGGTGGCGGTTCGCTCGGCTTTGCCGGCGAGACGCCAATCCAGTTGAAACTCACGAAGCAGTGAGATATCCATGTGTTCGTCTCCTTCTGAAAGGAGAGGCTCAGCAAAAACTATTGCACCTCAGGGTTAGAGCAAAAACCCAACACCTACGACAAGTGGTGGGCGTGACCGGACTCGAACCGGGGACCTCCACCATGTCAAGGTGGCGCTCTAACCAACTGAGCTACACGCCCGAAAGCGAACGCAAGCCTACCCGCGAAGTCGAAGCGACACTTCGTTGGCCAACAAGCGCCCCGCGCGCGTTAGCACCAAGCGGGCACCGCTCGCGTCGGAAGATGTGGCGCTCGCATCGGCGGAGGCATCGATGCGCTGCACCAACTCCCCCATCTCTTCAACGTCGAGGGCATCGAGCGCCGACACCGGAACACCATCTCGCGTACGCAACTGCAATTGCAAACGTTCGAGCGAGCGCGTACCGACATCGAGTACCTCGAACGATGACTCCACCGAACGTCCAGCTTCGACCAATTCGATGTACCGGTCGGGCGTACGTACATTCCACGAACGTCGCCCGTCGCGATGTGCGTGTGCGGCACAACCGAACCCGGCGTAATTGCCGCCGCTCCAATAAACGGCATTCAACCTGCATTCATGCCCGGGCTTGGCCCAATTGGAGATCTCATAGTTCACGTAGCCCGCCGCGGTGAGAAGATCGTCGACGGCGTCGTACTTGTCGGCTTGATCATCGTCATCGGGGTGACGCGAAGAGTCGTCCGCCAAAGCCGTTCCTGCCTCCACCGTGAGGCCGTATGCCGAAACATGCGGGGCACCGAGTGCCACCACCTGTTGCACGGTGGCCACCCAATCATCGATCGACTCCCCCACCCCGCCATAGATGACGTCGAGGTTGAACGTGGTGAGCCCCACCCGACGCACCGCTTCGACGGCTCGCGCCACGGCATCTGGGGAATGCGTACGACCCAACGCCGCCAGCACGTGCGGCGATGCCGACTGCATACCGATGCTCACGCGGTTGACACCGATGGTGCGATACACATCGAGGAGATCCGCCGTGACATCGTCGGGGTTGCATTCGATGGTGAACTCGGCGTCGCTTCGACGCACGATGGCGTCGAGCGCGTGTACCAACTCGTGCGGGTTCACGTGCGAGGGCGTGCCGCCGCCAACGAACACGGCGGAAGCGGGCGGATGTGACGCGCTCTCGATCTCCGTGCGAAGCGCCCGCAGATACCGCGACTCCAGATGGGAGCGATCGGTAAAGGTTGCAAAGGCGCAGTAGTCGCATTTGCTTGCACAGAACGGGATGTGCACATACGCGCCGAAGCCGATGTCGGCAGCGGGTGCGCGGGTGGACCACCTGGGGTCGCCTGGTGCGGGTGCGCGGGTGGACCCAGTCACGCTTGTGGCGGCACGAACACCAGCCCCAGGCTGGTGAGTCGCGCGGGTACTTCGTCGACGCTGACATCGAGCATTACCGCAATTGCACGAATGTCGTGCGCGCGAACCGTGATTACCTTGCCGTTGAAGTCCTGTCGCTGCACTTGGATCATGCGCAGGAGTTTCTCCAACATCGAAAATTGCGGTCCCTGCATCTGGCTCAACTTGGCCACGTCGATTCGCAACTTGCCTTGCGGAGCAGCCTGCGAGCCGGGCTCCACTCGGGTGGGATCGCGCGGCAGCAGTTGGTCGACACCCACGTCATAGAACCGAGCGAGACGCTCCAACCTGGGCACGGAGATGGCACGCTCGCCACGCTCGTACGCACCGAGCACCGACGCCTTGAACTCGTTGTTGCTGCGGGTCTCGACATCGCCCAACGACATGTTCTTTTGCAGGCGAATCGAACGAAGGCGCTCCCCGACCAAACGCGAGTACGGCGAGCCGGCACCGTCGCCGGTGATTTCCTCCTGGCTCATTGGGCTTCCTTTGCGGTTGGTATGGCTGCTGCAGATGTGAGCAACGTTGCCGCCACCAGTGTGGCAGTTTCGGCCCGCAAAATCGTGTCACCCAGACGTACTCGCGGAACGTTGGCGGGGATTTCGTCGTCGTCGAAGCCGCCCTCAGGGCCCACCACGATGAGTGCAGGATTCGCACGATTCGACGCGTCGGGCGACACCGCAAACGACGCGGCCGGGTCGGCTACCGCAACACCCGGCATCGACAGCACATCACTCAACGAAACTCCCGCCGTCACCCTGGGAAGCCACACCCGACGCGACTGCATGGCAGCCTCCCGCGCCACCAGCGAGAGTTTGCGGAGCTGTTTGTCGGTGTCCGTCCACCGCACCACCGAACGGCGCGTCGGTGCAAGGAGCATGATGTCGTCGACGCCAATCTCGGTGAGCTTCTGCACCGACCACTCGTTGCGATCACCCTTCACCGGCACGAATGCAACACCGACACGCTGCAACGGAGCGGCTTCGGTAACCACGTCGCCGTCGACACGAAGCCCGCCATCAGCCCACCTGCACGAACGCCAACTGCCGCGTCCGTCGCTGGCGGTCACCCGTTCGCCGTCGCGCACGCGTAATACCCGCGAGAGGTGGTGCTGATCGGTGTCGGTGAGCGAAGGTGAGTCGAGGTGGTCGACAAAGACATGCGCAACCGAGTTGCGCAGGGCATCAATCACGAAAACGCCGACTTGATCTTGGAGACGATGCCGTCGTCACTCACCTGCTCGCCGCGCGACTCCGCGAAGCGACGCAGCAAATCCCGTTCCTGAGACGACAACTTGCCCGGCACCTGCACCAGCACGCGTGCCCGCAGATTGCCGCGCCCGCGAGAGCGGCCACCCTGACCCAGTCGCGGCACGCCGCGACCTCGCAACACGAATTCATGCCCGTGCTGCACACCGGCCGGAATCACCAGGTGCTCGACTCCGTCAAGCGTTTCGAGGTCGAGTTCGGTACCGAGGGCCGCCTGCGCGATGGATACCGGTACGTCGGTGACCAAATCGTCTTCTTCGCGATGCCAACGATCGTGCGCAGCAACCCGCATATGTACGTACAAGTCGCCTGCCGCCCCGCCGCGCGGTCCGACCGCACCACGGCCCGTGAGCCGCAAGGTTTGACCCGTGTCCACGCCCGCGGGCACCTCGACATTGAGCGACACTTCCTTCACCACGCGTCCCTCGCCACGACACGACGAACATGGCGATGCAATTATCTGTCCGGCACCGTTACATCGTGGACACGCACTGGTGGTGACCATCTGGCCAAGCATGCTCTGGCGAACACGTCGAACCTGCCCCGCCCCGCGACACTCGGAACACGTGGTGGGTTTCGTTCCCGCGGCGGCACCGCTACCACTGCATTCGTCGCAGGCAACGGCGCTTCGCACCTTTACCTCCTGCTGCGAGCCGAACACGGCGTCGACGAACGAAATGTCGATGATCACCTCGAGATCCTGTCCACGCGGCGGACCGCTCGGCCCCGAGCGTCCACCGAACGGCGAGCCACCGCCGAAGAACGCATCGATGATGTCGCCGAAGCCACCACCGAAGGGGTCGCCACCTCCACCACCGCCGTTCATGCCCGCCTCGCCGAAGCGGTCGTAGCGGGCGCGTGACTCGTCGTCGCTCAGCACCTCGTACGCGCGCGACACCTGCTTGAACTTTTCTTCGGCTTCTTTGTTGCCGGGGTTCCTGTCGGGATGCAACTCGCGCGCCAACTTTCGATACGCGCGCTTTATATCGTCGGCCGAGGCATCGCGCGAGACGCCGAGCAACTCGTAGAAGTCCGTCGACATGGTCGGGCTATCCCCTGCTCCAACGCACGGCCGACTCAGCCCTCGGTGAGACGACGGCCGAGACGATCACTCACCACTTCCACCGTGGCGAGTGCCGCCGGATAGTTCATTCGAGTAGGTCCGAGCACTCCGACGCTGCCGATTGTTTCACCGTCACGCACCACCGGAGCGAGTACCACCGAGCACACACTCAACGGTTCCACTCCGGTCTCCGCACCAATGGCAACGCTCACGCCGCGGCTCAACATGTCGCGCACTAGCGACACCACCACGTACTGCTGCTCGAGCGTCTCCAGCACCGAGCGCACCACCTCCACTGCATCGAATGCGGTGGTCAAACTGGCCGTGCCACCAACGAACACACTGTCGCGACGCTTGCCCTCGGTAACCGCGGCAACGGCTCGAGCGACGAGCGTCTCCACATCGGCATCGACACCGTCGTTGCGCGACGGTGGGCCCGCATAGGTGGCTTCGCCGAGGGCCTTACCAATCAACGCTTCGTTCAGTCGCGCGTTGGCGAGCGCAACCTGCATGTCGCTCGGTGGAACCGCGAACTCGATCTGCTCGCTCTCGATTTCGCCATTGGACAGCACCGCCACCACCGTGCCGAGGCGTTCGTTGAGCGTCACGACGTGCACGGATCGCACCACCGCCTCCGACACCGACGGTCCGGTGACTACCGCGGTGTAGTTGGTGAGTTGTGCCAGCAACAGCGACGTGCGATGCAACGTTTCTTCCAACCGGAAGTGGGCGGAGTCGAAGAAGTCGCCGAGACGCTGACGGCTTGCCGTATCGAGACGACCTGCCTTAGCCACGTCGGTGGTGGTGAGGTGATCCACGTACACGCGGTAACCCTTGTCGGTGGGCACACGGCCCGCCGACGTATGGGGCTGGGCCAAGTACCCCTCGGCCTCGAGTGCCGCCATATCGTTGCGAATGGTGGCGGCCGACACCGAAACGCCGGGCATGGAGGCGATGTGTGTGGACCCCACCGGCTGACCGGTGGTTACGTAATGCTCAATCACCTTGCGGAGAATGGCGATTCTGCGGTCGTCGACACCACTTGCAGCCATGATCGTGCTCCTCAGGCTACTGAGCGCAGGGGTGCCAGTCGCGCCGAGCGTGGCGCGCGGCGTACGTAGTGCGTGGCGCGTGGCGTATGTCGCGCCGTGCTACTTGCCCGTGACCAACTTGTAGCGACGTAGCGCCTCGTCACGTTCTTCGCCGTGATCGACCATCGGCGCCATATAGCCCTTCGGAACTCCGGCAGGATTCTCCGCGGGAGTGTGCACGAACTTGTCGGGAACGTCCTGCAGTTCGGGAATCCACGGCGTACATACGCGCCAGTGGGGTCGAAGCGCTTGGCCTGCAGCACGGGATTGAACACGCGGAAGTACGGCGCGGCGTCCGTGCCGGTACCGGCGGTCCACTGCCAACCGTGATTGTTGGAAGCGATGTCGCCGTCCACCAGGTGCATCATGAAGAACTTCGCGCCCCACTGCCACGGAAGATGCAGGTCCTTCACCAGGAAACTCGCCACGATCATGCGCACGCGATTGTGCATCCAGCCCGTGGCGAGCATTTGACGCATTCCGGCATCGACAATCGGATACCCCGTGTGCCCCTCGCACCACAACGCGAACCGTTGCTTGGCTTTGGCGTCGGTATCGACGGGCATCGCTGCCATTTTCGGCTGCAGGTTCTTCCACGTGGTGTGCGGCTGATGGTGCAACACGTCGGCGTAAAACTCGCGCCACCCCAACTCGCTGCGATAGTGGTCGTGATTCTTGTCGGGCTTCAACTCGGCCAACAATTGACGCGGATGCAACACGCCGAAGCGCAGATACGGGGACAACATGCTGCAGCCGTCGCGATCGGGATTGTTTCGCTCCTCTTTGTATCGGCTCAGCGCGTCGGATGCGAAGTGCTCCCATCGGGCCCAGGCGGCTGGTTCGCCGGCGGCCGGCAGCGCAACGTCGGTTCCGCCCGAGGGCACGCCCGGCAGCGCAGCCTGCAGCGACGGCTCGGCGGGAATGCCATCGCACGTGATGTCGGGCGCACCGCGCAGGTTCATCTTGGTTGGTGCGGGCAGCGGTGCGTCCCACCCGTGGGCAATCCAACCGCGCGAGAACGGCGTGAACACTGCATACGGCGTGCCGTCGGGCTTGCGAACGGTTCCCGGATTCACCGCGTACGGCGAGCCGACGCGAACCAACTCCACGTTCATGGTCTTCAACCGCGCTTCGACGTCGCTGTCGCGGCGTGAACCGTAGGGCGCAAAGTCGGCGCTGACGAACACCTTGTCGGCGCCAACCTCCTTTGCGAACCGTGGCACGACGTCGAGTGGATCGCCGTGGCGCACCACCACCGCCCTGTTCATCGACACGTCGAGGGCACGGAGGTTGCGCAACATGAAGGCCATGCGCGCTGCGCCCGAGCGCTTGACGAACAACGGATCGAGCACGAACAGCGGCGTAGTGGTGCCTTGAGCGAGTGCGGCATGCAACGCGGGATGGTCAGCCAGTCGCAGATCGCGACGAAACCAGATGATCGATGTTCCCATGGTTACCGCTACCTCCAGCGCCACGCCAGCACGGCGACGCATACAAAGCATGACACGCCGCCGTAGGCCAGCGACCACTCCAGCGACACATAGTCGGCGATGAGCCCGGTAACCGGCCCACCAATCGGCGTGCTACCAAGGAAGGCAACCGCGGTGAGAGCAAGCAGTCGCCCGCGCATGTCGGGCGGCGACTCTTGCTGGCTGATGGCATTGCCCGACGCGATCATCGCCGCCCCGCCGAACCCCAACGGCAGGCACAATACGAATGCCAGCCAGAGTTGCTGCGAGAACGCGATGGCGATGTTGGCCGCACCGAGCACCCCCACGTTGAACATCAACCAGCGAAGCGACACGCGCTGCAGACGCGCCGTGGCGAGCGAGCCCACCACGCTGCCGATACCCGTCACGGTGAGAAGCCAGCCGAACGCGTCTTCGTTCCCCCACTTCAGATCGGCGAACTTGGGAAACACCACGCTGTAGTTGAAGGCGAACGTGCTCACCACGATGTAGGCGATGAACATCGACGACAACCGTCGATTGGATGCAACGTACCGGAACACGTCACGCACGGGTGTGCCACCCGAGGGGCGCTTCACGGCCGGAACCATCTCGGAGGAACGCAACCCCACCACGCCGTAGATCATCGCCGCGTACGACACGCCGTTGAAAATGAAGAGCCATCCGGTACCAAGCGGCACCACCAGCACCGCGGCCAGGGCCGCGCCGAACACGCGCGAACCCGTCATCACCGTGGTGTTGAGCGACATGGCATTGCCGAGCTGGGTGGTTGGCACCAATTCGGTGATCAGTCCGCGGCGAGCCGGATTGTCCATGGCCCCCACCACACCCAGGAACAGCGATAACGCCCACACCGCCGGCAACGTCACGTTGTCGGTGAGATCCAGAAGGCCGAGCACCATCGCCTGCAGTGCCATGAGCGACTGCGTTGCGATCATGATGGTGCGACGGTCGTAGCGATCGGCGAACGAACCCGCCCATGTGCCGAGCAGCAACATCGGCAGGAACTGGAACGCAACGTTGTAGCCGAGGTCTGCTGCGTTCCCCGTGAGGCGATACACCAGGTACGAGGTACCCGTCAGTTGCAGCCACGAGCCGATGTTGCTCAGGAGCAGGCTGGAGAAATATAGCCGGGCGTTGTATTGCTTCAGCGAACGGAACATTCCGCCCGCGCTCGGTGCTACCGAGTCGCTGGGTTCTGGCGCGGCCGTGCCGTGCGCCGACGCGGCGTCAGTCATCGAGCTTCAATGCAGAGATGAACACGTCGCCGGGCACTTCCACACGGCCGATGGCTTTCATCTTCTTCTTGCCTTCTTTTTGTTTGTCGAGCAACTTGCGTTTGCGCGAGATGTCGCCGCCGTAACACTTGGCGAGCACGTCCTTGCGCTTGGCCTTCACCGTTTCGCGTGAGATGACCTTGCCGCCGATCGCCGCCTGGATCGGGATGTCGAACATTTGTCGTGGGATGAGCTTCTTCAACTTTTCGCACATGCGATTGCCGTAGGCGTAGGCCTTTTCGCGATGCACGATGGTGCTGAACGCGTCGGCCGGAATGCCGTTGAGCAGGATGTCGACACGCACCAGGTCGCTGCTGCGGTAGCCGTGCAATTCGTAGTCGAGGCTGGCGTACCCCTGCGACTTGCTCTTCAGTTGGTCGAAGAAGTCCACCACCACCTCGGCGAGGGGCAACAGGTATTGCATCTCCACGCGCTCGGGCGACAGGTACTCGAGTTTGGTCATCTCGCCGCGACGCGTCTGGCACAACTCCATGAGTGCGCCGGTGTAGTCCTTCGGCGTGATGATGCTCACCTTGAAGAACGGTTCCTCGATCTCCTCGATGTTCACCGTGGCGGGAAGTTCGGCCGGGTTGTCGACCACTTCCACCTCGCCGTCGGTACGCAGCACGCGATACTGCACCGACGGTGCCGTGGCGATGAGTGCCAGGTTGAACTCGCGCTCCAAACGCTCCTTCACGATTTCCATGTGCAAGAGGCCAAGGAAGCCGCAACGGAATCCGAAACCGAGCGCACCCGAGGACTCCGGCAGGTACGAAATGGACGCGTCGTTCAACTTGAGTTTCTGCAGACTTTCGCGCAGCACCTCGAAATCGTCGGCATCGATCGGGAAGAGACCACAGAAGACCATCGCCTTCGGGTCGCGGTAGCCCTCAAGTGGTTTTGCTGCGGGATGCGCAACGTGGGTGACGGTTTCACCCGAGCGCGCCTCGGCGACGTCCTTCACTCCGGCGATGAGGTAGCCCACTTCACCGGTGCCGAGTTCGTTCACTTCCTGCGTGGTTGGGCGACGTGCACCGATCTCGAGCACTTCGTGTTCGGCGCCGGCCTGCATGAACAGCACCTTGTCGCGCTTGCGTAGCCGCCCGTTCATCACGCGCACGCTCGACACCACGCCGCGGTACTGGTCGTACTGACTGTCGAAGATGAGCGCCTGCAACGGCGCGTTCGGGTCTCCCTTTGGAGCCGGAATACGCTCCACCACCGCATCCAACAACTCGGGAACGCCTTCGCCCGTCTTTGCCGAGATACGCAGGATGTCCTCGGCCGGAATGCCGAGCACCTTCTCGATCTCCATCGCGAATCGGTCAGGGTCGGCCGCGGGCAGGTCGATCTTGTTCAGTGCGGCGACGATCTCCAGGTTGCTCTCCAACGCGAGATAACAGTTGGCCAGCGTTTGAGCCTCGATGCCTTGGGCCGCATCCACCACCAGCACTACGCCCTCGCAGGCGGCAAGCGATCGACTGACTTCGTAGCCGAAGTCGACATGGCCCGGCGTGTCGATGAGGTGCAGCATGTGGTCCTTCCACGACACGCGCACGTTCTGGGCCTTGATAGTGATGCCACGTTCGCGCTCCAGGTCCATGGAGTCCAGGTATTGTGCGCGCATATCGCGGGCATCCACGGCCTTGGTGAGCTCCAAAATTCGGTCCGACAAGGTGGACTTGCCGTGGTCGATGTGCGCAATGATCGAGAAGTTGCGGATGTGGGACTGTTCCATGAGGGGGCTGTTTCTTCCCACGGCATTTCGGGCGGAAACCAACGAAAATTCTACTCTTCGCGGGTGCGTGGCCGCCGACGATGCGCGCCGCGGGTGGTGTGTCGTTCGCCCGTCAGCCGCCGACGATGCGCTGGTAGCGTGAGAGAGCCATGGCAAACATCAAGAGTCAGAAAAAGCGCATCATCACCAACGCCAAGCGCACCGAGCGCAACAAGGCCGTGAAGAGCGAGTTGCGCACCCGAGTGAAGGCTGTTCGCGAGACCACGGGCACCCCGGAGAACGCCGAAGTGCTTCGTTTGGCAGTGAAGCGTCTCGATATGGCCGCCGCCAAGCGGATCATTCACCCTAAGCAGGCTGCGCGTCGCAAGAGCCGCCTGATGCGCCAAATCAACGCCGCGAAGTAACTCGCGTTTCTCGCGCCACGTGTTGGCGCCTCATTAGCGGCGCGAGGTAGCGCCTTTTCGCACCGGCTTGCGCGACGCCTTCGGCGGCAGCAATCGGCTGAGCCGCGCCACCAACACCTCGAGCACCACTTCGTTTTCCAGTCCCGTTCCCCCGCGCAACGCCCGATCGGCGCGAGCCAGCAGATGCACCGCATCGGTGACCTTGGTGGAACCGAGCGCACGCGACAACTCGAGGTACTTGCGACCCTGAAAATCGCTGCGTGAGTTGATGAGCGCCATCGCCTGCACCGGATCGGCGGCTCCCGATCCGTCGAGTCGCAACGCCTTCACGTAGTGGTTGTGCAGGAGCGACATGACCTGGAACGGATGAAACTCCCCGCTGCGCAACATGCGCCGCAACATGAAGAGTGCGTTGGCGGTGTCGCCGCCATCGATTGCATCGGTGAGATCCCACGGTTGCACGTGCCCGGCCTGACCGAGGAACGGGCTCACGTCGTCGAACGAGAGTCGCTGTTTTTCACCGTAGGTGGACACCAACACGTCGAGCAGCCCGGGTAAACGCGCGGAGTCCTGGCCGAGCCACTCCACCACCTCTTCCAGTGCCACGGTGTCGATCTTCAGGCCGGCCTCGATGAACTTGGTCTTGTACCACTCCACCAACTCCCGGCGCTTCGATGGTGGTGCGGTTTCGAACACGGTGGCACCGGCCTTCTTCAACGCATCGTTGAGTGCCTTTGGCACCCGGCCGCTCGCCGTAAGGATGAGATGACATTGCTCCGACGGGGTGCGTACGTAGTCGACGATCGGCGCATTGTCGAGCGGCGTGGTGTCGACGTTGCGAGCCACCACCACCTTGAAGTCGGAAAAGAGCGACTGTGTCTGTGCGGCGTTGACCACCTGTGCGACCATCGCATCACGATCGTCGGACTGCACGTCAGCAAAGTCGAACGACTCGTACACCGACGACCGATCGGCGTCGCCCACGAGTTGGTCGACCAGGTCCGAGAGTTGCGCAGAGATCAGTCGCGCATCGTCACCGGTGATGAGATAGAACGGCACCCCTCTAGCCTCGCACGTCGGTGTGCGCGCCAGGCAACAGCCCCCACCAGGGCAACCCAGGCTGCAACGTCGACCACGCCCGAATTCCGCGCCCGAGCGCCGAGTTCGGCCACCCACCGTGCAACTCGCAACTGCATCGCTGCACCAATCGCACCAACGAGCTGCTCGCGCGTTGCCACCTCGCTTCCTGCACGAGCCGCAACGCAGCACCACACGGCGACGATCACGTAGCGGGCGTGAGACTCGACGCCGCGCAATGTCACCTTCGAAACCAACGAGCCAATATCATTGCGCAGGTGACGGTTCCGGGTGGCGTGGTCGCCTATCGCTCCGTGTTGCGTCGCAAGGGTGGCGTGTACGCCGTCGCCGGAGCGGGCATCGTTGCAGTCCTGGGCGGCATGCTCATGTTGCTGCCGGGACGCGTGACGGGCGTCGTGGGTTTTGCACTGATCGTTGCGGCGTGCCCGCTGTTGGTGGCCTTCGGCGTACCGATCACGTCCAGTGTCGGCACCATCGCCATCGGCGTGGCGCTCAGCCTGGTGTCGTGGCTGGTGCTTGGTCAATGGGCTGCGCATCGCGCCACCAAACGCCCCGTGGCCGACTGGCGGGATTGGCGGTCGGTCATGTGGCCACTGGCGTTGGCGATGACCATCGGTGGATTCGCGGGTTTTGCGTTGTTCGCACTCAGCGTGCTGTAGCGCGCACGACCACACCGCACGCGGCTACTCGTTCGCGGAGCGACTCAGCCTCATGGGCGAACAATTGGCTTCGGTATCGCTCATACGCGAACGAACGGCTTCAGCTCGGCCAGTTTCGCCGGACCGATACCACGCACCGCGAGCAGATCATCCACCGATGCAGATGGCCCGTTGCGCGACCGATCATCGACGATGGCGCGCGCGGTCGACGGCTCGACGCCGGGCATCCGACTGCCACTGGCAACCGCGTGCGCCGGCCGGCAGTGCCAGCTGGGTGAACCGTAGTTAGGCGAAGAGCATTCCCGTCATCTTGCGACGGTAGGTGGCAGTGCGCGGATCGCCAGGGCCCATCGTGTCGAGAATCTCCAAGAAGCGCTTGCGCGCCTCCTCATCGGCCTTTACCAACGGCAACAGTGCATCGAGCTGCACCGCATAGTTGTCGTCGGGGACGAACATCGCCTTGGCCCGCTCCACCAGCGCGACCACCTTCGGGGTTTGCGGGATGCGCTGCAAGATTTCCAGCGCGTCGGTGACTGCGTTGTTCGATAACAACAACGTTGCCAGTGCCAACACCACTTGTTCGTTGGCGGGCTCCATCTTCAACGCCTCACGAAGACTGGCTTCGTCGCCGCGCGCAAGCAGCGTGGCAACATCCACGACGTCTCCACCCGGATTCAACTTGCCGACGAAGGTTCGCACCTCGTGTTCGGGCAGCGCGCCCATGAAACCATCGACCACCTGGCCATCCTTCAGCGCGTACACCGCGGGGATCGACTGCACCTGAAACGCCTGTGCAATTCCCGGATTCTTGTCGACGTCCACCTTGGCCAGCACCACCTTGCCGCCGGTAGCCGAAACCACCTTCTCCAGGATCGGCCCGAGGGTCTTGCACGGACCGCACCAGCTGGCCCACAAGTCCACCACCACGGGAGTGGTCTTGGAACGCTCGATGACCTCTTTTTGGAACGTTGCATCGCTTACATCAATGACGCCGACTGCAGAACTCACGCGCTCACGATACCGCTGTGCGAACCAAGCCGTTCCAGCGCGCCAACGAGTAGTTTTGCCGCATGGCTGACGCGGTCCGTGACGGCATCCATACCGCCACCGTCACACCATGGCTTGCCGAACATGTCTCGGGTTTCGCTCCCCCGTTCACCGCCGAGGTCATCGCCGGCGGGCACTCAAACCTCACGTTCAAACTCACCGACGCCAACGGCACCCGGTACGTGTTGCGACGACCGCCGCTGTCGCACACCCTCGCCAGCGCGCACGACATGGGTCGCGAACATCGCATCATCCACGCGCTGCGCCACACCGACGTGCCGGTGGCCCCCGCCCTGGCGATGTGCGACGATCCCGCCGTGAACGGCGCGCCGTTCTACGTGATGGGCTACGTGGAGGGGCACGTGATTCGCGACGCCACCATCGCCGAACGCGTCCTTAGCGAATCGGCGCGGCGCAACGCCAGCGAAACACTCATCGACACCATGGCGGCGATTCACGGACTGAACCTGGACCACGTGGGTCTTTCCGATCTGGCGCGACACGAGGGATACATCGCCCGACAACTCAAGCGTTGGTACGGGCAGTTCAACGCACAAAAAACTCGCGATCTGCCGTTGCTCGACGAGGTGCACGATGCGCTGGTGCAGAGCATTCCCGAACAGGGGCCCGCCACCATCGTGCACGGCGACTACCGCCTGGACAACTGCATCGTGAACGATGACGGCCGCATCGTCGCCGTGCTCGACTGGGAGATTTGCACGCTGGGCGATCCGCTCGCCGACCTGGGCCTACTCATGGCGTACTACACCGGACCCGAGGACGAAGCGTCGGCATGGCAGGCGCAGGCGAACCGCGTGAAGGGCTTCCTCAACCGCGCCGATTTGGTGGAGCGATATGCGCGCATCACCTCGCGTGACGTGTCGCAACTGGATTTCTACACCGCGTTCGCGTTCTGGAAACTGGCCTGCATCATCGAGGGTGTGTACGCGCGCTACCTCGGTGGTGCGCTCGGTGATCGATCGGCCGACGAGTTGGCGCCGTTTGCCGCCCAGGTTGAGGCGGCAGTCACAGCGGCATACCGGTCGCTGTCACGCCTACACTGACCAGCCAGATGTCGTCGTCAGATTCGACACCCCGCTCATACCGATTGCACGAGAGTTATTCGGCTCTGCCGACGTTGTCGTCGCCCCTGTTGGTGGTGATGCTGCAGGGCTGGATCGACGCCAGTTCGGCCGCACATGCGGCGATGACGCGACTAATCGACGTGTCGGGGGCAACCACGCTCGTCACCTTCGATGCCGATGAATACCTCGATTTTCGAGCCCGTCGCCCCACCATGGAACTTCGCGAGGGCATCAACACCCGCTTGGATTGGCCATCGACGGAGATCATGCTCGGTCATGACATCAACGGCAAGGAACTCCTGCTGCTCACCGGACACGAGCCGGACTCCAAGTGGAACCAGTTCGCCACCACGGTCGGCGAACTTGCCACGACCCTCGGCGTGCGCAAGATGATCGGGTTGGGGGCCTATCCCTTCGCCACACCGCACACGCGTGCCGTGAACTTGTCGTGCACGTCTCCATCGTCGGATGCCATCGTGGGCTTGCCGTACGTTCGCAGTTCGGTCGACGTGCCGGCGGGAATCGAGGCCGTGCTCGAGCACGTGCTGACCGGACGCGGCATTCCGTCCGTCGGAATCTGGGCGCAGGTGCCGCACTACGCAACCACCATGCCGTATCCGGCCGCCACCGTGGCGCTCCTCGGCGCGGTGTGCGACACTGGCGGGATCTCGCTCGACGTCAGCGCCGTACGCGCCGACGCCTCCGCGCATCGCGAACGCCTCGACACGTTGGTTGCATCTAACCCGGAGCATGCGCAGTTGCTCTCACAGCTGGAATCCGCCTACGACGCGGCCCACCAGCGTGATGACTCCACCGCCGACATTCCGTCGGGCGACGAGTTGGCCGCGCAGTTCGAGGCGTACCTACGCGATCAGCGCCGCGACTAGGCGCCGAAACCCGTCAGCCAGGCGTGCACGTTGCGCCCAAGCGCCTGCACGTCGTAGCCGCCCTCTTGCAGCACCACCGTGGGCAATCCAAGTTGGGCGATCAGTGCACCACTTCGCGCGAACCCTTCCGTGGTCACCGCGAGGTCGGCGATGGGATCAGTGATGAACGTATCGAGACCGAGCGACACGATGAGCGCCGTGGGCTTGAACGCGGCAATCTTCTCCGCGCAGTTGGACAACGCCGCGATGTACGCGTCGTCCGCCGTGCGCTTGGGGAGCGGCACGTTGAACGTTGCACCGAGCCCCCTGCCAGTGCCGGTTTCGTCAGCATGACCAGTGAAGTACGGGTAGGCGCGACGCGGGTCGCCGTGCAGTGACACGTACTGCACGTCGTCACGGTCGTAGAAGATTTCCTGCGTGCCGTTGCCGTGATGGTAATCCACATCGAGCACGGTGACTTTTCCGCCGGTGCGCTGCACGATATCGTGCGCGGCGATGGCCGCGTTATTGAAGAAGCAATAGCCGCCGTACAAGTCGCGTGTGGCGTGATGCCCCGGAGGTCGGCACAGCCCGTACACCGCACGCTCTCCCCCGAGCACGCGATCACTCGCCGTGAGCGCGGTGTCCACCGCCGCACGAGCAGCGTCGTACGTGCCTTGCGTCAGCGGCGTGGTGGTTTCGAAACACCACCAGCCGAGGCGGGCCGTGATCGAGTCGGGCTCGTTGGTATCACCCATTCGGTTTCGGATGTCGTCGCGATAAAAAATGTCGGGCACCACCTCGCGGCGCCGGCCCACTTCGTGCTGATACTCCGCCCAGGCCAGCGAGAGGAAGTCGATCAACCCCTCGTCGTGGATGGCCTTGATCGGTTCGGCGCCGTGCTCGGTGGGCCCACAAAACGCAAATCGGGAGTCCGCGGCGAGGGTCGACCTGATGGTTTCGGCGCGACCGGTGTGCTCGAACGGCGAATGGGTGATGGAGGATTCGATCTCGGTGGCCGGATCGTGCAGCAGGTGCTTGGGCGTGTAGACGACGTGCACGAGCGTTAGTCAAACGACGGTGCGCTGCGCAGTGAGCGCTTCAATTCGGCCATGCCCGAGGTGGTGGCCAACGTCTCCACGGCATCCCACAGTCGCAGCGCCTCCGCGCCACGTGGAATCGACGAGATCACCGGACCAAAGAAGCTCGCCTCATTGGGCTTATCGGGGTGGAACACCAAAATCGGCGTGCCAACGTCCTTGCCGGTGAGCTCCAAGGCTCGCGAGGTCTCGTATCGAATGACCTCGTCGTGCAACTCGTCGGTTCCGCTATCGGCCCACTGTGGGTTGAGACCGGCTTCGCTCAACACGCTGCGGGCGAAGTCCTTCAATTCGGTGGAATCCTTGGGGCGTCGCTTGTCGACGTGGATGGCCTTACCCAACGCGGTGTACACCGCGGCAACTGCATCATTGCCGGCGGCGGCTCGGGCAGCACTCGCAACACGCAGGGCTTGCAGGCCAGACATGTGACCGTCGCGCCACGGCATGTTGCCCTCGTTGTAGCCCCGGTCGTTGTTGATCATGAACAGCGAAATGAACTTCCACGACACGTCGTAACCCCGCTGCTCCTGCACCTCCACGACCCAACGTGAGGTGATGTATGCCCAGGGGCACACCGGGTCGAAGTAGAACTGCAGATCGGCCATGGTGACTACACGCGCTCGATTTCGCGCAGATCGTAGGTTTCGATGAGGTCGCCCTGCTTCAAGTCCTGGAAGTCGGTGAGCGAGATACCGCACTCGAACCCTTCGCGAACTTCCTTCACGTCGTCCTTGAAGCGACGCAGTGTGTTGATGGCACCCTTCCAGATGATCACGCCATCGCGCAAGAAGCGCACCTTCGAGCCACGGGTGATGACACCCGAGCGAACGAAGCAGCCCGCCACCGCGCCAACCTTGGGTGCGCGGAACAGTTCGCGTACCTCGGCTTCGCCGGTGACTACTTCCTCGAACTCGGGGGCGAGCAAGCCCTTCATCGCCTTGTCGATGTCCTCGATCACCTTGTAGATCACTTCGTAGGTTCGGATCTCCACGTTCTCGGCTTCGGCGAGGTCGCGCACCTTGCGATCCGGACGCACGTTGAAGCCGATGATGGTGGCGTTGGTGGTGGCAGCGAGCGTGATGTCGTTCTCCGTAATGGATCCCACGCCGCGGTGGACGAAGGCGGCTTTTACATCGTCGCGCTCCAACTTGCGCAGGCTCTCGGTGACCGCCTCCAACGAGCCGTGCACGTCGGCCTTGATCAACAAGTTGAGCGTTGCAGTCTCTCCCGCCTGAATCTGGGTGAAGATGTCCTCGAGCTTGACGCCCTTTTGCGTACGGGCATCGCCACGCTGGGCCAACAACCGCTGACGTTGGGCGCGCGAGTCGGCGACGGTGCGCGCGGTGCGGTCGTCTGGCGCGATACGGAACTCGTCACCGGCCTGCGGCACGGCGGACAAGCCCAACACCTGCACGGGTGCGGATGGACCGGCTTCCTTGATCTGTTCGCCGCGGTCGTTGATGATGGCGCGTACGCGACCCCAGGCGGCCCCCGCCACCATCGGATCACCGACCTTGAGCGTTCCCTTGTCCACCAACACGGTGGCGACCGGACCGCGACCCACGTCGAGGCGAGCCTCGAGCACGAAGCCCTTGGCGCGACCGCTGGGGTTGGCGGTGAGTTCTTCCACCTCTGCAACCACCAGCAATTGTTCGAGCAGTTCATCGATGCCGATGCCCTGCTGGGCGGACATCTCCACCATGATGGTGTCGCCACCCCACTGCTCGGGCACGAGTCCCTGCTCGGCCACCGCCGACATTGTGCGTTGCACGTCGGCATTCTCCTTGTCGATCTTGTTGATCGCCACGATGATCGGCACCTCGGCCGCGCGTGCGTGACTGATTGCCTCGATGGTCTGGGGCATCACGCCGTCGTCGGCAGCAACCACCAGCACCACGATGTCGGTAACGCCTGCACCACGGGCACGCATCTTGCTGAAGGCCGCGTGACCTGGCGTGTCGATGAACGTGATGAGTTTGTCGTTCTTGGTCACCTGGTACGCACCAATGTGCTGGGTGATACCGCCGGCCTCACCAGCGACAACGTTTGCGGAGCGAATCTTGTCGAGCAACGTGGTTTTTCCGTGGTCGACGTGACCCATGATGGTGACGATCGGCGGACGGGTCTGCTGTGCGGCTTCGTCGGCGTCGTCGGAGTCGTCGAAGAGCGCCTGCAACTCCATCTCTTCTTGTTGACCCGGATCGACGAGGATGACTTCGGCGCCGACCTCCATCGCGAAGAGTTCCATCTGCTCGTCGGCGAGCGACATGGTGGCGGTCACCATCTCGCCCTGCTCGAGCAGGAAGCGAACCACGTCGACCGCACCACGGTTCAACTTGGGGGCGAACACCTGCGCCGACGAACCTCGCTCGACAACGATGGGGCCCTCGGGCACCGGAGCATTGCTCGGCGCGTACTGCGCGGGCTGCAATGCCTGCAGCTGCTCCATGTCCTTGCGACGCTGTTCGCGCGTCTTTTTTCGTGCACCGCGACGATTACCGCCGGCGCGCGCGTTGGGTCCGCGGCCCTGCGGGCCTCCGACCTGTCGACCAAGGCCCGATCCTCTACCGCCTGCGGGGCGGGGGCCGGGTGCGCCTGGTCGCGCACCAGTACCGCCCGGACGCGGCGCGCTTCTGCCCAGGCTGGATGACGAAAAGCGACCCATGCGACCCGATGCACCCGGTCGCGGCGCACCGCCGGGGCGTGGTCTGCGGGAATCCGGACCCGGCGGACGACGTGCAGGTGGTGGTGGAACGCGGTTTCCGCCGGGTGGCGGCGGAATCGTTCGACCACCAGCGGGCACCGTGCGCGGCCCACTCGACGGCGCGGTTCCCGGAGGCGGCACGGGAGTACCGGGAGTCGTGGGTGGACGCGTTGCCGGCGGACGACTGGTGATGGCGTTACCCGGACGCGACGACACCACGCGTGGTGCCGGCGACACCGGTGGCGTTGCTGCCGCAGGCGGCGCAGTGTCGGGAGTGGTTGGTGGCGTCACCACGCTGGTAACCACGGTTGCGGGAGGCAAGGTGGATGCCGGTGTCGACTGTGCCGTCGACTGTGCCGTCGCGGCGCCGGTATTCGACTTGGTGGTTTCGACGTCGGCCGGTTTGGTTTCGGTGGTGTCGGGCTCGGTCGTCGACTTCTTTGCTCGTGCAGTCTTGGGCTTGGCTTCCTCGTCGCCGGTTGCGGCCTTCTTGGCGCGCTTGGGCTTGTCGACGATCGGCTCGCCCTTCAGACCTTTTTCTTCGGCGTGGCGACGCACACGATCGGCTTGCGCCTCCACCATGCTGGATCCGGCCGATACCACGCCAACACCGATGGTGGAGCACAGTTCGATGACCTGCTTGGAGGTCATACCGAGCTCTTTGGCGAGCGTGGAAACGCGGACGGTCTTGCTCAAGCGGTTGCACCACCTGCGGCGTCGTCGGCAGCCGGGGCCTCGGCGGGCGAATCTGCAACATCGGCTACGGGTGCCGGCGTATTCTCCACCGTGAGACCAGCGGCTTCGCTCTCGCTTCGTACGTCGAGACGCAGTCCGCACAACTGGGCGGCCAACTTGGCGTTGATTCCTGCGCGACCGATGGCCAGCGACAACTGGAAGTCGGGCACGATGACGTCGGCCTGGGTACCGTCGTCGCTGATGTTCACCTCGGTGACCTTCGCAGGCGACATCGCGTTGATGATCATCGAACGCTTGTCCTCGCTGTAGGTGACGATGTCGATCTTCTCGCCACGCAGTTCGGTAACCACGCGCTTCACGCGATCGCCGCGTCCACCAACGCAGGCACCGATCGGGTCGATGCGCTGGTCGTTGGATGCCACGGCAATCTTGCAGCGCTGACCGGGCTCACGTGCGATGGCCATGATGCTCACCTGGCCATTGACGATCTCGGGTACTTCCATCTGGAACAACTTGAACACCAAGCCCGGATGGCTGCGGCTCACCACTACTTGCGGTCCGCGCTCAGTCTGGCGAACTTCCACGATGAACACCTTGAAGGTTCCGTCGGTGGAGCCGCGCAACTCGTTGGGCACCTGCTCCGACAACGGCATGATTCCCTCGCCACCGCTCATGTCGATGATGAGGTACTTGCGCTCGGAACTGCGATCGGGCATCAGTCGAATACGGCCGGCGACGATCTCGCCTTCCTTGTTGCGGAACTGGTCGTACTTGCCCTGGTATTCCACCTCGCGGATGCGCTGACTCAACACCGCGCGGAACGTGGACGCTGCGATGCGACCCAACTCGTCGCGGCTCGGGGTGTCGTCACGCTCGTTGCACCAGTTGCCGTCGGCATCGATGTCGTAGGCCGTGAAAGTCATCTCCATGGTGTCCGGGTTCAGTCCGACGATCACTTCCTCGGCGGCGCCGGGACGCTTCTTATAGGCCGTGGCCAAGGCCTCGACCAGCACCTGCAACAGCGCATCGATGGACAAGCCGCGATCCGCGGCGATCATCCGAATGGCTTCCTTCATGTCTGACTGATTCATGACGCAACCTCCTTGGTCTGTCGATCTGAAGACTTCTGCGTACGGCCCACCGATGTTTCGGCTCCCCACACGAACACGGTTCGAGCCCGCTCGATGTCGTCGTAGGCCACCGACATCTCCGTGCCGGTGTCGTCGAGCAGCATGACGATGTGACGCTCGTCGGCGCGCAACAGCAAACCCTGCAAACGACGACGACCGTCGATGGCGCGGTGCAAACGTACCGACACCACCTTGTCGACTTCACGCTGGAAATGTTGCGGGGTGCGAAGCGGTCGTTCCAGGCCGGGACTCGACACCTCGAGCGTGTACCGACCCGGCATGGGGTCGTTGTGGTCGAGTTCGCGTGACACCAAACGACTCACGAGCGCAATGTTGTCGAGTGTGACACCGGAGGGCTGCCCGGGTGGCGTGTCGATGCTGAGCCGCAGGACACCGGACACCATCTCGAGGTCGTAGATCTCCAGACCCAGGTCGGCCACGATGGGAGCGGTGAGGGCGCGTACCCGCTCAACGACGGTGTCCGTGGTCATCGTCTCTGTGGCTCCCTTTTCGTCGTTTTCGTAACCGTGTGTTCGATTCTTCTTCGTCTCGCCGTCCCCTCCAGCCGTTACACGAGTCAAAAAAAGGCGTGGGTGGTGACCCACGCCTTTGCGGTCTGCACTCATGCTGACTGTAGAAGGACGTAACCATGATAGCCGCGCGAACTAGCCTTCGTTTCGCGTGATTCATCGCTTGTCGACGCTCTTTGTGCGCACATTGCGTGACGACCCGGCCGAAGCAGAAGTGCCCAGCCATCGCTTGCTGGTGCGGGCCGGCTACATCCGTCGCGCGGCCCCGGGTGGCTACACGTGGCTACCGCTCGGCATGCGGGTGTTGCAGCGAGTCGAGCAGATCGTGCGAGAAGAAATGGACGCCATCGGCGCGCAGGAGGTGCACTTCCCCGCCCTCCTGCCACGCGAGCCGTACGACGCGAGCGGTCGATGGACCGATTACGGACCGAACTTGTTCCGCCTGCAAGACCGTCGCGGGGCCGACTATCTACTCGGCCCCACCCACGAGGAAATGTTCACGTTGCTCGTGAAGGATTTGTACTCCAGCTACAAGGACTTGCCGGTGTGGCTGTACCAAATACAAACGAAGTACCGCGACGAAGCGCGTCCGCGCGCCGGGTTGTTGCGCGGTCGCGAGTTCGTGATGAAGGACTCCTACAGCTTCGACCTCGACGACGATGGCTTGCAGCGCAGTTACGACGCGCATCGTGCCGCCTACGTGAAGATTTTCGAGCGACTCGGCCTGGACGTGGTGATCGTCAAGGCGATGTCCGGTGCGATGGGTGGCTCGGCATCGGAGGAATTCCTCTCCCCCTGCGCCTCGGGGGAAGACACATTCGTTCGCTGCACGTCGTGCGACTACCGCGCCAACACCGAAGCGGTGCGCATCGGCTCCATGGCCGACGTTGACGCCAGCACCACCCCTGCCGCACGGGTGGTGGACACACCGAACACGCCGACCATCCAAACGCTGGTCGACGTGTTGAACGGTCGCGACGATCTGCATCGTGACGCCGGCGCGTGGTCGGCCGGCGACACCCTGAAGAACGTGCTCGTCATGCTGCGCGAACCCGACGGAACGCGAACACCCCTGGCCATCGGCGTGCCCGGCGATCGCGACGTGGACATGAAGCGCCTCGAAGCCGCCGTGGCCCCGGCCGAGGTGGATGCATTCGACGACGCCGACTTTGCCGCACGACCCAGCCTGGTGAAGGGCTACATCGGCCCCGATGCGCTGGGTGAAAAGGCGTCCTCTGGTATTCGCTACCTCCTCGACCCGCGGGTGGTGGTTGGCAGTGCGTGGGTGACCGGTGCCAACACGTCCGGACGCCACGTGGTCAATCTGGTGCACGGTCGCGACTTCACCGCCAACGGGGTCATCGACGTTGCCGACGTGCGCGACACCGACCCGTGCCCCGACTGCGGATCCCACTTGCGTATCGAGCGCGGCATCGAGATGGGGCACGTGTTCCAACTCGGTCGCAAGTACGCCGACGTGCTGGGCCTGCAGGTGTTGGACGAAAAGGGCAAGCAGCGGGTGGTGACCATGGGCTCGTACGGCGTGGGCGTGTCGCGCGCCGTTGCCGCCATTGCCGAATCGCACCACGACCAACTCGGGCTGCGCTGGCCGCGCAGTGTTGCACCGATGGACGTACACGTGGTGATCGCCGGAAAACCCGGCGACGACACCGGGCCCGCCGCCGAGGCACTGGCCGCTGAACTCTCGAACGCAGGCCTGCACGTGCTGCTGGACGATCGTGACGGAGTGTCGCCCGGGGTGCGATTCAAGGATGCCGAATTGTTGGGGATGCCGATGATCGTGATCGCCGGACGAGGAATAGCCAAGGGAGTGATGGAGGTTCGCGACCGTATCGCCGGCACCACCACCGAGTTGCCGATCCACGACGTTGCCGCACACGTCATCGCGGCAAGCGCATAACGGCACGATGCTGCGACTGAAGGGTGCGGTTCAGCCCTACCCATGGGGCGATCGGTTTGCGTTGCCCGAGATGTTGGAGGTCACCGCCGACGGTCGCCCATGGGCGGAGATCTGGTACGGCACCCACCCTCGCGGCCCGGCACACGTCGACGAAAGCCTGCACCTCCCCGCGCCAACCTATTTGTCGGACGAGGTCGGCGATCTACCATTCCTCGTGAAGCTGCTGGCAGCGGCACAGCCGTTGTCGCTGCAAACGCATCCCTCCGACGAACAAGCGGCACGGGGCTTTGCGAAGGAGAACGCGGCGGAGATTCCTCTCGACGCGCGCCATCGCATCTACGTCGACGATCGTGCGAAACCCGAGATGGTGGTTGCGCTCGACACCTTCGAGGCATTGTGTGGCATTGCATCGCACGACGTGGCGTTACGACAGTGTGCCGAAGCCGGCGCGGCTGCACTTGCAGCACACGTTGAGCAGCACGGTGTTGCTCATGCCGTACGCACGATGTTGTCGGGTGGCGCCGCAACGGCGTCGGGTGGAGATTCGGCGTGGTTGGAACTCGCCACCATCACCACACCAACTCCGGTCATCACTCAACTCACGGCGCATTACGACGACCCACGCGCAGCCGTGGCCCTCCTCATGAATCACGTTCGCCTCGCCCCCGGTGAGGCGTTGTTCCTCGAGGCGGGCACGGTGCATTCGTACCTGCGTGGCGTGGCCCTGGAAGTGCAGGGCAGTTCCGACAACGTGATGCGCGCCGCCTTCACGGACAAACACGTCGACCTGGACGAGTTCTTCGCCGTGGCGCGACTCGATTCACCCACGAACGACCTGGTTCGCACCGAACGTGTGTCGCCCACCAGTGTGGCGTACCGTTGCGCGGCCCCGTTCTCCGTGATGCGACACGAGCTCAACGGCACGTTTGCCCTCACCGCATCGACGCAGCACACCATGTTGGTGTGCACGTCCGGGAGCGCGGGGCCACTCACTCGCGGCGGCGCGGCCTACGTGGCGGTGGGCGAATCCATCGCCCTGGAGGGCACGGCCACGATCTACTCGGTGAGCGCATGACGCGTCACGAGGCAGGCGCATGACGCGCGGCGCGCTCCGACGATGTGTCGCGGTATCGGCGTTGTTGCTACTCGCCATCGCACCGGCCACCGTTGCCGGTGGCTACGCACCCGGCGTCAACGGCACCGGCGGGTCCACGCTACTGGTACTTGGCGACAGCCTCACGTGGGGCGCCAACTACTTCGCAAAGACACAGTCGCAACTGGCGGCCACCCAAACCTTCGACGACGTGATCGTCGATGGATGGTGGTCGCGGCGCATCGGTGGCATCGTGTCCACCACCTACTCCGGAGCCAACACCTACAAGAACACCTACCTGAAGAAGCGCGTCTACCCGACCGCCGTCATCGTCGCACTCGGCACCAACGACGTGTATTTTCTCAGCAAGAAGCGCGAGTACATCGCGGTGATTCGAGAGTTGATGGACGCCATCGGCCCCGTGCCCGTGGTGTGGCTGAACGTGCACCGTGTGGATTCATCACGCACCACCGTGCGCTCACGCGTGTTCAACAGAACCTTGGAGCGTGTGCTGGCGGAGTATCCGCTGGCCAGCGTGTACGACTGGGCGGAAAAAGCCAAGACCACGTCCCGACTGATGGCATTCGACAAGATCCACCTCACACCATCGGGCTACAGGGTTCGCTCCAACGTGTACGCCGAACTCGCCACCACGCTGGCACAACGAGTCAGTGACGCCACGAGCACCACGAGCACGACCACTACCACCATCGACGCAATGACCACGACCACCGAGTCGACGACCACCACCGTGGCAACGATGACGACGGTGGCACCGTAACGCACCGACGAACGGCGGCGGTCCGAGTGCGCCACTGCGCGAGTCCGCGAGTGCGCGGGCGCGATACGAGGGGCCCGGTGACCCGCGCTCAGCCCCCGACGGTGCGGCGAATCTCGACGATTTTCTCCGCCGACTGATTGGCGTCGGTGCCCTTTTCGTCGAGGAGTGCGTTTCGATCGCGTGCGGCTTCGCGTTCGGCGATGGTGGTATCCACGCGTTGGAGTGCGGCTTCGACACCGTGCTCGTGAATGAACGACGCCCAATCCACGAGCGCTTCCACCATCTCGCTCTCGGGTACCACGGCAACGTTGCGGCCCTTCACGAAGAGATGACCTCGTTTGTTGCCCGCAGCGATACCAAGATCGGCTTCGCGGGCTTCACCCGGGCCGTTCACCACGCAACCCATCACGGCGATTTGCAGCGGCAACTTCTTGTCGGCGAACGCCGCTTGGGCCCGGTTGGCAACCTCGATGACGTCGATTTCGGCCCGACCACAACTCGGACACGCGATGAGATCCACGTTCTTTCGCTCGCGAAGACCGAGCGATTCGAGCAACTGGCGACCGGCCCGCGCTTCTTCCACTGGGTCGGCGGTGAGGCTGTAACGAATGGTGTCTCCGATGCCCTCGAGCAGCAGTGCTGCGATTCCGGCGGTTGCCTTCACCAGCCCACCCGGCAACGGACCCGCTTCGGTCACCCCGAGATGCAACGGGTGATCGGTGACCGCGCTCAACTTTCGGTACGCCTCCACCATCAAGGGAACGTTGGACGCCTTCACCGAAATTTTGACGAGGTCGAAACCGACTTCGTCGAAGTAACGCATCTCCATTTGCGCCGACTCCACCATCGCATCCGCGGTCAGGCCACCGTATTTTTCGTAGAGGGAGGGGTCGAGTGAACCACCGTTCACCCCGATGCGAATCGGAACCTTGCGGTCGCGCGCCTCGCTGGCCACGGCCTTGATGTGCTCGGGTTTGCGGATGTTCCCCGGATTCAACCGCAAGCCGTGAACCCCCGCCTCGAGTGCCGCCAACGCCATCTTGTACTGGTGGTGAATGTCGGCGATGATCGGCACCGGCGACCGAGGCACGATTTGTGCCAGGCCCTCGGCCGCCTCGATCTCGTTGCAGGTACAGCGCACGATGTCGCAGCCGGCGGCGGCCAATGCGTAGATCTGTTGCAGGGTGCCCTCGGCATCGGCGGTCTTGGTGATGGTCATCGACTGCACGCTGATTGGTGCATCGCCTCCCACTGCCACCTTGCCGACGTGAATCTGTCGGGTTGCTTTGCGCGGGAACGTGGCGGGGGCGGAGGTCATCGATCAGCCGAGGGGTTGCGTGATGTCAAGGTACAAGCCTGCCACGAGCAACATCACCAACAACACCACCACGGCGGTGGCTACTGGAGCCAGTTTGCGAACGTCGGCGTGATACCGGCGCGTACGGGTGGAGCGCAAACGCTCGTAGATCGCCACCGCAGCGTGGCCACCATCGAACGGCAGGAGCGGCATCATGTTGAAGACACCGACGAACACGTTCACTGCGCCCAACAAGAGCAACACGCCCTTCCACCCCTCATCGCGACCCACTTCCCCACCAAGCTGGCTGGCACCGACCACGGTGCTCGGACGGGTGAGCGGATTGGCGCGCTCACTGGTGAGGTTGTCGGCCAAGTTGATGGGATTCAACACCGTGAACACGCCGACGACGGAATCCCGGGCGGTGCCCACCAAGTCTTGTGCTGCGCGACCCATCGCCTCGACGACTCCGAGTTGCACGTAGTCGCGCGACCAGCCGGCAACACCGAAAAATGCGCGGGCTTCGGGGGTTTCTTCCGATCCCGGGAACACCGTGAGCGTGGCGATGAGCGAGCGGATTTCCCCGTTGCGATCGATGACCACCTCCACCCTGTCGCCCGGTTGCTTCGCGCGCACCGCCGCAACAAAGTCGCCGGAGCTGGCAACGGGTGTGCCGTCGAACTCGACGATTACATCACCCTCGAGCACACCGGCCGCCTCGGCCGCACTGCCGACGTACGGCTGATCCATCACCGTGACGCGGCCCGTCTCGCCATAACGACCCGAGACGGAGTACACCCCGGCGAACAACACCAGCGCGATGACCACGTGCATGAGCGAGCCGGCGGTGATGACCAACAGGCGTCGCGGGAACGACTTGGAGCGATACGTGCGATCCTCGTCGGCGGGGTCGGTTTCATCGAGCTTGTTCATGCCGATGATGCGCACGAACGCACCGATCGGAAAGGCCCGTAAGCCGTACTCCACCTCGCCCCGCTGCCACGCCAACAACTTGGGACCGAATCCCATATAGAACTGCGTCACCTTCATGCCGGTGCGACGTGCGGTGACGAAGTGTCCGATTTCGTGGAGGAACACCGACACGATGAGACCGAGGACGAACACGAAGGTCCACACGTTGCGCACCGCCAACCACGCCAACAACGCCACGATGACACCCAGGCCTGCGATGGTGGTGGACAACGGAACCTTGTCGCCCGTATCGCGAGTGGGGTCGCCACCACCACCGACGAGGTCTTCGCGAACGCGGGTGTAGAACGAGCTCACGCGCCTACGGTACCCGCGGCCTGTGCAAAAGATTGGACGATGCCGCGTGCAATATGTCGCGCTCGTTCGTCGGCGGCCAGCACGTCGTCGACGCTCGACAAGCTTCCACCGTCGTGGCGTTGCAACGTTGCGTCGTTGACATCGGCAATCTGCAACCAGGAGATTCGTCCCGCGAGAAACGCCTCGACGGCAATCTCGTTGGCTGCGCTCAACCACGCCGGCGCCGAGCCACCGGTGCGACCGGCGGCATAGGCCAAGTTGAGGCAACGGAACGTCTCGCGGTCGGGCACCTCGAACTCCAGCGTTCGCATGCTCGCCCAATCGACCGCGCCGAACGGCACGTCGAAGCGATCCGGCCAGGCGATTGCGTACGCAATCGGCAATCGCATGTCGGGCATCGACAACTGCGCGATGGTAGCCCCATCGGTGAACGTCACCATGGAGTGAATGATCGACTGAGGGTGCACCACCACCTCGATTCGGTCGTAGCCAACCCCGAACAGTTCGTGGGCTTCGATCACCTCGAGGCCCTTGTTCATGAGCGTGGAGGAATCCACCGTGATCTTCGGACCCATCGTCCACGTGGGGTGTGCCAGCGCTTGGTTCACGTCCACCCGCGAGAGATCGTCGCGAGTGCGCCCGCGAAACGGACCGCCACTCGCGGTAAGTTGCAGCGACGCAACCTCGCGACCAACGTGGTCGCTCGAACGCAAACATTGATGCAGTGCGCAATGCTCGCTGTCGACCGGGACGATCATCGCACCCTCGGTGTTGCGAAGCGGCTGCACGATGGGTCCGGCGGCGATGAGGCTCTCCTTGTTCGCGAGCGCAAGTCGCTTGCCTTGACGGAGCGTTTCGAGCGTGACGGGAAGTCCGGCAAAACCCACCACCGCGTTGACCACCACATCAGCCGGCTGAACCACGTCGGCAACGTCGTCGCTGAACTCGACGGCAGGGAAATCCCCACTGAGGCGTGAACGCACTGCGGAGTCGACGACGGCAACCACATCCGGGCGATACCGCGCGATCTGCTCCCGCAGAACCGCTTCGTTGGATGCGGCGGCGAGCGACACCACCCGGTAGCGACCGTTGGACGCATCGATTACCTCGAGCGTTTGTCGCCCAATGGAGCCGGTGCTCCCCGCGAGGGCAACCGCGACGGTCACGTCGAGAAAATCAGCTAGCCCACGGGGTCAGCGTTACGGCGAGGAAGTACACCGTCGGCAACGACAGCAACACACCGTCGAAGCGGTCGAGTACCCCACCATGACCCTTGAGGAGCGTTCCGAAGTCCTTCACGCCGAGCGATCGCTTCAGCACGGACTCCAGCAGATCGCCGATTGGTGCGGCGATCGACACCACCGCTGCGAGCATGATCCACTCCATCAGCGAGTCCCACGTGCCGCTCTGCAGACCAAGGATGACCACCACGCAGAACGTGGCGATCGTGCCACCGATGACTCCTTCCACCGTCTTGTTGGGACTGATCGACGCCTTGAGCGGTGTGCGACCGATGGCCGAACCGACGAAGTATGCGCCGATGTCGTTCGCGGCCACCGCGAACACGGCGAGGAACAGCGTGTCGGTTCCCACGTTGGGAAGCGCCGCCGACAGCGTGGACATGCGCAGGATCATTCCCGCATAACTTCCGAGCAGTCCGATGTACACCACGCCCAACATCAGGGTGCCGAGGCTGGTGATTGCACCGCTGTGGTCGTCGTCGGAACCGACGAGACTCACCGCACCGGCGATGAACGCGAACACCACCACCATTGCAATTGCGAGGTGCGACATGTAATAGGCGGCGAGCGGCGCTGCCAAACACGCAACGACACCCACCACCATCGGGGCACCGAGCCCTTTGTTGGTGGTTTGCGTGAAGAACTCCAGCGCGGCGATACCGAGCACAACGACGACGAGCGCCATCACCGCGGCGGGGCCCACGAACGACGTCCCGGCGAACAACACCACCAGCACCGCACCGACGAGCACCGCCGAACCCAGGTTGCGGTCGGCCCCGACGGGACGAGGTTGGGTTCCGCTGTCGCCACGATCGGGTCGTGCCCGTCGCACTTGGCTGGGGCGAACGGGTGCCGGACGACGACCCGAGCGATCGCGTGAACCGACACGCTCACGCGCGACGGGTCGCGACACGTCACCCGTGCGGTCACGAGCAATCGGGCGCGAAACATCACCCGTGCGGTCACGAGCGATCGGCCGCGAAATATCACCCGTGCGGTCACGCATCGTGGGGTGGGTGTCGGAGGCACGTCGCGCACGCTGATCGGTCGGGTCACCGCCGATACGAATGCGTCCCTCGGGGGCCGGACGACTCACCGGCGGGGGCGAATCCGGTCGATTGGGCTCGCGGGTCGGACGTGTGGCGTCGCGGCTGCCGGGCTTGCTCGGATCACGGGGTTGCACACCGAAGCGGGGGGTCTCCCCCGTTGGCTGTTCGCTCCAGTGCGGTAGTTGTGCCGTGTCGGTGGAGTCGACGCTGATGGCCGGAGCGGAATCGTCGGAATCGGCGAACTTCACTTCGCCGAACTCGTCACCAAAGTCGATGGTGTTGTCGCGAAGTTCCCCGGTGGTTTCGTTGGACTCGGTGTTGTCGCGGCGATCGTCGGACATTGTCAAACCTCCATGACTTCTTGTTCCTTGCGGGCTGCGGCTTTGTCGATGTGGTCCACGTGCTCCTGGGTCATCTTGTCCAGATCCTTTTCAGCACGTTCGAGATCGTCCTTGGAAATGTCGCCATCCTTCTCGGCGGTTTCCATGGCCTTGCGCGCGTCGCGTCGAATACCGCGAATGGTCACACGACCCTCCTCGGCGATATTCTTCACCACCTTCACGTAGTCCTTGCGTCGTTCCTCGGTGAGCGCCGGGAACGCCAGACGAATCACCTGGCCGTCGTTGCTGGGGGTCACACCGATGTCACTCGCCATGAGCGCCTTCTCGATTGCAGCGATCGCTGAGCGGTCGTGTGGCTTCACCACCAGCATGCGGGCCTCGGGCACCTGGAAACTGGCCAACTGCTGCAGGGGCACCGGGGCGCCGTAATAGTCAACGTTGAGTTTCTCGATCAGCGCGGGTGACGCACGTCCCGTACGTACCGCCACGAACTGGTGCTGCACGTGCTCGATGGCCTTGTCCATCTTGTCGAGCGACTCGAGCAACGTGTCGTCGATCACGCGACCAGCGTACCGATTTCTTCGCCCTGGAGTATCGCTCGCAGATTGCCCCGCTGCAACAAGTTGAATACGACGATCGGCAACTTGTTGTCCATGCAGAAGGTGATGGCGGTGGAGTCCATCACGCGCAGTCCCTTGTTGATGACGTCGAGATGCGAGAGACGAGAGAAACGTGTGGCGTTCTTGTCCACCTTCGGGTCGGCGGAGTAGATGCCATCCACACCGGAATGCGTGCCCTTCAGGATTGCTTGCGCTTCGATTTCCGCGGCGCGCAGTGCGGCCGCGGTGTCGGTGGTGAAGAACGGGTTGCCGGTTCCTCCGGCCAGGATGACGATTCGTCCCTTTTCCAAATGGCGCTCGCAGCGGCGACGAATGTAGGGCTCGGCGACCTTGGGCATTTCCACCGCGGTCATCACGCGCGAGTGCTGACCTACGCGCTCGAGGGCATCCTGTAGCGCCAAACCGTTGATGACCGTTGCGATCATTCCCATGTAGTCGGCCTGGGCTTGGTCCATTCCGCGGCCGCTGCCCTTGGTGCCACGCCAGAAGTTGCCGCCGCCGACCACGACGGCAATGTCAACCCCGAATTCCTCCCGAGCGTCGCGCAACTCGCCGGCCAGTTGGGCCAACACGTCGTTGTCGAGCCCGAAGCCCGACTTTTCGGCGAGTGCCTCGCCCGACAATTTCAATACCACTCGTTTCCAGCGGGGCTGGGTACGAGCAGTCATGCGTCTCCGAGATTACCCGATTTCCACCTGGGCGAACCGCACGATCGAAGCCGAGCCGATGACTTGTTTGACCGACTGCTTGTCGTCCTTGGCATACGGTTGCTCGAGCAAGCAGAGGTCCTTGAAGAAGCCGTTGAGTTTGCCGTCGACGATCTTGCCGATTGCCGCCTCCGGCTTGCCTTCGTTGCGGGTAGCAGTTTCGAGGGTGGCGCGCTCTGCGGCGACAACGTCGGCCGGCACCTCGTCGCGAGTGAGATACTTCGGACGCGCGAACGCAACGTGCACGGCGATGTCGTGGGCCAATTCCTCGGTTGCGCCACTCATCTCAACGACCACCACGTTGACGCCACGACCACCCTGAACGTGGATGTAGGAGTCCATGATGTTGCCTGCAGCGGCCTCGAATCGCACCACTTCGCCGAGTTCGATCTTTTCCTTGAGGAGGATCTTGAGGTCGTCGAGTTCCTTGGTGCGATCGGCGACTGCCGCTTCGCCCTTCACACGAACGAGATCGGCCAAGGTTTGGGCCTCGGCCACGAACGACTCGCTCGCCGCAACGAAGTCGGTTTCACACTTCAACTTGACGATCGCAGCCAGCGGACAGTCGATGGAGAGCGCCACCACACCCTGGTTGTTGTCGCGATCGGAACGCTTGGCGCTGGCCGCCAAACCCTTTTCGCGCAGCCAGGTTTTTGCCGCCTCGACGTCGCCGTTGGCTTCCTCGAGTGCTTTCTTGCAGTCCATCATTCCGGCGCCGGTTGCCTGGCGCAGTGCTTGAACGTCCTTGGCGTTGACGGCCATTAGTTTGCCTCACCCACCAACTTGGCGTCGCGCGCAGCCTGCGCTGCTGCGGCTTCCGCGCGAGCACGAGCCTGATCCGCGGCGAACACCGCGTTGTCCACGACGGCGGTGGCGGCGCTCTGTACCTGACCGCCAGCCTTCTCGGCAATGAATCGACCTTCGGCGATTGCCTCGGCGATGACACGCGTCATCAGTTCGTTGGCGCGGATGGCGTCATCGTTGCCCGGGATGGGATACTGCACCAGGTTGGGGTTCACGTTGGTGTCCACCACCGCGATCACCGGAATGTTGAGCTTGTTGGCCTCGGTCACCGCGAGATGTTCGGTGGCCGTGTCGAGAACGAAGATGGCATCGGGCAGCCGAACCATGTTGCGAATGCCCGACAGGTTGCGCTGCAACTTGACGAGTTCGCGCGACATGAGGAGCGCTTCCTTCTTGGGGATTTGCGCCCACTCGGGTGACGCACTGAGACGCTCGAGTTCGATCATCTTGGACACACGCTTGGAGATGGTGCCGAAGTTGGTGAGCATGCCACCGAGCCAACGCTCGTTGATGTACGGCATGCCGGATCGCTCGGCGTAGTTCTTGATCGGATCCTGGGCCTGCTTCTTGGTGCCGACGAACAGCACCACGCCGCCGCCAGATGCAAGCTGACGAACGAAACCGTACGCGGCTTCGATGCGGGTGAGCGTTTGCTCGAGATCGATGATGTGGATGCCGTTGCGCTCACCGAAGATGAAGCGCTGCATCGTGGGATTGCGACGCTGGGTTTGGTGTCCGAAATGGACTCCTGCCTCGAGCATTTGTCGCATGCTGATGAT
>JALRBT010000090.1:0-1310 GCA_023262255.1 Ilumatobacteraceae bacterium
GATCGTGCGTTCCATCCTTGCGCGCGCCGAGGTCGATCACCTGCGTGACGCCGTCGGTGGGTGAACCTTTGCGTAGGTCGTGCAACACCACCCGACAGGTTCCATACGGCACGTACCAGTAGTCGGCTTGATGTAGGTGGTAGTGCAGCCCGACAATTGCTCCGGCTTTACGGTCGCCACGATTGCCCTGAATCATCTCTCGGCCGAGCGGGAACCATTCGCGACGGTACGTCTCGATGAAGAATCCGCGTTCGTCACCGTGCATGCTCGGCTCGACGATCTGCACACCTTTAATGAGGTCGGATTCGGTGATCGTGGGCATCTAGGCGTCGAGCTCCACTTTGGAATCGTCGCCGAGCATCAACCGCAAGGCGCGCGGACGGTGCTGCGACTTGACCACCTGCACGTTGCGACCCAAGAGTGAATCGGTCATCTTGTGTACGTCGTTGACCGTGCAACCGTCGAGTAGCACGGAGTGCTCGAGTTCGCTGTGCACGATGTTGCAGTTGTTGCCGATGGACGTGTACGGCCCGATGTAGCTGTTGTCGATAACCGTGTCGCTACCAATCACCACGGGGCCGCGAATGCGCGAGTTGACGATTTTTGCGCCTTTCATGATCACTACGCGACCTTCGATTTGCGAACCGCCATCCACGCTGCCGTCGTTGCGCGGCTCCAGCACTTCGAGCACCAGTCGATTGCATTCCAACAATGGATCCTTCTTGCCGGTGTCTAACCACCAACCTTGCAGTACTTCGTGGCGCACGGTTCGGCCTTGCTGGATCAGCCACTGAATTGCGTCGGTGATCTCCAGCTCGCCTCGCTTGGACGGCTTGATGGCCCGAACGGCCTCGTTGATGGTTTTGTCGAAGAGATACACACCAACGAGCGCCAGGTCGCTCGGTGGATCTTTTGGCTTCTCCACCAGGCGCTTGACGTGCCCCTCCTCGGTTACTTCGGCGACTCCGAACTGACGCGGATCGTCGACGTGGCACAACAAGATCTGTGCCGTCGGAGCATTCTTTCCGCCGGCCGAACGAGCCGCCTCGAATTCCTTCACGAAACCCTCGAGCCCCTGCTCGAGCATGTTGTCGCCCAGGTACATGACGAAATCGTCGTTGCTCAAGAAGTCGTTGGCAATCAACACGCAGTGGGCGAGTCCGAGGGGCTGGTCCTGGGGTATGTAGGTAACGTTCACCCCGAATTGGGAGCCGTCGCCCACGGCCGACATGATCTCTTTTCGTGTGTCACCCACGATGATGCCGATCTCGCGAATACCCGCGCGTTGCATCGCCTCGATGCCGTAGAAA
>JALRBT010000090.1:1320-4737 GCA_023262255.1 Ilumatobacteraceae bacterium
AGGATCGGCTTGTTGGCAATCGGTACCAGTTGTTTGGCGCTGGTGTGGGTGATCGGTCGCAAGCGAGTGCCCGCACCACCTGACAGGATGAGCCCCTTCATCGCACCTTCAGGCTAGTTCGCGGGCCATTACTAGGGTTTCTTCCGTGAAGCCCACCTATCTCCATGCATTCACCAAACCGTCGCGCACCGAGTTCGTCACCATGGTGCGAGGCGAGGGGACGCGCCTCTACGACACCGAAGGCAGGGAGTACATCGATGGCATGGCGAGCCTCTGGTACTGCAACATCGGACACGGACGAAAGGACATGGCCGACGCGATTGCGGCGCAAGTGGTGAAACTGGAGTCGTACAACAATTTCGATCCCTTCAGCACCGACGTAACGGATCGTCTCACCGACAGATTGCATGCGCTGTCCCCCATCCCGAACAACCGGGTGTTCCTTTGCTCGAGCGGATCGGAGTCCGTCGACACGGCGATGAAACTTGCTCGCCTCGCCCACGTGCAGGCGGGCCAGCCTGAGCGAACCATCATCATTTCCCGCGGTCGCGGTTACCACGGCAGCAATTTCGGTGGAACCAGCGCTCAGGGATTGCCCCTCAACAAGATCGGCTACGACCCACTGGTGCCCGACGTAACGCAGGTGGACCCGGACGACATCGAGGCCCTGTCCGTTGCGATGAGTCGTGACGGTTCGCGCATCGCCGCCGTGCTGGTGGAACCGATTCAGGGTGCAGGAGGCGTCTTTCCACCGACCGATGGGTACCTCCAGGGCCTTCGGAAGTTGTGCGACCAGCACGGAGCATTCCTCATCTTCGATGAGGTGATCTCCGGATTCGGGCGGTTGGGCACCTGGTTTGCTGCACAGCGCTACGGCGTCGTACCCGACTTCACGTGCTTTGCCAAGGCGGTGACCTCGGGATACGTGCCGCTCGGCGGTGTGTTCGTCGGAAGCGCCCCGTTACGCGCACTCGAAGCCGATCCCGCCTTCGTTCTGAGAACGGGCTACACCTACTCGGGACACGCAACTGCATGTGCAGCAGCACTGAAAAACCTCGACATCATCGCTGACGAAGGATTGGTCGAGCGCGCCGCGCACGTCGGCGACCTCGTGTCGTCTGCACTGCACGCCCTGCATCGCGATGGGGTCCTGAGGGAAGTTCGCGGAGACGGTGCGGTCTGGGCGGCAGGTCTGCACGGGCATCACGACGCCCAGGTGGTGCGAGACATTGCCATGCGCAATGGAGCCATCGTGCGGGGCATCGGGGCTGAAACCAATGCGTTCTGCCCACCGCTCGTGGCGACGGATGCCGAAATCGGGCGCCTAATGGACGCCTACGCCTCGGCCTTGCACGAGCATGTGAAGACCATCGGCGCCTGACTCGCAACTCACGACGCAACGCACTTCCTGACTCGTATCCCCGGTCGTTCCGCAACTAGGTTCACATCGTGAATCTGGCCGGTCGCAACGCGCTGATCACCGGAGGTGCAAGCGGCATCGGCGCGGCCGTGGCGGAATCGTGGACCAAGGCGGGAGCCTCCGTCACCATCGTGGATGTGAACGCCGAAGCCCTCGACGCAACTGCACGGCGCCTCGACGTGAACGCGGAGGAACTCGACGTGTCCTCGAGCGACGCCTGGACCCGCTTCATCGAATCACACGACTACTTCGATCTCGTCCACCTGAACGCCGGCGTTACGACGCATCGCAACGTGCTCGACGGGCCCGCCGACCCGGCGCAACCACCACTCGTGCGCGTGACCGACGACGAGTATCGGCGCGCCATCGGGGTGAACGTGGATGGTGTGGTGTTCGGTGCACGGGCCGTGATCCCGGGCATGTGCGAACGCCGCAGCGGCGACATCGTGGTCACGGCATCGATCGCAGCATTCGTGCCGATTCCTCCCGACCCCATCTACGGTCTCACCAAATACGCAGTATCGGGTTTGGTGAAGTCACTTACGCCGCGGCTCGCCGAGTTTGGCGTGTGCATCAGCGCCATTTGCCCGGGTTTCGTCGACACTCCGCTGATCAGCGAGCGTGCTCGTGAGTGGATCGCCGAATTGGGCATGCCGCTCATGAACACGCGGCAAGTCGTCGACGCAGTGACTACTTCGGTTACCCGACGCATCAACGGCGCGCATTGGATCGTGCTGCCGGACCAGGACCCGATTCTGCACGAGCAGGCGACGGTGCCCTTTCCCACCAACACACAGTGACGACCCCCACGTTCAATCCGTTCGATCCGGCGTTTCGCGCCGACCCGCATCCGTTCTACGACGCACTACGTGAGCACGACCCGGTGCACCTCGCACCGGGTGGCCTGGTGGTTCTCACCCGATACAGCGATGTGGCAACGGTGCTTCGATCCAACGACTACAGCCGCGACATCGAAAAGTCGGGGAAACCCACCGACGATCCGATTCGCAATCGAATGCGCCAGCGCCGTCGCAACACCTCGAAGTCGATCCTCAATCTGGATCCGCCCGACCACACGCGACTACGTCGGCTCGTCTCGAAATCGTTCACCCCGAGCGCCATTGAATCGCTCCGTCCGATGGTGCAGCGATTCGTCGACGATGCACTCGACACGGCGGAACAGCGCGTGCGCGGCGGCGGCACCTTCGAACTGATTGATGACGTCGCATTTCCCGTGCCGTTCCTGGTCATCTCGGCGATGCTGGGTATGCCCACCAGTCGCGCCGACGAACTTCGCGAATGGTCGCAAGTGATCACCCGAACGCTCGAGCCCACCGTCGGCTTGGCCGATCTCGAGGAAGCCGACGCCGCATTCGCCGGCTTGCTCCCGTTCCTGGACGAAACAATCACCGACCGGCGCCGAAACCCGGGTGACGACATGCTGTCCTCACTGATCTCCGCAGAGGAGTCGGGCGACAAACTCACCGCGGACGAGCTCGTCACGTTCGTGGTGCTCTTGTACATCGCCGGACACGAAACCACGGTGAACCTCATCGGAAACTCGATGTTGGCCCTCCTGCGTTCACCCGACCAATTGCAGTACGCACGCGACAACGGTTTGAACTCCAATGCGGTCGATGAGCTGTTGCGCTTCGACGGTCCGGTGCAACACACGGTTCGTGTGCCGTTGGTGCCGGTGCAATTTCAGGTTGGTGACCGAGTGGTAGAAGTTGCCCCCGGTGAACGGGTGCTCACCAGCCTCGGCGCGGCCAGTCACGACCCGAGCGTGTTCGAGAATCCCCACCAGTTGGATCTACGCCGCGCGAACGCAAACAAACATCTCGGCTTCGCCGCGGGTATTCACTACTGCTTGGGCTCGGCCTTGGCCAAACTCGAGGCACAGGTGGCAATAGAACGGTTGCTCGCACGTTTCCCCAGGGTGGAGTTGGCCGACGAACCGAGTTGGCGCGACCGCCTTACGATTCGCGGGGTTGATC
>JALRBT010000091.1 GCA_023262255.1 Ilumatobacteraceae bacterium
GCTCGTTGCTCGAAGCCGAACACGCGGTCACGCTCATCGCACCCGACCCGGGTGATGCGCGGTCACAAGATCCGCCCGGCCTCGAACGCATCGTCGTGCGTCGAGCCGTCGGTCGACAGCGAGTGGGGGCCTGGTGGGAGGCGCGTCGCGCCGTGCGTCGGTTCGCTCGCATCGCGGATGTGGTGTTGGTTCACGACCCCGAACTCGTACCGGTGATCGGTGTGGGAAGGTGGCGACGAACGGCGCTCGTGTGGGACGTGCACGAAGATTTCGTGGCCTCGGTGAGTGATCGACGCTGGATTCCCCGCCCCGCGCGGCCGATGGTTCGACGGGCGTTGTTGGTGCTCGAGAAACTGGCCCGCCGGCGCTTTCAGGTGATCCTCGCCGAAACCGCGTACGGCGAACGCTTCCCTCACGCACCGGTCGTGCCGAACAGCACGTGGGTGCTCGACCAACCGGCCGACGGAGCGCGCACGGCGCGAGTGGTGTACGTGGGTCGGCTGTCGCGTAGTCGTGGCGTGTCGTCACTCGTGTCGGTGGCCGACGAACTCGTGGCGCGGGGTGGTCCGCGACTGGTGTTGATCGGCCCAGCCGATGCCGATGTGGAGCCGGTGATCGCCGACGCCGTCCAGCGCGGTGTGCTCGAGTGGCTCGGGGCACTTCCCAATCCAGAGGCACTGGCGATCGTGGCCGATTCGGTGGCCGGCTTGTCGCTCTTGTCGAACCATCCGAACTACGTGCATTCTCGACCCACCAAGGTGATCGAATATCTCGCCCAGGGAACCCCGGCCATCTCGACCCCGTTGCCACTCGCCGTCGAGATGATCGGTGCGAGCGGGGCGGGCGTGGTCACCTCGGCCTGGTTCGGTCCTGATCTCGTGACCGACGTGGTCGACGCCGTGATGGCGTATCAATCGAGTCCGGCCCTGCGTGGTGCCCACGGCGAAGCCGGGTGGCGATACGTGCGCGACAACCTCAGTTGGAACAGCGACGGTGCACGTTTCGTCGGATTATTGGAGGGGTTCAGCGCGTCTCGACGCTGACCCGACCGTTCTCGACCCGCAACACCCGATCACACGTGGCGAGTGTGGAGTCTCGATGCGACACCACGACGACGGTGACCTGACCTTTCAGTCGTGTGAGGGTGTCGACGATCACCTCTTCGGATTCGGCATCGAGTGACGAGGTTGGTTCGTCGAGAACGAGAATCGACGGATCGGTTGCCAGGGCTCGCGCGATGGCGAGCCGTTGACGTTGACCACCCGAGAACTGTCGGCCGGCCGCACCGAGATCGGTGTGAATCCCGTCGGCGAAACGGTCGCCGTCGAGCGTGAGGTTGGCGAGTCGAAGCGCATGGTGTACGTCGTCGTCGGTGATGTTCGAGCGCATGAAACGCACGTTGTCGGCGATTGTGCCGTCGAGCAGGCGCGTCTCTTGCGGGACGAAGGTGACGAGGCGGTGCCACGACGCGGGGGAGAGGTTGACGATCGGGGTGCCGTCGGCGGTGATGAGGCCGCCGGTGGGTTGATACAGGCCGAGCAGCAACTGCACGAGAGTGGTCTTGCCGGCACCCGATGGTCCGATCACGCCGATCACGTCACCATGGTGAATGGTGAAGGAGGCGTCGGCGATCACGGGGGTGGCGTCGTCGTACGAGAACGTCACGGCATCGAAAGAGAGAACGTCGACGCGGTCGATCTGCTCGCGCCCCGGCGCGCGATGCGCCTCGCGGAACTCGGAGCGGTACTGCTCGATCTTCGCCGCCACTGGACCGAGTTGGCTGAGTGCGGTGCCGCCCTGCTGGATCTGCTGGCCGTAGGTGAGCGACCGCAACATGATGAGCATGATCGCTCCCAAGCTGCCCATGTCGTCACTGGACCAGGCATCGAGTGCCAGCACGGCGATCACGATCGCGCCGTAGGCGAGAGTCGTGTACACGGTGGGGATGGCGTACGACACGAGTCCGACGCGACGGTGGGCCTGCATCTCGTTCTCGACCAATCGGTCGAGATGCGCTGCCGTTTCGTTCGACACACCGAGGGCGTTGATCTCGAGACCGAGATCGGCAACCTCGGCAATCGAGGTGGTGTACGCGGTCTGGTGTTCGAGGGCCCGGCGGGTGCGGACTCGCACCGCACGTCGCAAGGGGAAGAGCACACTGCCGAGTACCACGAGGGCCAGCAGGACGATCAGGCTCGCCAACGAATCGACCACGAAGGCGATGATGAGCAGTGAGACGAGGCTCAGCAATCCGCCGATGGCACTCGACAACTGGAACACCAGGCTCGTTGTCTGCGCCGGCAGTTGAACGGCGACGTGATGCAGGATGCCGCGTTGCTGGCGCATCTGCGCCGACCATTCGGCCGCGAGGTAGTCGCGAGCGAGCTCCTGGCGCAAGGACGAATTGATCTCGTAGGTGAGTCCGGTCTGGAGACGCACCGACACCAGACCGAGTACCAGGCGGGCGGCGATGAGGACAGCGGCCACAACCGCGGCCTTGCTCATCGTCGCGTCACCGAGAAATGGGAGATCGAGGGACGTGTCGGAGTCGGCGACGCTCAGAATGCTGCGCGTGATCACCACCAAGAAAGTGGCTTCCACCAAACCGATGGTGAAGGAGTTGACGCCGAAGGCGGCGAGGCGACCGCGGAACGGCTGGAGGATCGTCGACGCGGCCATGACCCCCTCAGGGTAACGGCGGCGTCAGGAGCCGAACCGCGACTTGGCCTCGTCGGGGAGAAGGTCGTCGCGAACACCCCAGCCGGTGGTGCCACCCTCCTGTGGTCCATAGGCGGCGCAGTCCGAGCCGTCGAACACCGCCGGGTCGGGCGGCGGCCCACCGTTCACGTGATGTGCGATCCAGGCCATCTGATACGCGGCGACAGCCGGACAGGTCACGAAATCAGCGTGATCGCCCTCGAACACCGAAACGATCTCCACCTTCGGTGAACCCTGGGCCGCAGCAAAACTCAACGTGGCGAACTCGTAGGGGACGACCGTGTCCTTCATCTTGTTGATCATCAGGATCGGTGGGCCTGCATCGAAGTTGGTGCGCTCACTCAGATCGTCGTACCAGAACGGGAATGCTCCGAGGAAGGACACGATGGCCATAATTCGTTCGTCTCGAAAATCGGGATGCACGAACATGGAGCCGGTGATGCCGCCCATGGAAGCACCGAAGTAGTAGATGCGCTCGGCGTCGATCATGGTGGTGAGATCGGGATTCGCGAGAATCACGTCGATCGCCCGACTGACGTCGACCGCATGATTGGGAATGTCCCGGAAGTCGAAGGTCTCGAGGGTGTACTTCGACTGATCCATATACGGGAAACCCACGCATGCGACCACGACTTCGTTCGGAGGGACCAAGCAGTTGATGGTGCCGTCGTTGTGATACCCGCCGATCATCTGCAAGGGCACGGCCCGATCGGTCACCAAAGTCTGGTCTCGATTGAGCGCCCGCTTGATGTGCACGTAGATCGGCCTCGGGTTGAGGGTCTCCGGGGCGCCGCCGTGCGAGATGTCGGCGACATTGCGGCCACTGATGTCGGAGATCACGAGGCGGGTGAACGTGTCGGTCTGCTCGACGACCTCGAACGAGATCGCTTCCTCGGGCGACAACGTGGTGGTGGTCGCTTCGGTCGTCGTGGTGGGAGCAGTGATCGTGGTCGGAGCATCCGTGGTCTGCGGGGTGGCCGCGGAGACGCTTGGGTCGGCATCCGAACCGCCTGACGAGCACGCGCCGAGGAGCAGCCCGGCCGCGACGAGCGGAGCAGTGATCCTCATGGGGTGAAAGGTAATGCGCACTCAGGTGGCGGGGCACCATGGTGCTTTGAGAGATGGGTCGTCCTCATCGACGATGGCCGTCGCCAGGCTCTTCAGATCGGTGCTGTAGGTCGAGGAATACGAGTAGCCGTCGAGGTTCACGCAGTAGATCGCACGCAACCAGACCAGGGCTGCCAGTTCCTCGACGATCCGGCCGGCGTGTCCCATCTCGTCGCGCGACAGGCTGGTTAGCGAGTCGCCGATGAGTGCGGTGATCTCGGGCAGTTGTCCGGCTTCGAACATCGTGTAGAGATCGGCGGCTGCTCGACCATACGGGATGGCGAAGATGGTCGTCGCCGGGTACTCGGCTTGCAATTCGCGCACGATCGTTACGACGGTGTCGATGTAGGCCCGGTGCCAGGCAGGTTCGTATTGTGCCGAGGTCATCGAGGCCGGGTCGAGCAGCCACGGCATGCCGACGAAGAACGCCGTGTTCGGATTGTGTGACAGCGCCTCGCCGATCCACAGGCGATAGCCTGCGAGTGTTGGGTACTCGGGGTGGTAGGTCATTCCGAACAACTCGACATCACCGTTGGCGAGAACCGAGATGGCGGCTGATCGTTTGTCGTTGTCGTTCCACAATGCTTCGGGCGCTCCGGATGCTCCACCACCCGTCACGATCGTTTGCGCGTGGTCGGTGAAGCCGGCCCTCGATGCATGGGCATTGAGACGAAAAGCCGGGGGCTGGAAGAAGCTGTGTCCGATGAAGAGCGACGTGAAGCCCGTGCCCGGGTCGATGGAGGGGGTGCGTCCGAGTGCCGCGTCGATGACGGCCGTCGAAACAGCCGCTGTGCCGCCGACGGGAAGGATCGATCCGAACGTGGAGGCATTG
>JALRBT010000092.1 GCA_023262255.1 Ilumatobacteraceae bacterium
GGGAGCACCCGGCTCACCTGTACTTCAAGCGTGCGAAGTCGAGCGAGTTGCTGTTCGGCGATCCTGCGTATCACCGCGAGCAACTCGCACAGCGCATCGGCATCTGAGCGCGCGGCTCGTCCAACGACACTCTCGGCGGCTCGCTCCGTGAGCACCGTTACTCTCGCGTTCGTCGTCGTTTCTGCCCTCGCCGTATTCGCGATTGCCGCCGTCGTCATCGGGCGAGAAGCCCGTCGACTCGATGCCGTTGCGCCGCGCGCGGTGTACATGTTGGCTGATGCCGTGACGTACGTTGCCGAGCGACTTCCCGCTGATTCCCAGGCCCGCCTCACGTACGACGAGGTGGAGCAACTACTGGTCGCCCACATGCGCTGGATGCACGCGAAAGGTCTCCAGCCCGGTGACGTCATCGACCGCCCACAGGACATCGACGACGAGGTCGTGGCCAACGAAGACACCCTCACGGCCTGGCTATTGGCGGAAGCCGAACGACGCGATATCGAACTACTCGACGATGTCGATGCCGTGCGAGTGGTGCAGGCGCATCTTGCTTACTTCGATGAGATCGGCGCGGTGGGACCGAGGGCTTCTTCGTAGCTTCGGTCGGTGTGGAAGTCGGATCGCCACATGTTGATGAAACGCTGCAGACGCGGATTGAAATACGGGTCGTCATCCAGGATGTCACCCCAACGGTTACCGAGTTTTGCAACCTCCGATTCGATTCGGAGGGCCACCCGCGTCTTTGACTCAAAATGGAAGAACTCCGCATGCGGGGTGAAGATCACGGAATAGCCCGCCTGCTGCACCTTGAGTGCGTAGTCGATGTCGTTCCAGTTCCCGGGGAATTGGGTACTCAGACCACCGACCGCCTCGAACACCGTGCGCGGTGTGAGTAGGCATGCGGCGATGACACTGGATGCCTCGCGTTGCACACGCACATAGTTGTGTGCCCCGCGAATGGTTGCCGGCTGCAGACGGTACATGTCGGTGGGGTCCGGAGTGAACACGTGGCCGGCGCTCTGGATCGTGCCGTCCTCGAAATAGAGGATCGGTCCGACGATGCCCACGTTGCCGTCCTCGAACAGTGCCAGCATGGTTTCCAGTGCATCGGGGGAGATGAGCTCCGTGTCGTCGTTGAGCAGCAACACGAACTCACCGTTGGAATGGGCGACACCAATGTTGTTCTTGACCGCGAAGTTGAATGGCTTGTCGTAGTCGACGATCAACAAGCGGTTACCGCCGATTTCGGAAAGTTCAGCCCGAACTGCGCCTGGTGTCGGAGTGTCGGCCACCACGATTATCTCGAGATTCTGGTAGGTGGAGCGCTCGACGAGCGTACGTACGGCGTTGACCACGAACGGTGTCGACATACCACGAAGTTCGGCGCTGCTTCCGCGTGTCGGGATGACGACGGAAATCTTCGGTTGGTGCTGCAGTCGTCGGCGCACCCGTACGGCGGGCGTGTCGGTATCGAACACCACGTCGGCAGCGATGGCACGTCGAGCGAGATGTTGCGCAACGGCGTCAACGTTGGCATCGGGTAGCAAGTTGCCGGAGGGCGTCACGTTGCAAATCACGGGGGATCGAAGCACCCGTCGGGCTCGTTCGGTGAGACGGAGGTTACGGTCGTGGGAGTTCGTGTCGGTGAGCATCGCCAGGCCGCCCACCGAGTCCACGAGCGATCGTTTCGCCATGATGAATTCACCGATGTAGTTGTGCGACCGCAACCGTTCGGGGGAGAACGATGGTCGCCTTTCGTAGGTCGGAAGGCGGTCGTCCCGTTTTATGTCGTGTCGGGTGTCCCCATAGATCACGTCAACGTCAGGCCCGACGGTGTCGACGGCGGTGCCGGCAATACGAAGAGCATCGCGCGTGACGCTGTCGCCGGCAGCAAGGAAAACCACCCATTCGCACGACGCGTCATCACCGAGCGTGACTCGACCCGAAAGTGGTGTGCGTCGCCTCGTGAGGAGTGTTGACACGTCGCCCTCCGTACCGGTGACGTACCACGGGTGGCGCGACGGTCCGAGTTTGCGAATGGATCGTGAAGTTGCAGCCAGCATGTCTGGTGTCGCCCCACGGCCGCTGGTGGCAAAGAGAAACCGAGACACCTACTTGGCCAATCGCTTCTTCAGTTCCATCCGAACACCCCTGGGAATGTTTCGATATACGAATCTGATCGGGCGCATCCAGTCGCGATGAACCCAATCATTGGGTTTCTCGCGAAACTCGTAGTCGCGAATCTCCACTCCCTGGGCGCGGAGCACCGCCTGACGTCGTATGGCAGCGGCTCTTCCCGCGTCGTCGTCGGCTTGCTGCCACTTTGCGAGTAGTTGTTCCACGTCGTTGGCGGCTCTCGGCGACAGCATGGGATACCGATCAGATCATCACGTTGAAGCCGGCCATGATGCGTTCACCCAATGCAACATCACCAGAGATCGTGACCCGAGCATCATTCGGCGCAAAGAACTGCCGTCCGCACGCCAGTGCGGCATAGGTGTTGCTGTCGAGCGAGATGGTGCAGGTGGGGGTGCCGGTATCGACGTGCGACGCTTTGCCACCGTTGGTGGCGATGAGGAACGACTTCACCACCGGGCCAGTGAGGTCGACCTGTACCAGGCTGCCATCGGGGGCCTTGCCGCGCTTTCCCACGACCATGGGCAAGGATCTCACGAATCGACCGATGCTGTGCTCCGCGGCGATACCGCCGTCGTTGCCTGGTAGTTTCAGCACCCGACGAATGTCCTGTTCGTGCACCCATGCATCCATCACCCTGATGTGCAGGAAGTCGGCGAACGTACCGGGCCCGGTGGGCGTCATCATTTCTCGCGCGAAATATTCGTCATCCTCCGTGGTGAGGGTGTGGCGACGTCTCCGAGCGATCTGCTGCCACTCCGCGAACACCTCGGCACCACTTCGACTGCGCCGGAAGTCAATTTCGTGCTCGTTGAATTCACCGATCGGATTCTTCACGTTCGACAAATCGGTTGCCCGGTGCGACGTGGGCGGCTCACCATGGAGTCCGAGTTCGGACGACAACAAGTGCGACACCGTGTCCTGCACCGTCCAGCCGGGGCACTCGGTGAGGGTCTTCCACTGCGATTCCGATAATGGAGAACACAGGGCGTCGATCGAATCCCAGACGCCGAGCAACATGTCGACGAGGTGGGTTGGCCTGGTCATCGTGCGTCGTGTCCTCGGGTCATAACGCGGGATTTTGCACCGTGTTCCACTCACGAGCGCGCAGGTACGGGTTGAAGGCATTGCCGATGTGGGCGAGGTCGTCCGCGGTCTTGGGCACCTTCATTTCGTAGAAGTGGGGGAACTGTGATGCGCCGTGTACCAGTTCCCACAATCGAAGCGCATCGGCGCCGGTTGGTGCCGGCACGATGACGGGACCGAAGATGGCTCGCCCAGTTTGCGGCACGATGATCGGAACGCCGAAGCCGCCCAAGGTGGAGACTGCGTGTTCGTGGTCGCGACGCACGTCGTCGTGCGTGGTTGCATCGGCGAGGGCCGACTCCCACGCGGTGACCGGGGCCCCGATGGACTCGAGCAGTTCCTTGGCGGTAGCCGCCTCGTAGGGCCGACGACCCTCGAGATGCAGGGCGTTTGCGCACGCAAGATACCACGCCCCGCACAAGTCGTTGTCGTTGCGCCGCAGCCACGCGGCAATGCGTAGAGGAGTCCAACCGTAGGCAATCTCGCGCTCCCACGGCAGTTTCTTGCCGGCTTGGTGGTTGATCACCTCGAGACTGAAGAACTTCCAGTTCACCTGCAGGTTGGTGAGGCGCTGGACTTCTCGAATCCACAGCGAGGTCTGATGAGCGTACGGACACATGGTGTCGAAGTAGAAGTCCACCGTCGTCATACCAGAACCCTAGGTTAGATTTGTTTCGTGCAACGCCCCGGACGTTTCGAACACACCCGGTATCTGGGCGATAAACGCAGCCAATTGGTGTACGACCTCGACCATTGGGAGGATTCCGCGATCATCGACGACATCGTGGCGACGAACTCCGGAATCTGCTTCGGTCCCGATACCTTGCCCGAGGCGCGAAACCGCGGTTATCGGCTCGCCACAGCGTGAACGGCTCGTTTGCGAGCGGCGCACTGCGCCTTCAGCGGTACCTCAACACCGGCTCGGCACGCAGCGGCTCACGTCCGGCCGTGTTGCTTTGCCATGGATTCCCGATCGGCCCACAGGACGCGAGACATTCCGCCAGTTCGTTTCCGGAACTGATCGATCGCATCGCCAACGAACTCGGATGGGCGGGGATGACGTTCACGTTCCGTGGATGTGGCAACAGTGAGGGCGATTTTTCGTTGCAGGGTTGGGTGGAGGATCTGCGGGCGGCAATCGACCATCTCGTCGCCGAAACCGAGCCCACGCAGGTGTGGATGCTCGGTACCAACACCGGAGCATCGCTGGGTCTGTGCGTCGCAGCCGATGATCCGCGCGTGAGCGGCTGCGCCCTCCTCGGTGCTCGTGCCGATTTCGACGACTGGGCCGATCAGCCTCGGCGATTCCTCGAGCACACCCGCGAGATCGGTGCCGTTCGAACTCCGTCGTTTCCACAGCAAT
>JALRBT010000093.1 GCA_023262255.1 Ilumatobacteraceae bacterium
GATGCACTTGCAGCGTTGATTCGATCGCTCGATCCGACGCGCCCCCTGCACTACGAAGGAGCAATCTTTCATGGTCGCAATGGGGATACTCGCCCTTGGTTGAACGGCGGTCGCAATGCCACCGATGTGGTGTGTCCGATGTATGCGCCAATCTCGGCAATCGTCGAGTATGCGCAAAGTGGCGCCGATCGTCCCTTGGTGATGTGCGAGTACAGCCATGCCATGGGTAACTCCAACGGCTCACTAGCCGACTACTGGACCGCCATCGAACGTGAGCCACTTCTTGCTGGTGGCTTCATTTGGGAGTGGAAGGATCACGGCTTGCGTCAGGCAGTGGATCGCCGTGGCACCGCGAATGGTGCCTCATGGCGCTATGCCTACGGTGGGCAGTTCGGTGATACGCCAAACGACGGAAACTTCGTGGCCGACGGTCTCAATGCCTCCGATCTTGCACCACACCCGGCGATGCGGGAGATGGCCTGGGTGTATCGACCCGTCGCCGTCCGTGCGAGTGGTACACATCAGTTCGAGGTGCTCAATCGCCAGTCACACGTCGGTTTAGAAGCGTTACGTGGCACGGTCAGCGTGTTGGTAGCGGGTGACGTGGCGCACGAGGAGCCGCTCGATGTGCACGTACCCGCATCGCAATGCGCAACGTTCACTCTGTCGGCCGCTGCAATCGCCGCCATCGACTCCGCGGCTCCGAACGACACGGTCACCGTGCAGTTTCGATGGTTCTTGTGCAGCGAAACGACGTGGGCGCCACAGGGTCACCTGGTGGCATGGGACGAGGTTGTGGTGCGTGCACCACAACCCAAGCACGCCGCCGTTGTCTCCGAAACACGCGGAAATCTGCCGCCCGTCGACAGTGTGTTTTCATCACCCATTCGGCTCGCGCTCATGCGTGCCACCATCGACAACGACGGCTACAAGGTGATGCCCGGCTTCGGCGAAGCACATCGCATCGGCGGTCGAGCACTTGCCCGCTGGACACGACAGGGAATTCTCACCGACACCATTCCCACGGGCGTTCAGCACGTGCAACGACGCGAAGTTCAAGGGGACTCCAGCGTGGTATACCACCATCGTGTGACCGTACCCGAGCCACTGAGCGGGCTACCGCGAGTCGGTGTGCGGTTTGCCCTATCGTCTTCGTTCACGCACCTGCGTTGGTTTGGTCGTGGTCCGCACGAGAACTACCCCGACCGCAACGCCGGGGCACTGCGCGACGTATGGGCGCGGGAGCCGGACGAGTTACCGTATCTCGTACCACAGGAGTTTGGGCTGCGCACCGACTGTGAGTGGATTGAATTCGTCTCGCGACAGCACACACTTCGAGTCGACGCGTTGTCACCCGCGACACTGCACTTCAGCGCCGTCCATCACACACCGTTAGAGCTGTTCACAGCCATGGACTCCACACAACTGGAACGAAGCAGCGATCTGATCGTTCATTTGGATGTTGCGCACAGGGGGCTTGGCACCGCCAGTTGCGGGCCGGACGTGGACCCACGGTACGAAGTTGGTGCCGGGGTGTACGAGTTCAGTTACTGCGTGCGTCGAATTTGAAGTTTGCGGTCATCCGCCGTCACGCAACGCCCATCGCTCGTTCGAAAGCGCCAACCATGCAGGGTGCAGACCACTTCATCGCCCTCGATATGCCCGAACACGGAGAGGTCAGCCTTGCGGTGTGGACAGTAACGCTCGAGGGTGAAGTCACCGAGCTGGATTTCGTCGGTTTGCGCCGGCGCATCCCCGAGCCGACGTACGGCCTCGGCCTCGGCACGATCGATGCGTTCCACCGACAGGCTCTTGAAGAAGTTGTACAGGTATTCGTTGAACGGCCCTTCGCGCCACGCGCGAAATCGGCAGGAGAGAAATAGCGAATTCGACCAGTCCACCGCGAACTCACTGATGACCTTCTCCAGAAGTTCGGGGGCGATTTCGAATCTGAATTGCACTTCGTCATTCGTGTGGTTGCGTACCGTTCCACTGGGAAAGTCGATAACGACGTCCTCGTCACCCGATCGAATCAGGCATCGGCCCCCGACACCCGCGCGAAGACGTGGAGCACGCAACAACAGCGGCTCCAGCCAGGCAGCGAGGCGGGGCTGGAATGGTGCGGTTTTCGCAGGCCATGACGCCTTTTCGGCATCCAACCACGTCTGCCAGTCGGCTTTGTAGGTGAGTAGGTAGTTGCGCTTGTCGGAGAACGGCGTGTCGATGTCGGCCGTGGGATGTGTGACGGTCACCTCGCCATCGACGGACGCAATCGTGGTGCCGGGGACATGACGCTCGGCGCGCCACCCACGCTTCGACAGTCGCTCGATGAATGCGGTTTGATCAGGGAAGATGGAGATTTCATCGCCATTGATCATGTTGAAAGAGAAGAGATCGTCATCCAAGAAGCACGGCGGACCCGCCGATGGAATCACCGTCGTCGCACCAATCGCCTCCACATACTGCTCGGCGCGCACGAACTGGCTGTCCACCTTTGCCGTCGCTTGCTCCCGCTGCTGTTCCATCGGCATGTCGTACACCATCGGGTACCAGATCGCGCCGCTGAACTGCAACCAGTGTTGATCCACGCGGCCATGTCGTGCCAGCGCGTGAGGATCGTGGGTTCGACAGTCGTTCTGATTCACCAAACACGATTCGCCATCCTTCACCACGATTGCCGAGTCGCCGCCCGGTCCGTCACTTATCGATGACTCGATGTGAATGGCAACCGATAATCCCTCGCCAAGTGGGAGTTCCTCACCGTCATGAGTAACTACAAAATCGTGGAATCCCAGCCGCGTGAGTCGACGACGTAATTCGTCCGTCGGAAAGTCGGGTAGCAGTATTCGCGTGTGTTTGCTCATGCGTTCGCGCAGGAACGACTCGTCGAAGTGGTCACCGTGGAGATGGGAGATGTAGAGATAGTCGGGCGCACATACGGCCGACATCAACTCCGGGTCGAGTTGGTCGTTACGTGGAAACGGAAACCACGAGCCCAGAAACGTCGGCACGAACCACGGATCGCAGACGATGGTTGCCTGTCGGCAACGAATCAAAATGCCGGCATGTCCAAGCGACGTCGCTTGCATGGACGAGTTAGGCCACGGGCGGGTCGGTGAACTGCTGGCCACCTCGCGACACGTGTTCGGTCCACGTGGTGCCGTTCCAGTAGCGCATTTCATATCGTCCTGAAGGGTCCTTGTACCAGGCGGCAGGAACGACGGGGGACGGGGTGGTGGTTGCGGTAACCGTAACTGCTGCACCAACTGCTGCGCCGTAGCCGGGCTCACTTGCCGAGGTTGCAGCCGCGCTTACTGGTCGACGGAGGAATGCGCAGAAGCGTCCGTCGGTGGTGGTGGTAATCGATACCACTTCCCAACCCTCTGCCGATTTCCGTGTGAGTTCGGCAGCCAAACCCTCCGGGCTCGCGTTGAAGGGATTGAACGCTGCGTATTCAAACATGATGGGCAGGCTAACGGCTGCTCGTAGCCTTGTCCGCGTGCCAGCACCGCGTCGCGTCGGCTTTTTCGGTCCGGCAGGTACGTTTACCGAACAGGCGTTGCTCACGCAGCCGGACTTGTCCTCGCTGCAGCGGGTGGCGTTGCGAACGGTGCCGGATGTTCTCGATGCAGTTGATTCGGGCGACGTTGACCTCGGTTTCGTTCCGATTGAGAACTCCATCGAAGGCACGGTGAACTTCACGCAGGACGCACTGGTGTTCGATCATGAATTGTTGATCCATCGAGAGGTGGTGTTGGATATCGAACACTGTTTGCTGGCGCGCCGTGGAACCGCGATTGCCGATATCACGTCCGTGCTATCCATTCCCGTTGCAACCGCACAATGCCATGCCTTCCTTCGACGCGTACTTCCCAACGTTGACATACATGCAGCCAACTCCACCGCCGAGGCTGCCCAGTTGGTCGCAGAGGATGGTGCGACCGGTGTTGCGGCTATTGCACCGGCTAACGCTGCGTCCTTGTACGGACTCGAGGTTCTTCAACGAAACATCGCCGATCACGAGGGCAATCAGACGCGGTTCATCTTGGTGGGAAAGGATCGGATTCCGGCACGTACCGGAAACGACAAGACCGGCGTCGTGGTGTTCCAGCGTGCTGACGAGCCGGGAAGTCTGATCGGAATTCTGCAGGAGTTTGCTGCACGACGAATCAATATCACGCAACTGCTCAGTCGTCCAACGAAACGCGGCGGTTTGGGTGACTACTGCTTCATCATCTACGCCGATGGACACGTGGCAGATGAACTCATGGCCGACGCACTGCGCGACCTGCGCACGAAGCAAGGTGACGTGAAATTCCTTGGTTCGTATCCCGCCGCTGGTAAGCACACGCAATCGGCACGTGAACACGCAGATCA
>JALRBT010000094.1 GCA_023262255.1 Ilumatobacteraceae bacterium
GTGGCCAGAGTGCTTGAACCCGGTTACCGAGTGTGCCAACTCGTCCTGGATGGTGTGGACGACGATCAACCAGGTAATGCCTGGTGCTTTCGCCACCACCAACGATGGTGCATACGTGGTCACCAACCTGCTGACGGGCGAACCAACGGTCACCCTGAAGTAAGTTCGAACGTCGTTCACTGAACGACACTCGCGCGACGCGCGGGTCTTGCCTTCGGGCGGGGCCCGCGCGTCGTCGCGTTGTCGGGGGTTCCGCGGCGTTCCTCCGAGGCTCCGGCGCCCGTTGGGCAAGTATCTTTATGAGGTGCTTCGTTTCGTCCTGCGCCGTCTTGCCTGGGCGGTGCCGACACTGTTTTTGGTGACGTTCCTGGTGTACGTGGCCCTGCGAATCGGTACGAACCCCGTCGAGAGCTACAAGCGCATCAATCCTCGTGCCACACCGGCCAAGATTCAGCAGTACATCGAGGTGAATGGTCTCGACCCGAACTACGTGCGCGGCTACTTCCGATGGTTGGTCAACTTCGTGACGTTGGACTGGCCGCGCAGCATCAAGGGTTCGCGTGAAGTGTGGCCCCAGCTGAAGGATGCACTCGCCAACACGCTGCGTTTGGGGGCGGCAGCGAGCACGGTTGGCATCTTCTTCGGATTGATGCTGGGTATCTATGCGGCCCTGCGCCCGGGTGGCAGGCGAGACGTTGGCGTGAACACGGCCGCATTCGTCGGTATTTCCATCCCGCCGTACGTCTCGGCGATTCTCCTGCAGTTGGTGTTTGCCGTGTACTGGAGCCGCTGGTTCGGATCCACGCTCTTCCCGACATCCGGTGTCTACCCGCCCGGACACACGGGATTCAATGGGTGGCTCATGGCCAAGCACATGGTGTTGCCGGTGACCGTGGTGGCGATCCAGATCATCGCGGTGTACGCCAGGTACATGCGTTCGTCGTTGCTGGACGTGCTGAGCAGCGAGTACATGCGCACGGCGCGCTCGAAGGGAATCAGCGAACGTCGGGTGTTGTTCAAGCACGGTCTGCGTAATGCCCTGATTCCCGTGGTGACCATCGCGGCACTGGACGTTGGTTCGATCGTCGGTGGCCTCATCATCACTGAGAACATCTTCAGCTATCCGGGAATGGGCAAGTACTTCCTCAGTTCCTTTGGTGAGGGCGATTTCCCGTTGTTGATGCCATGGATGGTCATCATCGTTGCATCGGTGTTGTTGTTCAACCTGTTAGCCGACGTCTCGTACGCGTGGCTCGACCCGAGGATCCGTCTTGAGTAACGACACGACCGCATCCACGTCGGTGGTGGACACCGTGTTGCCCACCATCTCGCCGCGTCGTATGGCGTTCAATCGGTTCGTCAGTCACAAAGCAGCGGTGGTGAGCGTGTTCATCCTTGCGACCCTGGTGTTGTTCGTGGCGTTGTCACCATTCACCGCACGGTACGGGGTGAACGAGGCGGTGCAGGCTCCGCCCAACTACTTCCTGTCGCCCCGGGCGAACGCCTGGTTGGGTACCGATGACATCGGTCGCGACTTGTACAGCCGACTCATCTACGGGGTTCGTGTATCCCTCATCATCGGGCTGTTTTCGGCGATGATCTCCGTCGCCATCGGCTGTCTCGTCGGATCCGTCGCCGGCTTCCGTGGCGGTCGATTCGACGACGTCGTCATGCGCGTCACCGACTTGTTCCTCGCCTTTCCGTTCCTGGTAACCCTGCTGGTGATGCGCAACATGCTCGGGGCCATCACCTGGCTCACCCCGGTGATCGGCGAGTTGTCGTCGGTGCGATTCATCATCGTTCTGTTCGCGATCTTCGGCTGGATGGGCGTCGCTCGCATCGTTCGTGGCCAGGTGTTGGCATTGAAGGAGCGCGAGTTCATCGAAGCCGCGCGAGCGGTTGGTGCGTCGCGGTGGTACATCGTTCGGCGACACTTGTTGCCCAACTCCATCGGACCGATCATGGTGGCGCTCACCTTCTCCGTGGTGTCGGCGATCATCGGCGAATCGACGCTCGCTTTCTTCGGTTACGGTCCGCAAGCGGGTGCCGGTGCGACGTCGTTGGGAATCCTGGTGGGACAGGCCAAGGGAGCGGTGAACACCGGTTTCTGGTGGCTGGCATTGTTTCCCTGTCTCACATTGGTGACGATCGCGCTGACCATCAACTTCATCGGTGACGCGCTGCGCGATGCGACGGATCCACGCATGCAGAAGGACGGCTGATGACCACGCCCGTTCTGCAAATCCGGGACTTGAAGGTCACCTTCTCCACGCCCCTCGGACCTCTCGTTGCGGTTCGTGGTATCGATCTCGACGTTCATCCGGGGGAGATGACCGCGGTGGTGGGGGAGTCGGGTTCGGGCAAGTCGGTGAGTTTCTTGGCGGCGATGGGCTTGTTGCCCCGCACGGCAACCGTCGAAGGCTCGGTGATGTTGGATGGTCACCAGTTGGTGGGCGCAAGTCCGAAGTTGCTCCGGTCGATTCGTGGCCGCCTGCTCTCGATGATCTTCCAGGATCCGCTCTCGGCATTGAATCCCGTGCATCGAATTGGTGCGCAAATTTCCGAAATGCTGCGGGCGCACTCCTCCATGAGTGAACGCGCCGCACGCATTCGTGCCGTTGAGCTGCTGGAGATCGTCGGCATCCCCCAGCCGGGGGATCGCGCCCTGCAATATCCCCATGAATTCTCCGGCGGCATGCGTCAGCGTGTGGTGATCGCCATGGCGATTGCCAACAGCCCGAAAGTGCTGATCGCCGACGAGCCAACCACTGCACTCGACGTGACCGTGCAAGCTCAGATTCTCGAAGTCATCCAGCGTGTGCAGGCCCAATTCGGTACCGCGGTCGTCCTCATCACGCACGACCTGGGCGTGGTGGCGCGAGTTTGCGAGCGTGTGAACGTGATGTACGCCGGACGTGTGGTGGAACGGGCCGACATCGGCACCATCTTCGACGAGCCAACGCACCCCTACACGAGGGGTTTGCTCGCATCCCTTCCGCAGGCCGGCGTCGAACGCCTCGTTCCGATTGCCGGCTTTCCACCGAACATGTTGAATCCGCCCACCGGTTGTGCGTTTCGAACCCGATGCGAACACGCGGCGGAGGCATGCGGTCAACGGCTTCCCGAACTCGAGCCTCTGGGCAATTCCATGACGGCATGTATCCGCGCGAAGGAATTGGTCGGCCGATGACGAATGCTCTTCTCCACGTGCGCGGTCTCGTCAAGGAATTCCACTTGAAGGCCGCGCGTGGTGCCGGCAGAAAGAAACGCGTCGTGCAGGCCGTGAGCGGCGTGTCGTTCGATGTGGCCCGGGGTGAGACCCTTGGGTTGGTGGGTGAGAGCGGTTCGGGGAAGACCACCGTCGGGCGCTGTGTGCTGCGATTGTTGGAGCCCACGGCGGGTCAGGTGTCGTTCGATGGAGTCGATTTGGCGACGCTGAGTTTCGATGAGTTGCGCCAGGTGCGTCGGCGCATGCAGATCGTGTTCCAGGATCCCTACGCATCGCTCGACCCCAAGATGACCGTCGGTGCGTCGATCGCAGAGCCGCTGGTGGTGCAGGGCATCGCGGGGAACCACCAGGAAAAGGTGGTGAGCCTGCTCGAACTGGTTGGTCTCTCCGCCGACCATGCCCGTCGTTTTCCGCACGAATTCTCCGGTGGGCAGCGTCAGCGCATCGGCGTTGCGCGTGCACTCGCGCTGGATCCGGCGCTCATCGTGTTGGACGAGCCCGTATCGGCGCTCGATGTCAGCATTCAGGCGGGCGTGGTGAACCTGTTCGATGATCTCCAACGACGACTTGGAATGTCGTACATCTTCATCGCCCACGACCTCTCGGTCGTGCGACACATCGCCGATCGCGTGGCGGTCATGTACCTCGGCAAGATCATGGAAATTGGTCCAGCCGAGCAGGTGTATGAGCGCCCGACGCACCCGTACACCAAGGCGTTGCTCTCTGCCGTACCGCTGCCGAACCCACGCGTGGAGCGCGGTCGGAGCCGCATCATGCTGGAAGGAGACGTTCCTTCTCCGGTGAACCCACCATCGGGATGCCGCTTCCGCACTCGATGCTGGAAGGCCACCGAGCTGTGTTCGATGCAGGAGCCGGAGTTGCAGATGCGTGCCGATGGGCAGTGGTCGGCGTGCCATCACCCGGAGGGATGAGGGCGCAACTCGGTAGACTGACACCGTGCGTTCCGCAATAACGTTCATCACCGTCGTCATCAACGTCGTCTCCATGATCGGAATGATCGTCGGCGTGCTCCTGCACAGTGGCCGCGGCGGAGGCTTGTCCGAC
>JALRBT010000095.1 GCA_023262255.1 Ilumatobacteraceae bacterium
TGAAGAAGGACTATCTCGATTACGTCGGAGGTCCCGACGCTCAGCTCGTTGCCGAGCACACCTTCGATGCCGCCGAATACCTCATGAAGGTGCACAAGACAGAGGGCTCGTCGCTGGATACCGAGTTTGCGGGCGAGGTGCCCGAGACGATCACGTACCACACCCCCTGTCATTTGCGGGCGCAGAACATCGGATTGAAGAGTCGCGACCTCATGAAATTGACCGGCGCGAAGATCAAGCTCGTGCAGCAGTGCTCGGGAATCGACGGAATGTGGGGTCTGCGTGCAGAAAACGCCGAACTCAGCATGCCCATCGGCAAGAAGCTCGGTGAGATGGTGAAGGATGCTGCCGGTGACGTGGTCGCCGGCGATTGTCACTTGGCCAACACCGCAATCACCGAGCAGGCCGGAGTCGAGCCGCTTCACCCGTTGCAAGTCGTCGCCCGGGCGTACGGGCTCGACACCGAATAATCCCCGAACACCAACCACCCCCAACGACCAAGGAGACACCCCCAATGTCCACGAACATGAAGACCCGCAAGCTGAGCCTCGAAGACATTCTCGATCATCGCGCGTACGAGCGCGTACGTGATGCATCACGGGCAAACGTCATCGAGCTGAAGCGTCGACGTCGGCTGCATCTCGGCACCGTCGTCACCGTGTCGTTCGAAAATCGCGCGACGATGTTGAACCAAATTCAAGAGATGTTGCGTGTCGAGCGAGTCGTGACCGACGAAGGTGTGATGGAGGAATTGAAGGCATTCAACCCGATGATTCCCGATCCGGGTCAACTCTGCGCGACGCTGTTCATCGAATTGACCACCGAAGATCAGATGCGGGAGTGGTTGCCAAAGCTGGTGGGCATCGAGCGATCGATCGTCGTCCAACTTGCCGATGGAACGCACGTTCGAGGCGTGGTCGATGAGCAGCACGCCGAAGGTCTCACTCGTGAGACGGTCACCGCGGCCGTGCACTACCTGCGCTTCGAGTTCACGGAGGCACAGGTCGCCCAGTTCGCAAAGGGCGGTGTGCAGGTGCGATGCGATCATTCGAACTACCTCGAGGCGATCGAACTACCCGAATTCACCATCGCCGAACTGCTCACAGATCTTCGCGACGACGCCTAGTCTCGGAAACTCCGAACTGCTTCGTACAACCGATCGGGTGCGGCACGGCTAACGGACGCAACCGGCGGATGTTTTTCATTCGCGGGCTACCGAAGTTGGTGCAGTGGTTTGGCCAATTTCACCGACGACAACCGATCCGGTTGTCGCAATCCGAGGAGTGCCGTGTCGTAGTCGGGGAGCGCGTACACCTCGCCGACATCGGTGATCATGATGTAGCGATCGAACTGTGCGAGAAAGGTGCGATCGTGACTCACCGCCACCACGGTGCCTTCGAAACCGTCCAGTGCCTTCTCCAGGGCTTCCGACGATTCGATATCGAGGTTGTCAGTGGGTTCGTCGAGCAACAACACGTTGTGTCCCTCGATTTCCAGGCGAAGAATCTCCAGTCTGGCTTTCTGGCCACCGGACAACGTCTCGAACTTCTGACGGGCTTGCCCGCGTAGGCCGTAGCGGGCAAGCGTTTTCATGGCACGTTCTTCGTCCGAGATGCGGTCGTGAACGATGTCGATGCAGTCGCGACCGAGGAAGTCGGGACGATCGTTGATCTGGGTGAAGACTCCCACCGACGTGCGTGGACCGAATCGGACCTCACCCGTGGAGGGAGCGAGCTCGGTTGACAGGGCCTTCAGCAGGTGCGTCTTACCGGTTCCGTTCGGACCGATGAGGGCGACGCGTTCTCCGTGATAGATCTCGTCGCTGAACGGCAGAAAAAGGTCGCGCATCGACACGTCGCGAATCTGGGCCACGCGCCGTGCGGCATCGGCACCGCGCAGGCGAACGTAGATGTGCTGATCGGGAACGGGTGGCGGCGGAGGGCCGGCCGCGACGAATTTCTCCCACCGGGTTTCGGCGGCGTTTGCCTTCGTGGCGTTCTTGAAGTTCTGGGCAGCGCGTTGCTTCATGATCTTCATGTGATGGAAGAGTCGACGTTCCTCTTCGTTCCATCGTTTGAGGTCGTCGCCGAGAAGTTCCTGACGCTTCTCACGGGCCTCGGGATACGTGACAAAGGAGCCACCGTGCACCCAGCATCCGGAGCCTTCGACCGCAACGATCTTGTTCGCAACGCGCTCGAGAAGGGTGCGGTCGTGGCTCACCATGAGAATGGTGGAGGGGCAGGATTGCAGTTGATCCTCCAGCCATTGACGAGTGGGGATGTCGAGATAGTTGTCGGGCTCGTCCAAGAGCAGCACATCCGCCCCCGAGTTGAGCAGTAGATCGAGCACCAACCGCTTTCGTTCGCCGCCCGAGAGTTCCGATACCAAGCGGGTGAACACGTCGTCGACCTGGCTCTTGACACTCCGCTGTGCGGCCGCCTGCCACTGCGACTCCAACTCGTAGCCGCCGAGGTCACCCCAGTTCGACAATGCCGTTGCATAGGCCATGCCATCGTCGTCGCCGTTGTTCATCGCCTGCTCGGCCCGCACCAGTTCGCGCCCCGCCTGGCGCAGCGCGGGTGGCGCGACTTCAATCAGCATCTCGCGGAGGGTGTCGCCGGGTTGCGACATGCCGACGTCCTGGGTCATGTACAGCATGGAGCCGTTGATCGAAAACTCTCCGCCGTCTGCTTCCAGCTGTCCGGCGAGAATTCGCAGGATGGTGCTCTTCCCCACGCCGTTCGCGCCGACGATGGCGGCATGCTCGCCAGGGGCGACTCGAAAACTGACGTCGAAGAAGAGTTGATCTCCGCCGGGAGGTCCGTACTCCAATTCACTGACGACGATGCCGGACATGGTCGTTCATTCTGGCGGAGGTTCCCGAAGTGGGCATCACGTGCAACGACCGTTGCTCGTAGCCTTCGAGTAGTGGTGAGCAGTCATTTCGAGACGCAATCCCTAACGGCTGATGGCGCCTACGAGGCCATGCAACGAATCCTGCGCGGGGAATCCACCCCGGACGAACTGCGCCGATTTCTCCTGGCCTACAACCAACGCGAAGCCACGGAGGACGAGCTCGGCGGATTTCTACGCGCGGCGCGCGATGCAGCCACGGCGATTCCGCTACCCCCGGAGATATCTGCAAAGGCAATCGACATCGTCGGTACGGGTGGCGACCACAGCGGATCGGTAAACGTCTCCACGATGGCCGCGCTGGTGGTCGCAGGCGTCGGGGTGCCGGTGTGCAAGCACGGCAATCGCTCGGCATCGAGCAAGTGCGGAACTGCCGACGTGCTCGAAGCGCTCGGTGCGCGGATCGAACTCCCTTCCGAGCGAGTGGCTCGGAGCGTTACCAAGACCGGTTTCGGCTTCGCGTTCGCACCCGCGTTCCATCCGGCGTTCCGACACGTGGGACCGATCCGTCGCGAACTTGGTGTCCCGACGATCTTCAACCTCTTGGGGCCGATGGCCAATCCGGCACCCGTTTCGTACATGTTGGTGGGTGTGGCCGATGGTCGAAGGGTCGGTGCCATGGCGCGCGCACTTGCCTCGCGAACCACGCGCGCCTGGGTGGTGCACGGTCATGGTGGTCTCGATGAGTTGTCGCTTGCCGGTCCCAATGAAGTGACCGCTACCGACGGTGGAATCACCAGCGTTGATGGTGAGGGCATCGGGCTGGTACGTGCTTCAAACGGCGAGTTGCGTGGCGCCGACCCGGCACACAATGCGCAAGTCGTTCGGGAGGTTCTTGAAGCAAGACTGCGAGGCCCCATCCGAGATGTAGTGGTATTGAACGCTGCCGCGGCCTTGGTCGTGGCTGGTGCGGTACGAGATCTCGAAACCGGTGCGCTACTCGCAACTGCCGCAATCGACAGTGGAACGGCCCGCGCGACACTCGACGCGTTCGTCGCCGAAACTACGCTGACTTCGTGATCCGCATCACCGTTCCGGCCAGTACGGCCAACCTCGGCGCCGGTTTCGACACGCTCGGATTGGCGCTCAGCATGAATCTGGAGGTTGGTCTCGTGTCGCCGCATCAGCCGAGCGACGCACGCAACTGCGATGCGCACCATCCGGCGGCAGTGGCCTTCGCGCGAAGCGGAGGAGTCGGCTCCATTTGGTCGCACGATCGCATTCCGATGGGGCGCGGACTTGGTTTCAGTGGCGCAGCACGAGTCGGTGGAGCCCTGTTGGCG
>JALRBT010000096.1 GCA_023262255.1 Ilumatobacteraceae bacterium
ACACCTTCACCTTGTGACCCTCTTCGAGGAACTCGAGCATGTGTCGAACCTTGGTATCGAAGTCACCCTTTCCGATCTTGGGTCGGAACTTCACTTCCTTCGTCGTGATTTGGATGGTCTTCTTGCGGGATTCCTTTACGCGCTGCGCTTCCTCGTAGCGGAACTTCCCGTAGTCCATGATTCGGCACACCGGCGGATCGGCCTGAGCCGCGACCTCGACCAGGTCGAGTTCTGCGGCACGCGCTCTGGCGAGTGCGTCTTCGGTGGACACGATGCCGACTTGCGAGCCATCGGCGTCAACGAGACGAACTTTGGGAACCCGGATTCGCTCATTGAACCGCGGCTCATTGCTCGGCGGTGCTATGACTGGTCACTGCTGTTCAAGCGGCTGTGCCTCCTATAGAGATGGGATACGAAGGATCTCCGACCTGACCGACGCAGGTGCGAGGAGGGACGAGACGCGGCGCATGGCACCGCTGGCGCTCGACCCACACTCACTCACCAACCGTCGTTCGAGTCGAACATCCGTTGGAATGTCGTGGCGAGGTGGACAGACAACCGAAGTTGCCGATCACTTTGCCGTGGCATCGACCACCGAAGTGGAACGAGGCCTCCAATAGCGTAGCGGCGATGACGAGCGACGACTCCACCAGCCCCCGCGGCGCCGTACCCGACGATGCCACGGCCCTGTCCGACGCTCAGGACGCGCTCGAAGCGGCGCGCCAGCGCATCGCGGAAGCACCCGCCCAGGTGGTGGTCGTGAACCATCTCATGGGCTTCTACGAACTGGCCGCCATCCACTTGTCGTCGGTTCCCCCAAAACTGGATGACGCTTCGCTCGCCATCGACGCACTCGCAGCTCTCGTCGAAAAACTCGGTGACCGTCTCGGCGACGACATCACCACCATGCGCGATGCATTGAGCAACATCCAGATGGTGTACGTCCAGATGAAGTCGAAGGCCTAGTCCTCGTCGTCGTCTGCTTCGGCGGAGTCGGCCTCCGCAAGCGCTGCATCCAGTTCTTTCAGGGCGGAGTTGTCGGCGGCGATTCCGCGATTGTGCGCGAGCTCGTCGATTTCGCGTAGTGGCTTGTTGACCGACGAGAAGACACGGCCGGTGGTAACGGCTTTCAGCTTCTTCTGCATGGCCTCGAAGTGGCGCGCGATATCCTTCAAGTTCTTCACGTAGCTGCCCCACGCCTTACCGAAATTGGTGAGCAATCGAAGCACCTCGTTGGCGTTCTGCTCCATGGCGAAGCTAGCGGTCGCCTGACGCACTACACCGAGGAACGCGTACAACGTGAGTGGCGAGCACAGAACGACCCGTTTGGCAACCGCGTCGTCGATGAGGGTGGGTTTGTGCTGCTGAATGAAGCCAAGCACGCTCTCGTTCGGAATGAAGAGCAGTACATAGTCGATGGCATTCGAACCCGACTGCTGCACGTAGTCGCGCTTTTCCAACTCCTTCACACGCTCTTCGACGTTCTTGACGAAAGCGTCCTTCATGATCTTGCGGGTGTTGTCGTCCCGGGCTTCGAAGTACTTGAGGTAGTTCTCCATCGGAAACTTGGAGTCGAGATACAAGACCCGATCGGGCGGCAGAAAGAACGTGAAGTCGGGCTTGCCGCCTGCCTCCAACTTCTCCTGCATCTCGTAATTGATGCCGCGTTCGAATCCCGCCTGCATGAGGATGTCGACCAACATCTTTTCTCCCCAATTGCCGCGACCCTGGGAACTGGACAACACCTTGTTGAGTGCCTGGGTTTGCTGAGCCAAACCGGCAACGGCGGTATCGACGCTTCCGAACTTTTCGGAGTTGATCTCGCGTAATTGACGGATTTCGGTCTCCAAACGTCCCATCTTCTCGTCGATCTGCTTTTTGGTCAGATCGATGGCCTCGCCGACTTTTGTGGCCGCGGTGCTGATGGCATCCTGTCGATCGTCCTTGGCCTGGTCAGCCAGGTCGCGCAGGGTTTCGCCGTGAATCTCACGAATGACGTCACGGATTTCTGCGGCGGTCAATGTGGGTGTTGGCGCAACGTTCGACGGTGCAGCTGGTGCGACGGACGATCGTTGCAACACCACCAGGACGGCGACGACGGCGACGACGAGGCCTATGGCGAGGCCGATGAAGGTTTCCATGGATTAAAACTCCTTGTGCTTACGGGGATGAGACTGCTGGTTCAACATGTGACTACGCAAGTGTGGCATCAGGGTGTGACACGCTCGGTGAGCCAGTAACGCCAGATCATCACCATGGCTGCGGTGTCGAGACCGCAGTATCGATACAGGCACTCGGCCAATCGTCGCCGATAGACCTCGTCGCCACGCCGACGCCCATAGATGAGTTCCTGATACGCACGCATTGCGCCGACACCATCGGTCACTGCCTCTGCGCCATTGTCGCCCTCGAAGGTGTCGTCCAGCCGCACGTCCGTCGATGCGGCAAGTGACTTGTACGGATCCATTGGACGACCATCGTCTCCGACGTGGTAATACTCGGCAAACCACGGATCGCTCCATAGGAAACTTCCAGACGCCCACACGCAATCGAGCACGCGCTTAATCGAGTGGCTGCCGTTCATCCCAGGATGGCAGTAGTACCGCTTCGAGAGTTGCAGCATGTCGAGCAGACGGGAACCTTCCGGTGGCGGCGCTTCATCGCCATCCACCGACTCTCGCCCAACGAGACCGTCGAACCATCGGGAGAGTGACGCATCCAGCACTCCGCGCTCCCGCAACTGGCGTCGAACACCCTTCAGGGTGGACTTTTCGTAGTGACTCCACACCAACACCGTTCCTGTTTCCCCAACAACGTTGCGCAATTCTCGAACGAATTCGTCGTTGGGATACACATCGCGCAGGTTCAGCCATTGCGAATGGCGAAGTTCGGTCGAATCCACCGATTGCAGGGTGTGACAACTGAACTGAAATGCCACCTGTTCGTATGGCTTCATTCCAGGCAGGTACGGAACGGGAATTCGCGATGCCTCGAAATCGATGAAGTGGATCGGATACGTCACGTTGGCGAGTTCGACAACCAATTGCGGATCCTGGAACTCCCTGCCCTCGCGTGCCACGCGCACTTGATTACGGCGTGGCGGCCCCCACGACCCGCCGGCATCCACCACGTGGTCGGGAAGATCCACGAGGCGATAGTTGCCGTTCACCAACATCTGCTGAAAGACGGTTTTCTGCTCCTTTGATCGGTACCCCTGGTGGATGTCGAGGAAGTGGGGCGAGTCGGTGGGCGACGGCCCCCAACATTCCGCGAATCCGTTCGGAGAGAGGGCATCACCTCGAAACTCGCACGAGCGACACAAGCTCGCAGTACGTTCCGGCACGTATCCCGTGTGTTTGCCTTCGAGGAGGTCCAGTAAATCCGTCGAGGCCTCCACGACCTCATCCATCAGTTGTTCGACGATGTCGGACACGTCGATGAACTCCAGGAAATGATCCGCCGCCAACGAGGCACGATCGCCGGTGAACACGGCACGTGGTTTGTCACGATCGGCATCCTTGTCGTCGACCACGTCGATGTTTGCGTAAATTCCCTCGAGGTTCGTGGGTTTGGTCTTGTTCACCACGCAGAGTCGTGGGCGGATCTCCAGTTGTGGATGCGCGAGGCGTGCCACCATTACCTGAAACGTGATGTCCAGAAGGTACGGTCGCCACCCACCGTTCACCTCTCCGGCCTTGGTGAGGAACTGCGACGGATCCGCAGATTCCACGCTGGTGGCTTTTATTTCCGTGAGTACTGCATACGTAGGAAAACACTCCCAACCGTCGACGCGAGCCTGGAACCGGTCTTGTCGGAGCGTTACTTCGAACTGGGCGGATGGATTGGCATGCAGCATCACGGCATGGGCGATTGCTTCCACCATGAAACCACCTTCGGCGAAGAACTCGAGCATGTCGTTGTCCGTGAGGGTGCTCGGGTACCTGGCCTTGTGATAGACGAGCTT
>JALRBT010000097.1 GCA_023262255.1 Ilumatobacteraceae bacterium
TGCAACAGTTCGCGCGCATCGGTATACGGCGTGCCACCAAACTGCGCGGCGGCCGCGGCCAAGCGTTCCTCGTCGACATCGCACACGGCGACGAGTTCGACCTCGGGCATTTCTGCCCAGGCATGCAGATGATTCTGCGCGAAGAATCCGGTCCCGATGAGGGCGTACCGGTAGCGGGCACTCATAACTCGACCGGCCGCGAAGGGTCGGTGATCCACTCGCTCCAGGACCCGACATACATCCGGGAGCCAGGGAGGCCCGCGACAGTCATCGCGAGTACATTTTGTGCTGCGGTGATGCCGGAGCCGCAATAGAAGATGATGTCCTCAGGGGACTGGTCGCCGATCAATTCGACATAGTGCTCGCGCAACTCCGCCGGCGAGCGGTAGTGCTTGTTGTCGGTGAGGGTGTGGGCGCGATCGGCCAGGCCTGCGCCGGCGATGTGGCCGCGCACGGGATCGTGATACACCCCGCCGCCGTGATAGCCCTCTGCCCCCCGGGAGTCGAAGACGCAGGTGAGCGGGCCTTGCCGGGCCGCATCAACCTCGTCTACGTCGGCGAGGAGATGCGGGCGCAGCCGTGGCGTGAAGGTGCGGGGAGTGGGAGCCGGAACGGCGGACTCCACAGGCCCCTCCGCGGCAAGCCAGGCCTGCCAGCCGCCGTCGAGGACGGCGACGCGGTCGTGCCCCATCCAACGCAGCATCACCCAGATACGCGCAGCGGACATGAGCCCGCCGTCAGCGTCGTACGTGACGACCTGGGTCGAGTCATCGATTCCCCAGGCGCTGAGCGTCGCGGCAAAATCCGCTGGGTCGGGGAAGGGCCTTCGACCGGTGACACCGGTGATGATCGGCCCCGCCAGGTCGTCCGCGGTATCCGCCTGATGCGCCCCGGGGATGTGTCCTTCGGCGTACACCGCTTTGCCCCACTGCTCATCGTCCAGGGTGAACCGTGCGTCGAGGATCACCATGTGGGGATCGTCGAGGTGTTCACGCAGCTCATTGGCGGTGATGAGAGTGGTGAAGTCCATTCGCTGCTCCTTCGGCCCTGTCCCCGTGTTGATCCTATTGTTGTCGCCATGACGTCGTCCGGCACTTCGCTGACCCCCCGCAGTTCCCTTGCCACCCAGGGCCGAGATCGCTCACCTAATCGCGGCATGTTGCGCGCGCTGGGTATGGGCGACGAGGACTTCGCCAAGCCCCAGATCGGAATCGCCTCCTCGTTCAACCAGATCACGCCCTGCAACATGTCTTTGCGTGACGTGGCGAGCGAGGTGGCCAACGGAGTGCGCGCGGGCGGCGGGTTCCCCATGGAGTTCGGCACGATCACCGTCTCCGACGTGATTTCCATGGGGCACGAGGGCATGCACTTCTCACTCGTGAGCCGTGAGGTCATCGCGGACTCGGTTGAGACAGTGATGCAGGCCGAGCGACTCGATGGCATGGTTACCCTCGCGGGGTGTGACAAGTCCATTCCGGCGATGATGATGGCCGCGGCTCGCCTCGACGTGGCCAGTGTCCTTCTCTACGCCGGGTCGCTGCTGCCGGGCAAGGTCCGCCTGTCCGATGGCCAGGAGCACACCGTCAATATCGTGACGTCATTCGAAGCGGTGGGAGCCAATGCGCGTGGCCTGATGTCCGATGAGGATCTCGATCGGATCGAGCGGGCGGTGTGCCCAACCGCGGGGACATGTGGCGGCATGTACACCGCCAACACCATGGCGAGTGCGGCCGAGGCAATGGGCATGGCGCTCCCGGGGTCCTCGTCACCGCCCGCCGTAGATGCCCGTCGAGAGATGCTCGCCCGAGACTCGGGACGCGCGGTCATCGAGATGATCCGACAGGGCATCACCGCGCGTGACATCATCACGCCGCGTTCCATCGAAAACGCCATCACTGTGATCATGGCGCTGGGTGGGTCCACCAATTCCGTCCTGCACATGCCGGCGATCGCGCACGAGGCAGGCTTCGAACTCGACCTCGACGAGTTCCAGCGGATCAGTGACCGTACGCCGCTCATCGCCGACCTCAAGCCCTTCGGTGAGCACTTGATGTACGACCTCGATCGCGTGGGCGGTGTACCCGTCGTCATGCGGATGCTGCTCGACGCCGGTCTGCTGCACGGCGACTGCCTCACCGTGACGGGTAAGACCATCGCCGAGAATCTCGAGGCCGTGCGGATCCCGGAGCCGGACGGCGTGGTTGTCCGCCCCCTGACCGCGCCGATCGACTCAAGTGGGGGCATCTCCATCCTCTCGGGGTCGCTCGCTCCCGAGGGTGCGGTCGTCAAGACGGCGGGGGTCGGCGTCGACTCCTTCGAGGGCACCGCGAGGGTCTTCGAGCGCGAGCAGTCGGCGATGGTGGCCCTTGCCGATGGCAGCATCCGCGCCGGCGATGTCGTCGTCGTCCGCTACGAGGGACCCAAGGGCGGCCCGGGCATGCGCGAGATGCTCGCCATCACCGCGGCGATCAAGGGTGCGGGCCTCGGCAAGGACGTCCTGCTCGTCACCGACGGCCGCTTCTCGGGGGGCAGCACCGGGCTGTGTGTGGGCCACGTGTGCCCTGAGGCTTCCGATGGCGGGCCCATCGGCCTGGTGCGCGATGGAGATCGCATTCGCGTCGATATCCCCTCACGCACGCTCGATCTCCTCGTCGACGAGGGCGAGCTCGCCCGACGCCGAGCGCAGTTCGAGCCACTCCCGCCTCGCTATGACAGGGGAGTCCTCGCCAAGTACGTTCGCCTCGTGGGCTCGGCGAGCCGAGGAGCCGTCTGCGACTGAGGACCGTCTCTGCGTCGAGAGGGTCAGCCGTGCCCATGACTCTTGTGCATGATCGACTCCTGGTCTGTGCGCATGTGAGCGAAGGCAGGAATGTCTGCCCACTGTAGGGCGACGAAGAGCGAAGCCCCGGGCGCGAGAAGGGCCTGTCCGTCAACGGAAACAGGGTCGGCGAGGTCCACGCACAGATCCACGATCAAAAAGGCCTCGCCACCCTCGGGCCCCAGGGCGTACGATGGTGGCATCCATGTCCCGCCGGAGGACTCCTCCGCAAGGATGATCCTGTTGACGCAGGGCAGATTCGTGGGCTGGGCCAAGACCAACGAGCCAATCTTCCCGTTGGTACCGACCACCTCGTACATGCTGCCCCCCGTGCCCTCGATGGGGCGGATTCCGGAGAGGAACGAAGGCCCGCCGTACGAGGAGAAGGTCTGGTCGGGGAACGTGATGCGAGTGCCGTCCGTTGAGGCACCCACCTCGGCACCGCGCCATTCGGAGCCGAAGGTCAGCGCGGTGTGAAGTTGGCTTGCGGCCTCCTGCGGAGTCGTGGCCATCTCCGATTGGCTGATCGCCACGTCGATGGCCCGAGTGAGCGCTTGGTGCACGTCGTAGAAGGCCTGGAGATCCTGGCCGGGGTCGGGCAACTCGAACTGGCCTTGAGCGTTGCGCAGCGAGGGGATCAACTCCATGAGCGCCTCGGGGGAGCAGAAGGGCGCCCCAGCATCACCGGCCCCTGCCTCCGACGCGGCCGGTGAGCACGAACTCAGGGCGGCGATCATGGCCGCGACGCCGACGATCGTGGGGAGTGTCCTGCGCATGGGAGTCCTCCTCGGGTGGAGCGTTCAGCCTAGTGGGCGCATCACGACTGTCGGGCCTGGTAGCGCGGGAGGCCATGGACCGCTACTCTGGACCCATGCAGCAGGTCATCGTCATCGTAGGCAGGCGCGCGGGTTAGCCCCGGCACCTGTCGCCTGATGGCGACCCGCGCGCACCCTCCGAGCCCCTCCGGGCCGGGGGGTTTCGTGTTAGGGGGGCCCATGCGCCACCATGGTCCCCGCGACAGAAGTGGACTTCCGAGACGGAAGTGGGAAGAGGACGCAATGAGCACCAGCGCAGGGCAGTCATCCGGTGAGCGGATCACGGGCGCCCAGAGCCT
>JALRBT010000098.1 GCA_023262255.1 Ilumatobacteraceae bacterium
GGGTGAGCCTGCGAATCAGCGCGTTGGCCACCGTGATCTCCACCATCTTCGGATCGTTGATTGCGTTGGCGCTGTCACGACGATCGTTCAAGGGGAGTTCCGTCATCAACCTGCTGTTGGTGCTGCCGCTCACCACGCCCGAGATCGTGCTCGGATCCTCCCTGGCAACGCTGTTTCTCAGCCAAACCTTCGTGGACTTCGGGTTCATCACCGTGGTGATCGCACACGTGATGTTCCAGGTGTCGTTCGTGGCACTCACCGTGCGGGCGCGTATCCGGGGCTTCGACTGGACGCTCGAACAAGCGGCCGCCGACCTCGGGGCAAAGCCGTGGCGAACGTTCCGTTACGTTACGTTCCCGCTGATCCTTCCCGGTGTGCTGGCTGCGGCCCTGTTGGCGTTTGCGTTGTCGATCGACGACTTCATCATCACATTCTTCAATGCGGGCTCCACCGTTACGTTCCCGCTGCAAATTTACGGAGCAGCCCGCGTGCGGATTCCGCCGCAAATCAACGTGCTGGCATCGATGGTGCTGTTCTTCAGCATCGCCCTGCTGGTGATCGGAGCGGTGCGCGGACAGCGATCGGAAGCGGTAAAAGCCATGAAGCGTTCCAAGAACAAGTGAGCGTCGAGTCGCACACGAGGCATCCGTGACGCGTATCGCGGTGGGGCCGTCGTCGGCCCCGGAATGGCTGCGCGACGCGGTGCGAGCGGGGGGATGCGAGGTGGTCGACTACGCGCAAGCGCAGGGTGTGGTGTGGGGTGATCCGCGAGGCGCGGATGCACTTGGTGAGGTGCTGCGTGAGCACCGACACCTTGCATGGGTGCAGTTGCCGTTTGCAGGGATAGAGAACTTCGTGGTGCACCTCGACGACGAACGAGTGTGGACCAGCGGCAAAGGTGTGTACGCAGAGCCGGTGGCCGAGCTGTGCATGGCATTCCTGCTCGGAGGTTTGCGACACGTCATCGGCTATTCGCGAGTGCGTGAGTGGACGGTGGACCACGGTCGATACCTGCTCGGCGGCAACATCGTGATCGTGGGCGGAGGCGGCATCACCGCCTCGTTGGTGCGAATGTTGCAAGGATTCAACACGCACATCACCGTGGTTCGTCGCCATGACACGCCGCTGGCGGGTGTCCAGCGAGTGGTCACACAGGCGCACCTGCACGAGGTGTTGCCGGCAGCCGACGCCGTGGTGCTGGCCTGCGCACTCACGCCGGAAACCATGGGGATGATCGGTGCACGCGAGCTTCAGCTGATGAAGCACGATGCGTGGCTCGTGAACGTGGGTCGCGGCAGATTGGTCGTTACCGACGACCTGGTGGCTGCGTTGCGCGACCAACGAATCGGCGGAGCAGCACTGGACGTGACCGACCCCGAACCCCTGCCGGCAGGGCATCCGCTGTGGACGTTCGACAACTGTCTCGTCACGCCGCACATCGGCAACACGCGTCCAATGGCCGTGCCGCTGCTGTCGGAGCGCGTGGCCACCAACTGTCGTCTATTCGCCGCCGGGCAGCCGCTGGTGGGCGTGGTGGACGTGCGCCTCGGCTACTGAGCATTGCGGCTGTCAGTCGGCACAGTGCCCAATCGGCACGGCTGTCGCGTAGAGCAATTCTGCTGCCAGCATGGTGGCGCCATGGCCGACCATTACGCAATCCTCGGTGTGGCGCGAAACGCATCGCTGGACGACATTCGTCGGGCATACCGCGCGCGGATGCGCGAGGCTCACCCCGACACGCGTGGGTCGGCTGCGTCCAGCACGGCGAGCGTCACGCAGATTGCAGAAGCGTGGAACGTGCTGTCATCGCCCGCCCGGCGCGCGGCGTACGATTCGCAATTCGCACCATCGACGCCGACGCGAATCGACCCGAACATCGATCGCGTGTATCCGCCGGCACGGTTTCCGTGGCGATTCGTGTTGACCATCATCGGCATAGGCGCGGCGATCCTGCTCGTGTTGCACATCACGGGGGATCCGATGCCGCCGCGAAGCATCGATGGCCTCATCAGCGCGGGTTCATGCGTGAACTTCGACGACATCGGTTCGGCATTCGAGGTGCCGTGTGACGGACCGTATCAAGCACGCGTGCGCGAACTCGTGCCGTTCGATGCGCGATGTGACAGTGATACCACGCAAGCACGCGATCGACAGGGAATGGGCACCGTGTGCCTGGAGCCGTAGTCGGTAGCGAAGAATCGCCACGTTTGTAATACGATGAGAGCGATGCCAGTCCAAGCCGATGTTCGCGTCGGCCTCCTTGCATACGGCGCGATCGGGTACGAGCACAACCTGGCGGTGCAGAACACCGACGGCCTGCGCCTTGCGGCCGTTTGCGATTCCAAGCCCGAGCGCATTGCGGCTGCGCGGGAACTTGCAACCGACTTCACGGGTTTCGCCGACGCAACGGCGATGCTCGATTCGGGTTTGCTCGACCTCGTGGTCATCTCGACCCCGCCGAACAGCCACTACCGCTGGGCCAAGGAGTCGCTCATGCGAGGCATCCATGTGGTGCTCGAGAAACCGATGGCACTCACCACCGCGGAATGCGACGAGTTGATGTCGCTGGCCCGCGAGATGAACCTGTTGTTGGTGGTGTATCAGAACCGTCGATTCGATCCCGACTTCGTGACGTTGCGGTCGGCGATTGCCTCCGGTGCCATCGGCGACGTGTACCAATTCGACACCTTCGTCGGTGGCTATTCGCGACCCTGCGACTACTGGCACTCCGACGCCGCCGTATCGGGTGGCGCGATCTTCGATTGGGGCAGTCACTTCATCGACCAGATTCTGAACGTGATCACCGACGACGTCGCACACGTGAGCGGCCAGAACCACAAGCGCGTCTGGACGCACGCGACGAACGCCGATCACGCGCAGGTGACGATCACCTTCGCCACGGGCAAGCAGGCAACGTTCATCCATTCCGACTTAGCCGCCGCCCGCAAGCCCAAGTTCTACGTGCTTGGCACGGCGGGGGCGATCGTGGGCGATTGGAATCCGCTGGCTGAGCCGGCGGTGGCCGACCTTCCGGCAATCCTCACGCTGCATCGAGAGAACGCGGCGGCGGAGCGAATCGAGCTCGAGCCCGTCGCCGAATACGAGTTCCACCGGTCGATCGTTGCGCATCTCGCCTCCGGTGCGCCCATGGCGGTGAACGCAGTGCAATCACGAAACGTGGTGGCGATCATGCAGGCCGCCGAGCAATCGGCCCTCAACAATGCAATCCCCGTCGTGCCCCAACTTCTCTCCGTTTACGACGTCACCGCGCGCTAACCGTGCCGGTCAGGTGGGGGTTTCTCGGAGCCGGGTACGTGGCCAGTCGAGCGATGGCGCCGGCCGTGCATGCCGCGGTCAACGCGCAACTTTTCGGCGTTGCGAGCCGCGATCCGCAACGCTCGGCCACACTCGAGCCAGTCGAGGTGTTCGACGGTTATCAGCGATTGCTTGACGACCCACGCATCGACGCGGTGTACATCAGCCTGACGAATGGTCAGCACCTGGAATGGGTGACGAGGTCGCTCGAAGCAGGAAAGCACGTGTTGTGCGAAAAGCCCCTCGGCTTGGGCGCACGAGAAGTACGCGAGATGATGGCGTGCGCCGAGCGCAACGAACGGGTACTCGTGGAGGCCGTCTGGAGTCGATGGCATCCGCGGTTTCGAAGGATCGTGGAGGCGGTTGCAGCCGGGGAGGTGGGCGATGTCGTGGGAATCGAATCGCAGTTCGGTTTTGCGTCGGAGATGAGCAACAACTATCGACTCGATCCGTCGATGGGTGGAGGAGCGCTGCTGGACGTGGGC
>JALRBT010000099.1 GCA_023262255.1 Ilumatobacteraceae bacterium
CGGCCATGGAAGACTTTCAAATCGACATCGTGGTTGGCAAGGGCCCTGCCGCATCGTCGATTCGCCTCACGCTGCCGAAGTTCACGCTGATCGGGGCCACCACACGCACGGGAATGATCACCGGCCCCTTGCGTGACCGATTCGGTTTGGTGTCGCGGTTGGAGTACTACGCACCCGACGAGTTGCGCCAGATCGTGCAGCGCGCCGCCACCATTCTGGGCATCACCATCGAAGCTGATGCCGCCAGCGAGATTGCCTCGCGGTCGCGCGGCACTCCGCGTATCGCCAACCGGCTGTTGCGTCGCGTGCGCGATTTTGCGCAAGTGCGCGCGAGCGGTGCGGTGACTGCCGATGTCGCCGACGAAGCGCTCCGCACGTTCGGCGTCGACCGCCTCGGTTTGGACAAGGTCGACCGCGCCGTCCTGCAGGTGATCTGTGAGCGGTTCGGTGGGGGACCAGTGGGGCTTTCCACGTTGGCAATTGCAGTGAGTGAGCAGACCGAAACCATCGAAGACGTCTATGAGCCGTTCCTCATCCGTGAAGGATTCCTGGCACGCACGCCACGCGGGCGCGTGGCGACTGCGGCGGCGTTCATCCACCTCGGGCTCACGCCGCCCGAGCGTTCGCCGGAATTGTTCTAACTCCAGCGCACGGGAGTCGGTGGCAGGTGCAACTTTCCGACATCGACTACCAGCTTCCGGTTGAACTGATTGCACAGGTCCCCGTCGAGCCGCGCGATTCGGCTCGGTTGTTGGTGGACCAGGGTTCCGAGTTGCCGGACGATGTGATCGTGCGCGACTTACCGAAGTATCTGCGGGACGGTGACGTGCTCGTCGTGAACGACACCAGGGTGGTGCCGGCACGGTTGCATCTTTCACGGTCGAGCGGGGGAGCCGTCGAAGTGCTGTTGCTCGAGCCGCTGGACGATTCGCATGGAACCTGGGAAGCACTGCTGCGGCCCGGTCGCAAGATGAAGCCCGGGGAAGTGCTGCACGGCCCAGACGGAGCGGAAGTCCTCGTGGTACAGGGCCGTGGTGTCAAGGGCGATACGTTTCGCGTGGAATTCGTGCACCCCGATCCGGACACACTGATTGACCGGCTCGGCGAGATGCCGTTACCGCCCTACATCACTCAACGTCTCGGAGATTCGAGCAGGTACCAAACGGTGTACGCACGCGAGGCGAAATCCGCCGCCGCGCCGACTGCAGGGTTGCATTTCACGCCCGAACTCCTGGCCGAAATTCGGGCGATGGGAATCCCCACGGTGTCGGTGGAGCTCGTGGTCGGGCTCGACACGTTCGCGCCGGTGACCACCGAGGATCCGCGTGACCACGTGATCCATACCGAGTCGTACCACGTACCTGCCGAGGCGCTGGCCACCGTGGAGTCCGCACGTCGTGTGGTGGCCGTCGGTACCACGGCAACACGGGCGCTCGAATCGGTCGGCGTCACCGGAAGATCCTCGGGTCGCACAGACCTCTTCATCACGCCGGGCTTCCACTTCACTCACGTCGACATGATGCTCACCAACTTCCACATGCCGCGGACCACGTTGTTGCTCATGATCAGTGCATTCGTGGGCGATCGCTGGCGAAACTTGTACGAGCACGCCGTGAGGCAGCAGTACCGTTTCTTGTCGTTCGGCGATGCGATGTTGCTCGACCGCTCGCGCAATTGACGTGCTCGTCGGCGTGCCGCTCCTAGCCTGACGGCGATGTTTCGCGCGCACATGGAGATCAGTGCGGTCGACGGGGCTGCCCGGGCTGGCATCGTCACATTGGCTCGCGGTACCTACGCGACACCAACGTTCATGCCGGTGGGTACCCGAGGAGCAATCAAGTACTTGAGCGCGCAGGACTACGAACAACTCGGTGCCCAGATCGTGCTGGGCAATACGTACCACCTGATGTTGCGACCGGGTGCGCAGACCGTCGCTCACTTCGGTGGTCTCGGTGCATTCACCGGGTGGAAGGGCCTCACGCTCACGGACTCCGGTGGATTCCAGGTGTTCTCACTCGAGCCGGAAGTGGACGACGACGGTGTCACCTTTACCTCCACCTACGACGGATCCAAGCACCGCTTCACGCCCGAGTCGGCCGTTGCAACGCAGCAACTGCTCGGCGCGGACATTCAGATGGCACTCGACGTATGCCCACCGTTGCCCTCGAGCGACGACGTCGTGGGAGAAGCAATGCGACGCACGACATCGTGGGCGAAGCGCGCGCGAAACGCACACACCCGTTCGGATCAATCGCTCTTCGGCATCGTGCAGGGCGGGATAAGCGAACGAATGCGGCGGGAGAGTGCGCGACAAATCGCCTCGTTGAACTTCGACGGCTACGGCATCGGTGGACTCTCCGTCGGTGAGACGCGGGAGCAAATGTTGCCTGCGCTGGCAGCCGCGATTGCCGAACTTCCGACCGACCAGCCGCGATACCTCATGGGAGTGGGTGACCCCGCCTCGATGATCGAAGCAATCGCACTTGGTGTCGATCAGTTCGACTGCGTGCTGCAAACCCGTCTTGGCAGGCACGGAACGGCGCTCACGTCGCAGGGAAGGGTGAACTTGAAGCGCGCCGAGTTCGTCGAGAGCAACGACCCGATCGACGTCGACTGCCGGTGCATGGTGTGCCAACGCCACTCGCGTGGCTACGTTCGCCATCTCTTCCAGGTCGGTGAGCCGACCGCATCGCGTTTGGTGTCCTATCACAACGTGGCATGGACACTGTCGCTCATGGAGCAGGCGCGAAGTTCGATCATCGGTGGAACGTTCCAGGCGCTGCGCTCTCGGGTACGCGATGTGTGGGCGACGGTAGCGTAAGTCTCCATGTCCAGCCTCGTTTTCCGTACCATCCTCGCCGCCGAAGAAACCACCAGCTCCACCGGTGGGGGAATCCTGGGATTGTTGCCGCTCATCCTCATCTTCGTTGTGATGTACTTCCTGCTCCTGCGCCCGCAACGCAAACGCCAGAAGGAGGCAGCGGCTCTTCAGTCGGCAATTGCCGTGAACGATTCAGTGCTGTTGACCAACGGCATCATCGGCGTGGTGACCGGTATCGAGGACCGCTACCTCTGGGTGGAGATCGCCGAAGGTGTGCAGGTGCAGGTGATGAAGGGTTCGGTGGGTAGTCGGGTGAACATGGATGGATCCCCCATCGCACAGCCCAAGCCGGCAAAGAAGTCGAGGAAGGCCGACACGTCGTCCGCCGATTCCTCGAGCGAGCAGGACAAGAAGTAACTTTCAGGCGATTGCCGCGGTAGTCGAGCTCGTGGGGATGATGACGATGTTGAGTTTCCTGGTGTCCGCACAATGAAGCGTCGCTTGCTCGCCTCACTCATCGGCATCGTGCTCGTGGCGGCCGTTGCACTCGGCGTCACCGTTGGCACCGGCAACCAGCCGTCACTCGGTCTCGACCTGCAGGGCGGCGCGTCGGTCACGTTGCAGCCGGAGGGCGACTACGACGCGGTTGCACTCGATGTCGCGGTGGAAATCATTCGTTCGCGCGTGGACTCCATCGGTGTGGCGGAACCCGAGATCATTCGCCAAGGCGACACCGTGGTGGTGAACCTACCCGGTGTGAAGGATCA
>JALRBT010000009.1 GCA_023262255.1 Ilumatobacteraceae bacterium
GGTAGTACCGCCGTGCAGGAGCTGGCGTTCACGCTCGCCAATGCCATCGCCTACGTGCAAGCGGCGGTCGATGCGGGGTTGGACGTCGACGCATTCGCGCCACGATTGAGTTTCTTCTGGAACGGACACAACAATTTCTTCGAGGAGGTCGCCAAGTTTCGCGCGAGTCGGCGCATGTGGTACCGAATCATGACCGAGCGCTTCAAAGCAAGGAATCCCGCCAGTCATCTGATGCGATTCCATACACAGACCGGTGGTGCGACTCTGACTGCGCAGCAGCCACTCAACAACGTCGTCAGAGTAGCGGTACAGAGCATGGCTGCAGTGATGGGTGGAACCCAGAGTCTCCACACCAACGGCTACGACGAAGCGCTCGGCCTACCCACCGAGGAAGCCGCACGAATCGCCCTGCGTACGCAACAAATCATCGGCTACGAGAGTGGCATCACCGACACTCCCGATCCGCTCGCAGGTTCGTACTACGTCGAGTCGCTCACCAATGAAGTGGAGCGATTGGCGTGGGAATATATCCGACGAATCGACGAGATGGGCGGTGCCGTGAACGCCATCGAATCCGGCTTTCAGATGGAGGAAATCGACGAGGCCGCATACGCCTACACCAAGAGCATCGATGACGCGAGTCGCGTCATCGTTGGTGTCAACAAGTTCACCAGTGAAGAAGCCACCGACGTTCCCGTACTGAAGGTGGATTCCGAACGCGAACGCAATCAAGTGGAGCGACTGAAGAAGTTCAAGTCGGCACGCGATTCATCCAAAGTTGATGCCTTACTGGACGACGTTCGGGCCGCCGCGCGGGGTAGTGCAAATTTGCTGTATCCGATGAAGGCTGCGCTGAAGGCGCACGCAACCCTCGGTGAAGTCAGCGACGCATTGCGCGACGTATTCGGGGTGCATCGCCCCGGCTGAATTGCTCCCCGAGTGACTTCACGTATTGCAAAGCGCGCGGTTGGTGCGAGTCAAGAAAGTCGGGCGATGCGCGGCATGGGTCGCTCGAAACCCTTCGGGATATCGGTTGGCCAGCCGAGGTAGACCATCGCCACCACCGTGGTGTCGGTGGGAAAGTCGCAGAAGGACGCCACTGCATCGTTGGCACCCTTCGGACATGACGACCAGAAACTCGCAATCCCGAGTGCGGTGGCACCCAGGAGGAGCGTCTGCACCGCCGCCGAGACGGCGTCGCGGTTCTCTTCGGTGCGCAGTTGGCTGTCTCCGACCTCCGATCCAACCACCAGTACCACGGGAGACCTGGCGAACTTGCCCCGTGTCTTTGCGACTCGTGCCTCGGGTTCTCCCTGTGCACTCATCACGTTGGCGCAGACACTGCCGAGTCGCAGACGCGCGTCTCCGCGTACCTCGGCGAACAGCCATGGCCATGTGAGCTTGTGGTTGGGCGCCCACGTCGCCAACTCGCAAAGTTGCTGAACGACCGTGGGGTCGACATCTCGTTCTCGGTCGATCATCAAGTTGGTGCGCCGGGCTCGCACGAGACTCGAGAAGTTGTCGAAGTTCATCCCGACACGAACCCTTGAACTCGTGGCATCGGTACAAGCCCTTGAACGCGTGGCATCAGTTCTTGTGCAGGGCGGCGTTGAGACCACCCCAACTTCCGGTTCGTGCCACTGCTTCCACGGCGCCGTTCGTGCTGTTGCGACGGAACAACACGTTCGACACCCCCGACATTTCGCGGGCTTTCACGATGTTGCCGTCGGGCAGGCGAACCAATGTGCCTGCGGTGACGTATAGGCCGGCTTCGAGCACCGAGTCGTCACCGAGGCTGATGCCCAATCCGCTGTTGGCGCCGAGTAGACAGCGCTCACCAACGGTGATCATTTCCTTGCCACCGCCCGAGAGAGTTCCCATGATCGATGCGCCACCGCCAACGTCGCTGCCATTGCCGACGATGACGCCGGCGGATATTCGACCCTCGACCATCGACGCACCGAGCGTGCCGGCGTTGAAGTTGCAGAAGCCTTCGTGCATCACGGTGGTGCCTTCCGCGAGATGTGCACCGAGGCGCACTCGACTGGCATCGGCGATTCGTACGCCGGAGGGAACGACGTAGTCCGTCATGCGCGGGAACTTGTCGACACCGTTCACGGTGAGGTGTTCACCCTTGCGACGCAGCGCGTCGCGTACCTCGTCAAGTACGTCGAGCGATACCGGGCCGAGGCTGGTCCAGGCCACGTTGGCAAGCAGTCCGAACGCGCCGTCAAGGTTCAAGGTTCGAGGTTTGGCCAGTCGGTGCGAGAGCATGTGCAGTCGTAGGTACACGTCGGCTGCATCGCGAGGAGCCGACGTGGTGTCGATCTCCACCATGATCGGCACGATCTCCACTCCACGACGAGTATCGCCACTTGGCGGGGGAGCAGAGTCACGCTCGGCAGCCGGACACGATTCGCCCCATCCGAGTCGTCGGAAATGAGCATCGAGCACGACGTTGCTCGACGACATCGTGGCGGTTCCGACACCCCAGGCACTCGTCGAATGCTCTGCGCGGCCCGAACCAGCGGTGGAGCTGGTGGTCATTCGGCTACCTCGGGGCGAAGCGTGGGGAACAGGATGACCTCGCGGATGGTGGAGACACCCGCCAACAACATGGTGAGACGATCGATACCGATACCCAAACCACCGGTAGGTGGCATGCCGAACTCGAGTGCTCGAAGATAATCCTCGTCCACGGTTCCGGCGGTGATGTCCCCGGCTTCCTTCGCGCGCTGCTCGGCCTCGAACCGTTGACGTTGTTCCACGGGGTCGTTCAACTCGCTGAAGCCGTTGGCCAGTTCGCGTGCTTGAACGAAGAGCTCGAAGCGTTCGGTGAGATGCGGATCTTCGCGGTCGACTCGTGCGAGAGGTGAAATCTCGACGGGATGTCCGGTGACGAAGGTGGGCATCGTGAGTTCGCCTTCGGCCTTCTCGGCGAAGATTTCTTCGATGATGCGCCCCGAACCCCAGCGCTGCTCCCACTTCACGCCATGGTCGTCGGCGACCTTTCGCATGTCGGTAACGGGCTGTGAAGGATGGAGCTCGCGTCCAACTTTCGCACTCGCGAGGTCGACCATTCGCAGTCGTGGCCACGGCGCACCGAGATCGCACATGGCACCGCCAATTTCCAAGGAGGTGGTACCCAGCGCATCGTGTGCAGCATTCACGATGATGTCCTGGGTGAGCTCCATGATGTCGGAGTAGTCGGCGAACGCCTGGTACGACTCGAGCATCGTGAACTCGGGATTGTGGCGTGTAGAGATGCCCTCGTTGCGGAAGACACGACCTATCTCGTAGACGCGTTCCATTCCTCCAACGATCAGCCGTTTCAGGTGCAATTCCAGCGCAATGCGCAGGTACAACTGCATGTCGAGTGCGTTGTGGTGGGTGATGAACGGTCTGGCGTGGGCACCACCGGCCTCCACGTGAAGCACCGGTGTTTCCACCTCCACGTAACCGCGTGAACCCAGAGTCTTTCGGATGCTGGAGATGATGGCGTGACGTATCTCGAAGGTGCGCCGGGCATCGGAATTGACGATGAGATCGGCGTAGCGCTGACGGAACCGTGTGTCGACGTCGGAAAGCCCGTGCCACTTGTCGGGCATCGGCCGCAAGGCTTTCGCGAGGAGTTGAACGTTGCTCGTCTTGACCGAGAGCTCGCCCTTGCGAGTGGTCATGACGACTCCGTGTGCGCCAACCCAGTCGCCGAGATCGAGCGAGGAAATCGAGTCGAAGGCGGCATCTCCTACCACCGACTTGCTGACGAAGAGTTGAATGTCATCGGAGCGATCGCGAACAGTGAGGAACATCAACTTGCCCTGATTGCGCTTGAGCATGACCCGACCGGTGATGGAAACCGCGTCGGTGGTTTCGGTGCCGGCTTCGAGAGCGCCGTGGGTGGCCCGAATCTCGCCGAGCGTGTGGGTGCGATCGAACCGGTACGGATAGGGATTCACACCGTTGGTTCGCAACGCATCGATCTCGGCGAGTCGTCGTTCGCGAAACGTCGCAAGGTTGGTTGAGTCCGGTTCGGACGATGCACCGTTGCCGACGGCTTCCGAGGCGCCTGTCTGCGACGGTACTTCGGTGCTCATGAAACAACGACGAGCACGTCGCCGGAACCCACTTTGTCGCCAGCCTTCACCTTCACGGCGCTCACCGTTCCGGCCTTGTCGGACTGGAGCTGATTCTCCATCTTCATCGCCTCGAGAACCACCACTGCATCACCCGCGTTGACCTCCTGACCAACCTCAACGAGCACCTTCACGATGGTGCCTTGCATGGGAGCCACCACGTCTCCCGTTGCAGCACCGCCGGTAGCAGCTCCCGAGGCACGCGGCGCGCGTCGCGGGGACGTGGACACGGAACCCGACTCCGGCACCCACGCGCGAACCTCGAAACGCTTCCCGTTCACTTCCACCGTGGTGGTTCGTTCGACGAGGCCAGCCGCAGGCGGTTCGCCGGTCGAAAGCTCCGACGAAACGTTGGAAAGGTCGAGTCGTTCCTCCACCCACTTGGTGCTGTGCTGCATGGCGGCAAAGTCGGGGTGGCGCAGGATGGCGAGGTCGGCGGGAATCGTGGTGTGGACGCCCTCAACCTTCATTTCTTCGAGCGCACGAATAGTGCGGGCGATGGCAGAGGCTCGATCCTTACCCCATACGATGAGTTTTCCGACCAAGTTGTCGTAGTACTGGCTGATGGTGTCGCCGGATTCGTATCCGCCGTCGAATCGGACACCGAAACCGTCGGGAGTCTTCAGCGAACTGATGGTTCCGGGTGACGGAAGGAATTTTCCTCCGGCTGGATTTTCGGCGTTGATACGGATTTCGATGGCGTGCCCGCGTCGAAGGTCGTTGACATCGGACTGTGTCATCGGCAGTTTTTCACCGTCGGCAACGCGAATCTGCCATTCCACGAGATCGATACCGGTGATTACCTCGGTGACCGGGTGCTCGACCTGGAGGCGGGTGTTCATCTCGAGGAAGAAGAACTCGCCGTCTTGGTAGATGAACTCCACCGTTCCGGCGTTGTAGTAGCCAACCGCTCGCGCAGCCTTCACGGCTGCTTCGCCCATTGCATCCTCCACACCAGCGGGAAGCGCGGGTGCCGGTGCTTCCTCGATCAGTTTCTGGTGTCGACGTTGTGCCGAACAGTCGCGGGTCGAGACCCATACGACGTTGCCGTGCTTGTCGCCGACCAATTGCACTTCGACGTGACGTGGCCAGGTGAGGTAACGCTCGACGTAGATCTCGTCGCGACCGAAGAATGCCTTCGACTCGCGCTTGGCGGAGTCCATCGCTTCCTGTACCGAGGCGGCATCCTTCACCACCTTCATGCCGCGACCACCGCCACCGAACGCGGCCTTGATTGCCACCGGCCAGCCGTGTTCGGCTCCGAAGGCGACGATTTCGTCCGCCGTGTGGACGAAATCGGTGGTACCGGGCACGATTGGTGCGCCGCCGCGCAGCGCAGCCTTGCGTGACGACACCTTGTCGCCCATCTCCACGATCGCCGCCGGTGGAGGCCCGATGAACGCCACTCCCATGTCGGTGATCGCTTGTGCGAAGTCGGCGTTCTCGGAGAAGAATCCGTACCCGGGGTGCACCGCATCGGCACCGCTCTTGCGAATGACGTCCAGAATCGCGTCGGTATTGAGGTAACTCTGGGCGGCGGTCTCCCCGCCGAGGGCGTATGCCTCGTCGGCAAGGCGCACGTGGAGGGCGTTACGGTCGAGCTCGGAGTACACGGCAACCGTGGCGATACCCATTTCGCGCGCGGTACGGATGACGCGCACCGCGATTTCACCACGATTGGCTATCAGGATTTTCTTGGGCACGAAGACCTATCTTCTTTGGGCAATGACTTCGTCAAATCCTAGTTCCCAGGCGAATTGGCCGATCGGGTGGACGGTCACACAGGTGAGCGAGACGGGATCCACCAACGACGATTTGTTCGCCGCGGCGCGATCCGGAGCCGCGGACCGCAGTGTGATCGTTGCCGACTACCAAACCGCGGGGAAGGGTCGACTCGATCGACCGTGGGTAGCAACCCGCGGCGAGAACCTCCTATGTTCCTTGCTGTTTCGCTGCACGATTCAGGATGCGCCTCGGTATCCACGTGCGGTGTCGCTGGCCGCACGGGCGGCCTGCGCATCAATCTCGGGGCGGACGCCGCGACTGAAATGGCCCAACGACATGGTGATTGGTGACGCAAAATTGGGTGGTCTGTTGTCGGTGGCTTCGCCCAGCGAGGGTTTCGTGGTGGTGGGAATCGGAATAAACGTCGGTTGGGCCCCAGACGGTGCGGCAAAGCTTCGATCCGACGACTCGGTTGTAACAAACGCATCGAGCATCACACCGCTGCATTTGTTGGCGGCAATGCTGCGCGAAGTCGACCACTGTTTGTCGCTTTCCGACGACCAGCTCCATTCGATGCATCGCGCGGCCCTCTCCACTATCGGACTGCGCGTGCGCGTGGAAAAAACGAACGGTGACGTACTCATGGGTTCCGCCGTTGACGTCGACACGTCGTCGCGCCTTCTCGTGCGTGACGACAACGATGTGACGCACGTGATCGATGTGGGTGACGTCATACACCTGCGCGCCGGATAATCCCAGTACCTTCGTGGAGGAATGAACCCGGACGACGCTCGACCACCGCGACGTATTCGTGAGCGTCGACAGAACTGGCTGGTGGCTATCGTCATCGTCACGGCGCTCGCCATCGCGGGCTTCGTGGGAGTGGGTAGGGAGCTCGATCGAGGACTGGTCGATGTGCGTCGTGAACTCTCCCTCACCTCGGTGCTCAGTCCGGCGGATGATCGTTTCGTCAACTATCTGGTGGTGGGTTCCGACTCTCGCGCCGGTGCGGACCCCAACGACCCTGATTTCGCCAACGTCGGCGGCGAGGCCGATGTGCAGGGTCGGCGAAGCGACACGTTGATCGTGGTGAACGTGGAGAAATCCACGGGCGTCATCTCGCTGTTGTCGATTCCGCGTGATCTCTGGGTGACCATCGGCAACTCGGACAACACCGAGCGTGTCAACGTTGCGTATCGCGAGGGTGCTGCGGTGGTGGTGCGTACCTTGAATCGCGCCCTCGGTATTCCCATCCACCATTATCTGGAGATCGACTTCCAGGGCTTCAAAGAACTGGTGGATGCCGTCGGTGGAGTAACGGTATGCGTGGAATACCCCACGCGCGACCGGAACACCGGTTTGTACATCAAGCCCGGCTGCAAGAACCTCGACGGAGTGGAGTCACTCGCATACGCACGCAGCAGGTACTTCGAGGAAAAGAGAGATGGTCAATGGAAGGTGGACGGAACTTCCGACATCGGTCGCGGTAAACGTCAACGCTTGTTCATGGCGTTGCTCATGCAAACCGCGGTCAACCGGACCTTGAGCGATCCATTCCGTGCCGGCACCGTCATGCGTGGAGCCACCTCCGCCCTCCTCGTCGACGAACGACTCGACCTGCTCGAGTTTGCACGCACCATGCGACCCGCGGCCGCCGGCCAGTTGCGCAGGTTTTCGCTGGATACCTACGGCGACACGGTTCGCGGAAACTCGGTGTTGCGCCTGGCGGACTCGGCGGGACCCGTGCTGGCGTTCTACTCGGGCAACGGTCCGGCGCCGGTACCACCCGAGTGACGAGCCCGTTGGCTGCCGTCGCTTGCGATGGCATCGACGAACTCACGGATACCCGCTGGCGTGGTGGGCTCGCACACGTAATTTCCTTGTGCGTGATCACAACCGAGCAGTCGGAGTCGCTGCAGTTGTTCGGCCGACTGTACCCATTCGGCAACCACCGACATGTCGAGGGAGTGTGCGAGTTGGACGATGGACCGCACCACGGGGTCGTCGGTGCTCTCGCGGCCGATGTTGCGAATGAACGTACCGTCCAACTTGAGTTGAGTGGCACGAAAGTCGCGCAAGTGCGCGAGGGACGAGTAGCCGGTACCGAAGTCGTCGATCGAGAGTCTGGCGTCGAGGCGCGCCAGCGTATTGAGGCTGCGGGTGATTGCGGCATTGCCAGCGAGTGCCGTCGACTCCGTGAACTCCAATACCAGGTGACGCAGGCCGAGATCGGCGGCATCCAGCGTGTTAGTCGTGCGTTCGACGAAACCCGCGTCGCTCAACTGGCGAGGCGAAACGTTGATGTGCACGGTCGTGGTTCGTTCGAGGGTGCCGTCGGCCAGCAGATCGCGGAAGGTTCCAGCCGACTGCGCAATCACCCAGTCGCCGATGGGGCCGATGGCCCCGGTTTCTTCCGCCACCTCGAGAAACTCCGGCGGCGTCAGCAGTCCGCGCTGCGGTTGATTCCAGCGCAACAACGCCTCGATTGCCACGACACGACCAGTGTGCAGGGAGACGATCGGCTGGTACGCCACCGTCAGTTCGTTCCCTGCCAGGGCGCGCTCGAGTTGTGACGCCAATGCGAGGCGATCGCGAGCCTCGGTACGCATGGCTTCGCTGTAGATTTCGCACCGCCCCTTACCGCGTTGTTTTGCCCGGTACATGGCGGTATCGGAGTTCACCAGAAGTGTGAGGGCCGCGTCACTCGGCGATTGCTCGTCGAGTAGTGCGGCCGACGCGATGGCGACACCAACGCTCGCACCGGACGTTACTTCGACACCATGGATCACGTGCTGACCCGTAACGCTGGCGCGCAAACGTTCGGCGATCTCCAGCGCCAGCGATTCGTCACCGACACCCTCGGCCAGAACGGCGAATTCGTCGCCGCTCAGACGTGCGACGACGTCGGACGGACGAGTCGCATTCACCAGCCGTTTTCCGACGCTCACGATGAGTTGATCGCCGAAGCGATGGCCGATGGTGTCGTTCACGTGCTTCAGGCCATCGAAGTCGAGGAACATCACCGTGACGCCCCTTCGCAAGGTGCGACTTCGATCGAGTGCCTCGGCAACTCGTCGCAAGAAGAGCTTTCGATTGGGGAGTCCCGTCAGTTCATCGTGGGTGGCCTGTCGCTGCAATTCGGATTGCAGTTGCTTGTGTTCGGTGACGTCCCTTGCGATCACCGAGTAGTGATCAACCGTGGAATCGACACCTCGAACCACGTGCAGGGTGAGGAGCAACGTACGCATGAAACCGTCGGGGCTCCGATGTCCGAGTTCACCGGTCCAGGAGTTGTGGGTGGTGCCGGTCAACAAGTCGCGGGGTACCTGGTTGCGCACCGCATCGAAGAACGTGGTTGCCGCTTCGTTGTCGTGGTTCGGTGTATCGGCGATCCCCAGCACCTCGGTGGCCCCGCGATTGGCGAACACCAGCCGCATGTTGGCGTCGTAGACGACGATGGCATCCCGCGCTGCATCGAGTGCGCCGACGAGCTGCTCGTTCAGGCGATCGCGGCTCGCCACGGTGGTGATGTCCTGGGCCGTTCCCACGTATCGTCGTGCTCCTCCCGACGTTTCGCGAACCGGTGCGACGGAGAGAGCGATGACCGCTTCGCTTCCGTCCAGCGAATTCACCGTGAACGTCGCGGTGAACGTGGCATTCTGAGATCGAGCCGCGAGCCAACGCGCCTCCATCTCGGCGCGAATCGCGGGCACTGCGTGCGACCATGGGGCAACACCGTGCGTGAGCGGAGCACCACCCAACGCGAGTGCACGAAAGGCGTCGTTTGCAGAGGTCAGACGGCCATCGGCATCCATTTCGCACAGGGCGATGGGAAGCTGGGCAAGTGCGCGATCGATACGCCAAGTATCTCAGGTTTCGGCGCGCAGATGCGGGAACGTGCGTGGTATCCGCTCAGGGGGCCTGCACGTAGAACGTGCTCTCTGCAAGGTCGAACGTACCCATCTCTATTTTGGTGAGTAGCGCCTCTGCGTCGATGGTGCCATCGGCACTGATCAGCGCACCCGTCTCCACCGGATTGTCGAGCGCAAAGACGGTCAGCAGGTACTGGCGTCGTTCGCCGCCCGCAGGACATGGGGCGGCGTAGCCGGCATTGCCCTCACTGTTCGTGGCAACCACCACGTCGGGTGGCGTCGCACCTTCTCCTATGGCGACGGTGCCACCCGAAAGATTGGCCATCGTCCAGAGCAGTCGTTCGGGTGTTTCGACGTCGTGCAACAGCACGGCGAGTGAGACCGTTCCGGCAGGTTGTCCCGTGATCTGCAGGGGAGGTGAGACACTTCGGCCGTAGCACGTGTAGGTGAGGTCGATATCGGCGCCCTCCGTCCACGGGCCGCTGACGGCGAAGTTCTCGCTCGGTTCCAATGAAGCTGCCGTATCGACTGGCGCAATCGCTATGGATTCCGTCTGCTCCGGGAGCGCCGGGGCGAGCGTACGACCATCACGAGAACACCCCGTGAGCGCAACGAGCGACAGCATTGCCGTGGATGCGAACACCATCGAACGCCATGGGCGTCGTACCGACGTCGCGCGAACACGTTTCACCCACATCGTCTACGAGAGTAGGAGGTGGAGACCACTAGGGTGCGACAGCGGATGAACGAACAATTGAGCCTGTTGACGGTCCATGCGCACCCCGACGACGAGGCATCCAAGGGTGCGCCGACGCTGGCGAAGTACTCGCGAGAGGGTGTGCACACCGTTCTGGTGTGCTGCACCGGCGGGGAGGAGGGGGATCTCAACAATCCGGCCTTGAAGGAACCCGGCCAGCCTTTCCACGGATTGGACGAGGCTGCCACCAAGAAGTTGCTCGGAACCATGCGTCCGCACGAATTGGCGGCGTCCGCGGAGGTGATCGGTTTTTCGCGAGTGGAGATGCTCGGATACCGCGACTCCGGAATGGCCGACTCACCCACGAACTCGAACCGGGCATGCTTCCACATGGCCGACATCGATGAAGCGACCGGACGGCTGGTGAAACTCATTCGTCAGCATCGTCCGCAGGTGATCATCACTTACGGTGACGACCAGCGTGGATACCCGCATCCCGACCACCTGAAGGTGCACGACATCAGCGTTCTGGCGTTCGATCGCGCTGGCGACGAGGAGTGGTATCCGCAAGTGGGCACGCCGTGGCAACCCCTGAAGATGTACTACTCGGTGTGGTCACGTGCGCGGCTCACGGCGGTGCACGAAGCTCTCCTGCGACTGCGCGGCTCGTCGCCATTCGACGAGAAATGGTTCGAGCGGCCGGATCTGGACGACCGTATTACCACCCGGCTACGAATCGGCGATTTTCTCTGGGCTCGCTCGGGAGCACTTCGTGCGCACAAAACTCAGGTGGACGAATCCGAACCATTCTGGTTCGGTCTGAGTGACGACGAACTGGCCGAGGTGTACCCCTACGAGGACTGGGTGCTGGCGCGAAGCTTGATACCGACGTCCCGTTCGGCCGGCGAACTCGAGGACGATCTGTTCGCGGGAATTCGCAGTACGGCCCGGCAGTCATGAACCCGCTGCGGCACTCGGGACGATGACCGGCGTTCAGTACCGCGTGGTGTTCGGCAAGAAGGACGAGGTCAACGAGGGTTCGAACGACGCGGCCCTGGTGATCACCGTCGGGGCTGCCGATGCACTGGGTGACCCGACGTCGATGTACATGCAGGGCAAGTTGAAGGCGACCGGGAGTTCGGGATCTCTCTTTGAACTGTTGCGCTCGGGTGAAGTCAGCGCCGTGTTGAAGCGGCTCGCATCGCGTCCCTGATTCGGCGGTAGCCGATCAGCGTCGCACCCGCCGCGCCAAGTGCGTCGCGGAGTTCGTTGCCGGTGACGAATGCGAGGTCGTCGATCCATCCCTGGCTTACGTCACCGATGGCACGAATCTCGGGCGAATCCACCACGGGCTGCACGTGAATCTCGGTGACTCCGCTCTGGAGTGCATCGATCGCTTTGAGTACCCGAGTTCGGCTTCCGGGCGACCAGTCGTGGTCGAAGTGGTCGGGGAAATACACCCCGGCGTCCAGGGCGAGTCGTCGAAAATCGAAGCCAGCGTCGTTCGCGGAGATGGATGAGGGCAATCGAATGGGAAGTCGGTACTCGACCGCGACATCGAGATACACACCGAAGAACTCGGGTCGGAGTGTTATCGCAGTGAGATGTGGAGCAAGGTGCGTCACGTCGACACCCCACTGCATCGCGCGCTCCACCTGGGCGCGACACTCGCGACGCACCTCCTCGGGGTCGGCATGCTCCCACAAGTCGTCCAGCGTGGAAGGAAATCCACCGTCGCCCGATTGCAACGACGGGGCGTAGGTCAGCGGACCCCATCGGTATGCGGCATGCTCCGACACCAGGGTGATGTGTACACCGATGTCGTCTTCGGCGCGGAGGTGTTGCACGGCGTGGCGAGCCCACGGTGCCGGCACCATCAGCGATGCGCACGTTGCGGAACCCTCGTGCAGTGCGCTGAGGACACCCTGATTGGATGCGTGAAACGCCCCCAGGTCGTCGCAGCTCAGTACGACCAACTTTGCATCACTGGGATAACCGATCGCCTCGTTGAGCGAGCCGTGAGTGGAGGAGACCACGCTGTGACGCTACTTGCAGTACTTCCACAGCCCTCGCGCGTGACGTCGTGCATCGAACGCCGCTGTCACCATCAGATGGCGATATCGCGAGTTGGGTTCGATGTTCAGCGGGCGAGCAAAACCACGCAACACCATCTCCCGATTGATGAATACCTCGCCGTGCCTGGTCCGGAGGAACACGTACAACAGCAGGCGTCCGTAGACGTCGCGGGCTTCGGTGTCACGTTCGATTCGCACGGTGGGGCTCGATGCGAGAAGGTCGGCGAGAAACGCACTGGCTTGCGGACCGAAACACTCCACCTTCTTCGTCGGGTGCTTGGTCTCGGGTGTATCGATTGCAAGCAAACGCACCGTCTCGGTGACGCTGCCGATTCTGAGACGAATCGTGTCGCCGTCGATTACTTCATCGACCACGGCGGTGGTGATGATGCTCGTCGGAGTCGGCCCGGTCATCTCCGTGGTCGTGCATCCGGCAACCGCGAGCGCCGCCAGGCACCATCGAAGAACGTTCATCGATGTCCTGTGTGCACCGATGGAACTACGGTGGTGCTATGGCTTCTACGTCACACAATCATCACGGTCTCGGTCGCGTCGGCGTCTGGACGTTCGCCTTGGATCTTCAGCCGATGAGCAGAGCCCAGGAGGCCGCACACGAGCTGGAGGAGCTCGGATACGGCTGTATCTGGGTGCCCGAGGCTGTGGGTCGTGAGCCATTCGCATCCTGTGCGCTCTTGTTGTCGGGAACCGAACGGATCGGCGTCGCGACGGGAATCGCATCCATGTATGCGCGATCGGCCATCACCATGCAGGCAGGATGGCGAACGCTCGCAGAAGCATTCGGTGATCGCTTCACCCTGGGTATCGGTGCGAGCCACGAGCACATGGCAACGAAGTTGCACAAGAGCACCTACGAAAAACCATATTCCTCGATGGTGGAGTATCTCGACCAGATGGACAACGGCCTGTTCGCCGCCGCCGCACCTTCGACCACGCCGCGCCGAGTGCTGGCCGCACTGGGGCCGCGAATGTTGGCGTTGTCCGCCGAACGCGGACTCGGAGCGCATCCGTACTTCGTTCCACCGGAACACACCAAGGCTGCACGCGACGTCCTGGGTGACGGACCACTTCTCGCGCCTGAACAAGCGGTGCTCCTGGAAACCGATCCGATCAAGGCACGTGACGTAGCGCGCAAACACATGGCCACGTACATACGCCTGCCGAACTACGCGAACAATCTGCGTCGACTCGGCTACGCCGACGCCGATATCGGTGACAAGAACAACCCTCCCAGCGATCGGATGGTGGACGCCATCGTGGCGTGGGGAACGATCGACGATGCCGTGGCACGGGTGAAGGCGCACTTCGATGCCGGCGCTTCGCATGTGAGCATCCAGGTGTTGGACGCGGATGCTGCGGCACTACCGATGCAGCAATGGCGGGAGCTCGCCGTAGCAACCAAGCATCTCTAGCGGAATTATTGGGGCTCAGATCCCGAAGACACGCTTCTGCAGTTTGCGCATCCCACCCAACCAGCGCTCGTGTTCGTTGGCCTTCACCTTCACGTAATCGGCCACCTCCGGGTGGGGATAGATGAAGAACCGCTCCGCAACCATCGCGTCGTGAACGATGTCGGCTACCTCGGATGGTTCGAGCACCACGCCAGCTGCCCGAACCACGTTTCCCGCGTTGGAGTCGATTCCGCCTCGGTCACCTCCTCGCAACATCGCGGTATTCACACCCTGCGGGCATAGGCAACTCACCGTGATGCCACGCGAGCCATAGGTGATCGACAACCACTCGGCGAATGCAACTGCTGCATGTTTGGTGACCGAATAGGGCGCGGAACCGATCTGTGCGAGCACTCCCGCCGCACTCGCCGTGCTGGCGAAGTATCCGCGCCCGGCGGCCAACCATTCGGGCAGTAGGTACTTGGCGGCCCAACGGTGGGCATGCACGTTGACATCGAACGATGTGGTCCAATCGACCTCACTCGACGAGAGGTCGGTTCCCATTCCCACGCCGGCGTTGGCAAAGAACACGTCGATCGTGCCTGCACGCCGGCGTGCCTCACGCACCAGACGCTCGTTCTCTTCTTCCAGCGACACGTCGGCAACCACGACGTACGCGGAGTTTGCACGCCTGCCGTTCAATCGGTCAGCGACGGCCTGCACGCTGGACTCCGATCGGTCACTGAGCACCACCGTGGCACCGGCGTCGTGAAATCGTTCACCAAGTGCCGAACCGATTCCACCTCCAGCGCCCGTGACAACGGCGACGGCACCGGCGAAATTCACAGCACGATGTTACGTCGGTCGTGCGTATCCATCATCATGGGGAAAGTCAGAGATAGCCTCTCGCACAAGACCCACGGAAGGAAACCGCACCGATGACCGAGACCATTCAGCGCACCGCATCACACGATTTGGTCGTCCTCGCCGAGGCGATCGAAGTGATTGACAAAGCGCTGTCCGAAATCGGCCAGCGCCAGTTGGTGACCACCACGGAAGTTGCGGATCTTCTGCTGGACGTTCGTCAGTTGCTCAGCGAAAAAGCCGAGCCCACCACTTCGGTCGCGAAGTAGTACCACTCGCCGCACCGGCCGACGCGGCCCGTGTTGCCGCCTGAACCCGAGGTTCCGCTGCGTGGATCAGCCTGTTCAGCGCACGCTCGATGTGATCGCGCAACAACTCGGGTCGTTCCACGGCTTCGGTGTCGACGTGAATGCCGATGTCGAGCGAGTGGTTGTACGACAAGAGCGTCGCGTTGAATGCGACGCCACCGAGTGGTCCGACCGGATAGTTCTCCAGGATGAGGCCGCCGGCGATGTACAGCGGCACGCCTCCGCTGCGCACGTTCGACGTGGCGAAGTCGATGGATTGACTCTGCGTGCGCGCAATTCGGGTGAGAACGGACGTGGGCAGGGTGGTGGCGAGCGATGCGAGCGTGTCGAGACTCGCACTCTTGGCGCCCTCGCGTGCCTGAGTGAGTGCCTCATGAACGGCCGCAAACCGTTCCGTAATTGGCATGTCGCCGGTGGGAACGAGCAGTTTGGCGAGGGAAAAGGCATTGCTGCCTGAGGCTTCGGTTCGTGTGCTCACCGCGATGGACGTTCGCAACGATTCCACCGGCGCGCCGAGTTCACGGTGGTAGGCGCCGGCGCCATCTGCCACCGCGGTGACGAATGCGGTGTTGAGCTTGCCCCCGAGCGCACGGCTTGCTTCGAGCAACTCCCTGTAGGGGACTCGTACGGTTTCCAGCCGACGCTGCAGTGAGCGCTTCTTCCACAGCGGTGACCGAGCGGAATCGACCTCGCCCATCTGTGCGACGAGTCCGCGCAACGAATCGTTGGCCTGCGTGGCCAGCGACGGTAAGCGGGTCGGATCGGCAAGCACGTCTCGCACCTGTTTCAACACGCCGATCGGCACGCGCAGCGCATCGCTCACCGACGAGCGCAGCAGGTCGGCGGGTTCGTCATCGTCGGTCATCGACGGCTCTGGTTGTGCCGGCACCGGTAGTGGTGGTGGCAACGGAACATTGCGTGCCAGATCGATGAACTGAAGCGACAGCATGACGCTGCCCTCGCCATCGGCCACGGTGTGATGCAGTTTGACGATGAGCGCCCCCCGCCCACCCGCGAGGCCATCCACCACGGTGAATTGCCAGAGTGGCCTGGTTCGCTCGAATGGATCGTTGACGATCAACGTGGCGAGATCGAGCAACTGGCGGACAGAACCCGGTTCGGGGAGCGAGACCCGGCGCACGTGGTAGTCGATGTTGAAATCCGCATCGTCGATCCACCGAGGAGCACCGAGTGCCGCGGGGCTCGGGCGCACCTTCTGACGAAGTCTCGGCACGGCGACGGTCGCCCGCACGAGTCGCTCACGGAACAACGAGAAGTTGATCGGTCGATCAAGGATGGTGACGTTGCCGAACGTGGAGGCAAGGTACGGGTCCTTCTCCAAGCGCCACATAAGCCCTTCCGCGTCGGACATGCGCGAGTCGAAGCGCGGGAGCGAGGCGTCGGGAGCGGGGCTGGTGGTCACGTGATGGTTGCGGTGAACTGCACGGCGATGGTGCCGAGCAGGGATCCGACGACTGAGCCTACGAGGATGTCGCTCACGTGGTGAATTCGAACCACCACTCGGCTCAACGCGATGATGACTGCAACGACGAAGATGACGACGGTCAGGGTCGCACCCACCCAGCCGCTGAGCACCACCGCGGCAAAGAAGGCGGATGACGCATGACCGCTAGGAAAACTGCTGGTGAGCGGTCGGCGCACGGTGAATCGGTCGTCACCCGCGGCGGTCGGACGTTCGCGCCTGAACAGTCGCTTGATGCCCTGGTTGAGCAACAAACTCTCGGCACCCATGAGGAGTGCGAGCGCGATGGCCTGGGGCCATGTGAGAGTGCCGTTGAGCGCGCCGACGACACCGATGACGTGCCAGATGGCGCCGAAGTCGCCCACGGCACTCGCGGTATTGAACACATAGACCAGTGGCCGTGAGTTGCGGATGGGCTCGAAGCAGCCATCTAGTTGCTCGTCGAGCCGGTCGATTCGGGTAAGGAACGAACTCATGACGCGATGGGTAACCCGGCCTCTCTGCGGCGAAGATTGACACGCGTGGTGCCTTCTTCGCGTGCGCGGTTCGCGTCGCCACCGTGCGCAGGACACCACTCCTTGAAGTCGCACCATTCGCACAACTTGGTGACGTTCGTCGAGAACTCTCCGGAGGACTCGGCGCTGGCGATGCTCGCGAACACGCGTCGAGCGGTGTCCCGAACCTCGCCGAGCGTGGTTGGCGTGACGGCCTGTGACACCACGCGGGCGTCTCGAGCGAATTCATCCTTGCCGCCGCCGAGGTAGTACACCCGAACCGAATGTGGGGTTTCCTTCAATTGGGTTTCGCACATGAGTGCGTAGTACGTGAGTTGTCGGAAGTTGTCGGTGGAAAAATGTGCGGGCTTGGGTCGGCTGGTCTTGTAGTCGCTCACGATGAGACCTCGGGTATCGCGCTCGAGGCGATCGATGAAGCCACCGATCTCGAAATCACCAAGCGGGGTGGTGACCCATTTCTCGAGTTCGACGATGTTTGCTTCCGTCGGACGCTCGATTCGGTAGTAGGCACGGAGGCACTCGCGGGAGGAATCCCAGAACGCCGCCTCGTCGCCCGAGTCGAGCATCAGCAGGCGGAAGTCGTCCCGAACGAGGAACTCCCGTTTGGCGGCGTCGAAATCTTCCCGTGAGGCATCGATCGTGCGCTGGTCAGGTTCGCGGCCGAGCAGGAGCTCCAGCACGCGATGGACGAACGAGCCGCGAACCATCGCTTCACTCGGAAGTCCGGGCACCGACTCCACGTATTGGAACCGATACTTCATCGCACAACCGAGGAAGGTGTTGATGCGTGACGGAGAGAGTCGCGGCAGTTTGGATTTCGGCGCAGCCATGTGTCCGCCAGCGTAGGCGCGCGGTGCGTGGCGGCTCGGCAACCGTGCGAGTCGGTCGACTCGCAGAAGGCTCGAGGCGTTAGCCGACTCGAGCAGGATCGAAGCGCTAGTGGTGTTTCACAGTGCGGGCCACCTGCGCGATGAACGCGGCGAATCGGGCTGGATCGTCGAGCGGTCCGAAGTGACCCAGATCTCGCCACTCGATGAACGTGCACCCGGGGATGCGTTCGGCAATTCGCGGTGCGAGGGCGGCCGGCGAGTGGTCGATGTGGACACCAGCCATCACCCAGGTGGGAACCGTGAGTCCCCCGAGCGCAAGCCACGTGTCGTGCCACGCGCCCATTTCGTAGGTTCGGGCCTCGAATTCGGGTTGACACTTGATGTAGATGCCGTCGGCACCCTCGGTGAATCCGAACCGAACGTACGCCGCCAGGGATTCGGGATGCAGCGAAGACAGCGGAGGTTTGGAGGCAAAGTTGGCGATGGCCTCCTCGTATGAGGCAAACGTGGTGCGACGCCGACGGGTGACGTCGGCGAGCGAGTTGCCGCTTCCGGTTTGTGTGCGCACCTCCGGAGGGAAGATGATGGGCTCGTACAGCACGAGCGCTGCGAACAACCGTGGCTCGCGCAACGCAGCCATGACCAAACCGGCGCCGCCCATGGAATGCCCAACCCCCACTACGGGCGTGCCGCCATGGTCGGAGACCACCTGACGTGTCATGGCAACAGCATCGTCGCCGAAGCCGTCCCACGACAACGGCCAGTCGGCGGGCGCCACGGAGTCGCCGTAGCCGCGGTAGTCGAACGTGGTGCAGGAAAAGTCGTCGAGGTGGGCGGCGGCGGGGGAGAACACGCGACCATGGAAGCCCGTTGCGTGCGAAAACAGAATCGGCGGCGCGGAAGGCTCCTCATCAGCACTCCGTCGGAACCGATACGCGACGAGCTGTACGCCGTCGGTGGACGCAACGGTGTGCGGGAGGCGCTCGAACATCTCCTTCAACCTAGGCTCACCCTGCATGCGCGATTTCCTCTCGCTGCTCCCGGGTGACGACGATCCGTTTCGCCAATCCGTTCGCCGGTGGCTGAGGGCGAATCCCCATCCCAGCCCCGTCGAGCTGGCCCGCGCCGGCTACGTGGCGCCACATTGGGCACGTCCGTGGGGAATCGACGCTTCGCCAATCGAACAGTTGGTGGTGGACGATGAATTGCGTCGCGCGAACGTGCAACGGCCGAACAACCCGATCGGTATCGGGTGGGCGGGTCCCACACTGCTCACTGCCGGAACCGATCGACAAAAGGAGTCCTACCTCTTTGACATGTTGTCGGGTGAAGCGTTCTGGTGTCAGCTGTTCTCCGAGCCCGAAAGTGGCAGCGATCTGGCGAGTTTGCGCACCACTGCGGTGCGTGATGGCGATGAGTGGGTGGTGAACGGTCAGAAAATCTGGACGTCGGGGGCGCAGTATGCGAAGTTCGGCATCCTGCTTGCCAGAACCGATCATCTCGTCGACAAGCATCACGGCCTGACGTACTTCATTTGCCCGATGGATCTGGCGGGAATCGACGTACGACCGATCAGGGAAATGACGGGTGGTACCACCTTCAACGAGGTGTACCTCACCGACGTGCGCCTACCGCACGGCAACGTCGTCGGCGACGTGAACGACGGCTGGCGATTGGCTCGCGTGACGCTGAGCAACGAGCGGGTGTCGCTGTCGAGCGGCGGGGCGTTGTGGGGGATGGGACCAACCGCCGATGATGTAATCGACGCGTGCAGAGCGCACACGGCTACAGGCGGCACGTTGGATGCGGTCACGCGCGATCTCGTCGTGCAGCTGTACATCCAACATGCCATGTTGGAGCTGGTGCGAACGCGTACCGTGGCGCAACGCCTCTCGGGTCGGGAACCCGGACCGGAGGCCAGCGTGCGCAAGATCCTGGCCGACGAGCATGGTCAGGCAGTCATGGCTCTCGGCCGTCGGCTCATCGGGGCCGCCGGAATGTTGACTACTTCGTCCGGGGCACGCGTTGATTCCGCCTTTCGGGCGTTTGCCGAGGCGGACTTCGCCCATGGTTACCTTTTTTCTCGAGCGCTCACGATTGGTGGCGGGACAGGGGAGGTGCAGCGAAATATTCTCGCAGAACGCGTGCTGGGGTTGCCTCGCGACGCCACACCAACTACCTTGGGCGCTCATGGCAACCAAACGTCGTAAGCCCGTCAAGAAGAAGTCTGCAAAGAGGAAGCCCGGCAAGAAGAAGTCTGCGAAGAAGGCGGTGAAGAAGAAGGCCAGCAAGAAGAAGGTCAGCAAGAAGAAGTCTGCGAAGAAGGCGGTGAAGAAGAAGGCCAGCAAGAAGAAGGTCAGTAAGAAGAAATCGGCGAAGAAGCCCGCGGCGAAGAAGAAGCCTGCCACCCGCGCGGCTGCCCCAGGCATCTCCAACGTTGCCGGCATCATTCGCACCCACGCCAAGAATCTTTCGGGCAAGGTGGCACTCGTTCAGGGTGACCGAGTACAAACGTGGCAGGAGTCGTACCAACGGTCGTGTCAGGTCGCCCAGGCACTCAAGGCGGCTGGAGTCGGCAACCAGGATCGGGTTGCCTTCCTCGACAAGAACTCCATCGAACACTTCGAGGTGTTCTACGGATGCGCCCTGCTCAACGCGGTGAGCGTGGACGTGAACTTCCGCCTTGCCGCGCCCGAGGTGGCGTTCATCGTCAACGATGCCCGCGCCAAGGTGTTCATCGTTGGTCCGGATTTCGTTCCGGTCCTGGACGCAATTGCGGGCGAACTTACCCACACCAAGAAGATCGTGGTCATCGGTGGACATCCGCAACACGAGTCGTACGAGTCATGGGTTGCGAGATATCAGGCCGTCGACCCGGGTGCCGTACCCAAGACCGGAGACGTGGCGTTCCAGCTCTACTCCAGCGGCACCACCGGACGTCCGAAGGGCGTCATGCTCACGAACGAGAACTTCATGGGAATCCTTCCCACCTCGCGAGATCTGTGGCAGATGAACGAGCACGCAATCAATCTCGTTGCCATGCCGCTCTTCCACATCGGCGGAAGCGGCTGGGCGACGGCAGGTCAGTACAACGGTTGCAAGTCGATCGTGGTTCGTGAGGCAACCGACGTCGCCGGCTTGGTGAAACTCATCGGACAGCACCGCATCACGCATGCGTTCATGGTTCCGGCGTTGTTGGCGTTCACGTTGATGGTGCCGGACATCGACAAGGCGGATTTCTCGAGCCTGAAGTTGATTGCCTACGGAGCATCGCCCATCTCCGAGCAGGTGCTTGCAGCGTCGCTGAAGACCTTCAAGTGCAACTTCGTCCAGGTGTACGGACTCACCGAAACGACCGGTGTGGTCACTATGTTGATGCACGAGGACCACGATGTCGACGGCCCGAAGAAGCACTTGCTCCGTTCGTGCGGAAAACCATCGATGGGAATTGAGTTGAAGATCGTCGACGACAACGGCAAACAACTGCCGGCGGGCGAAGTGGGCGAAATCATCATCCGCTCGAAGCAGGTGATGAAGGGCTACTGGAACATGCCCGAGGAAACCGCCAAGTCGATCCGCAACGGCTGGTTCTACACCGGTGACGCCGGCTATACGGACAAGGACGGCTACGTGTACATCCACGACCGAGTGAAGGACATGATCGTGTCCGGCGGCGAGAACGTGTATCCCGCGGAGGTGGAGAATGCGCTGATGAAGCACCCCGCCGTCGCCGACGTTGCGGTCATCGGTATTCCCGATGAGCGCTGGGGTGAGGTTCCACTTGCCATCGTGGTACGTAAACCCGATGTCGCGGTCACCGAGGACGACATCGTCGCCTTCGGTCGCACACAACTTGCGGGGTTCAAGACACCCAAGAAGGTGGCGTGGGCCGACGCTCTTCCGCGCAACCCGAGTGGCAAGATCCTGAAGAAGGATTTGCGCGCGCCGTACTGGGAAGGTCGCACCCGACAAGTCAACTGAGTGAGGGTCGCCCCGCTCGGTTGAGTCGGCGTGGCGTTCGCTAGGTTCTCATCACCATGAAAATTTCCATGATGATGAGTTATTCGGGTGGATTCGTCGAGGGGGCTCGTCGCGTTGCCGAGCTCGAGAAGGTCGGCCTCGACGTGGTGTGGATTCCCGAGGCGTACAGCTTCGATGCCATCTCGCAAGTGGGTTACCTGGCTGCAATCACGTCACGGGTGGAGATCGGCACCGGCATCATCAACGTGTATTCCCGCACGGCGGCACTCACGGCCATGACCGCCGCGGGGTGCGACTACGTGTCGAGCGGGCGCTTCATTCTCGGGCTCGGTGCGTCGGGTCCGCAAGTGGTGGAGGGATTTCACGGTGTTCCCTATGAGAAGCCGATGCAACGAATCAAGGAATACATCGAGGTATGTCGCGACGTGTGGAAGCGCGAGAAGACATTGGCGTACGACGGACACACGGTGAAGGTTCCGTTGCCCGCCGGACAAGGAACGGGGTTGGGAAAGCCGCTGAAACTCATCAATCACCCCGTACGCGCCGACATTCCGGTGTGGTGGGCCTCGTTGAAAGGGCTCAGCGTCGAGGCCACCGCCGAACTCGCCGACGGCTGGCTGCCGGTGTTCTTCGTGCCCGACAAATTTCAGCAGGTGTGGGGAGCGGCCCTGAAGAAGGGTGAGGCGAAGCGTGCCGCGTCCCTCAAGAAATTGGAGATTTCCGCAGGTGGCTTGCTCGCAATCGACGAATCGCTCGTCGGTGAGGCCAAGGACAAGGTGCTCGACATGGCACGTCCGAACGTGGCGCTCTACGTCGGTGGAATGGGTGCGCGCGGCAAGAACTTCTACAACGACATCTGCCGGGAATACGGATACGAACGGGAGGCAACCGAGATACAGGACCTGTACCTCTCCGGAAAGAAGGACGAGGCCGCACGTGCGGTGCCGCGCGAGATGCTGGAACTCACCAACCTGGTTGGTCCAGCCGGTTACGTGAAGGAGCGCATCGCTGCGTTTCGTGCCGCCGGAGTGACGCAGTTGTCGGTGAATCCGGTGGGTGGCAGTCACTCGGCGCAGGTCGAGATGCTGCGATCGCTCATCGACGCCTAAGGCGTGGTGGCGCCGGCCCGAAGCTTGGAGGTGAGGCCGAGGTAGACGAGTGAACTCGCGGCGGCAACGGCACCGAACACCGCAACGGTTCCACGGGCACCGATTTGTTCGGACACCATGCCTGCGGCAACACTGCTCACCGCGAGTGTGAGCGTGATCAGCGCGAAGTCACCGGCCAGCACTCGTCCCCGCATGTCATCGGGGGACATTACTTGTAGTCCGTAGGTGGAAAGCGTCCACTGGGCGCCGCCACCGAGATGCGCGAACATCACGCAGACTCCGGCCACCAGCAGGAACGGTGCAGCCGAAGCGGCGAGGTAGCCCACGGAGAAGATCACTCCCGAAACGCCACACACGAGGAGCACCCGCCGTACGTCGCCCTTTGCGAATCGCGAGCCGATGATCGGACCGATTCCCGATCCGACCCCTCGCGCTCCGAGCAGCAATCCGCGACCCGCATCACCGGATGAGAAAGCGTCGGCGGCATACACCGCGAGTTGACTCACGACGCCCGCCCCGATTGCGAACGTCATCTTCGAGGCCAACAACGCCATGATCATCGCGTCGCGTCGGGCCAACTGGATGGCCTCGCGCATGTCGGCGATCGGGCGCACCGGGGCGCGATGCGGCCCGCGGTCCTCCTGCATCGGTCTCGTGATCATGGGGATGAGACCCGCAGCGATGACGAACGTGGCGATGTCGGCAATGAAGGCGGCCCGTCTGCCGAACACCTGTGCGAACACGCCTCCCAACCCGGCGCCTACGGCGAGCATCACACCCCAACTGGAACCGAACAGGGCGTTCGCGCTGCGCAGTTCCTCGGGTGACCGCGCCAGGTTCGGTACCGCTGCCTCAACGGCAGGGCGTACGAATGCGGCGAAGGCGGCAATGAGACCCTGCGAAACGAAGGCGAGCCAGATGTGGGAGTTGCCGATGAAGAGCAGCCCGCACGCCGCAACCGCCTGGGCGAGCGAAACGATGATCAGAACGGTGCGACGGTCGTACCGATCGGCGACGGGACCGCCAATTGGAGAAGCAAGGAAGGAGGGAAGCGAGAATGCAACGAGCAACAGCGACACGAGCAACGCGGAATCCGTGAGATCCTGCACCAATCCAGCGAGTGCGACGAACGTGAACCAGTCGCCCATGTACGACAGGTTCTGCGCCAGGAAGAGGATTCGGAGGTCGCGATTCGTCCGAAGGACGCTGGCCACGCTCAACGCGCGGTCAGTTTCCCGACGCGCGCGAGTACCGCGATCGCTTCATCGACGATGCGTCGCACGAGTTCCCCGGCGGGGATCAATTCGTTGATGGCGCCCACACCCTGTCCTGCGGGGTAGAACTCGCGCGAAACATCGACGTCGGTTCCCGTAGGAAATCCGAGATGATTGACGCCCGCTTGCATCGACGCAACGGCCTGCTGTGGGAAGGGCTTGAGATCCGCCGGGTTCTTGTCGTAGTGACGCGTCCAGTCGTTGGCCACCACGCGACACGTCTTGCCCGTGTACGCGCGGCTGATGGTGGTGCCGTCTTCCGAGGTTGACAGCAATTGGTCCTTGTAGCCGTTCACCGCGCGTGCTTCGGGCGTGGCGATGAAACGGGTGCCGATCCATACGCCGTCGGCGCCGAGTGCAAGTGACGCCGCCAACCCGCGTCCGTCGAACAGTCCGCCCGCGGCAACCACCGGAACCTTGTCGCCGACTGCGTCGACCACCTGTGGAACGAGCGCCATGGTGGCGACCATGCCGGTGTGGCCGCCCGCCTCGGTGCCCTGCGCGACGACGAAGTCGCATCCACTCGCCACGGCGGCGAGGGCATGCTTCACCTTGCCGCACATCGATCCGACGAGGATGTTCTTTTGATGGAGGAGGTCGATCACCTCGCGAGGTACGCCGAGACCCGCAACGAAGATGGAGGCGCCGCCTTCGATCACCGCCTTGATACCGGTATCCACCTGGTTTGGAAGCGCCGTGAGCAGATCGACGCCGAACGGCTTCGCGGTTCGCTCACGTACGAGACGCATTTCTTCCGGGAGTTCGTGATCGCGCATGGTGGAGGCGCCCAAGGTGCCGATGCCGCCTGCTTCGCTGACGGCCGCCACCAATTCGTGGTAGGACACCCCACCCATTCCGGCGAGCATGACGGGATGGTCGATTCCGAGCATCTCGGTGAGACGTGTGCGCATGTGGCGAGATTAGTAGGCGCCGGGTGACGACAAATAACCGCGATGCCAGCGCCGAGGAGTGAATGCACTCGCCCGTGGTTCGTCTTCGAACATCCACCGCACGAACTTCTCCCGTCGCCAGTCTCCACCGTCGATCACACGCAGCGCACCGCGAGCCAAACGCTCATTCGACAGGATGCGGCCGAGGATCAGTGACATTCGGTGGTCGGCGAAGAAGTGTTTTCGCATGTCGTGTTCATAATCGGCGCCCGGATTCGGTGACGCTGCTGCATCACCTGCCAGCATTCCGGACAACAGCGCCTGCCCGATACCCTCGCCGGTGAGTACGTCGGTGGCGCACGCAGCATCGCCCACGAACATCACGTTGCCGATGCGCAACGTGGCCGAGGTTACTCGTGCCGGAATCGGCCAGGCACTCACCTTGTCGTCGATGATCGCGGTGGCACCGAGTGCATCGCGTACGTGGGGTCGATCGAGCACACTGGCCCACACCGACTTCATGTCGCCAACCTTGCGCGTCGAGCCCCGCAAGATACCGAATCCGAGGTTGACGCGTCCGTCGGCGAGTGGAAACGACCATGCGTATCCAGGCAACAAATCCGGCTCGAACCACACGTACAACCGACTATCGGCCGGACCCGTCACGTTGCGTGCATATTGACGCAGAGCGTGCCACTCGCCGAGATACGTGGAGCGATTCGGCTGGAGCGCCTTTCGCACGGGGGACCACATCCCGTCCGCAGCGATGACGACACGCGCCGTGATGACACCGTCGCTGGTGGTTACTCGGTAGTTATCGTCGCGAGTGACGTCGACGAAACCCACGCCCTCACGAACCAGCACGCCGTGGTCGCGCGCGTGTTTCACCAGTGCTGCGTCGAGATCCATACGCGATGCGATTGCCGCAAACTGCCCACCGTCGGGGAGCCGGAGATCCACCGTGCGACCCGAGGGACTTCGCAGAACCACGTCGCGACACGTCTTCCAGCTCGCCACCGTCGCCGGTTGCAGGCCGAGGCGATCCAGGAGACGAAGTGCGCCGGTGGTGAGACCGTCGCCGCAGCACTTGTCGCGAGGGAAGGTGGCCTTGTCGATCACGGACACGTCGAGACCATGTTCGTGAGCGGTGAGCGCCGCGGCGATTCCCGCGGGTCCTGCGCCAACGATGAGAACGTCGGTGTGACTGGTCACGCGCGAAGAGACTAGATTGCGTCAGCGGTAGTTATCCGACGATGGAGTCGGGAAAGGGGTCACGGTCATGGGCAAGTTGTGCGAAGGTCGAGTGGTTGTCGTTACGGGGGCAGGTCGCGGAATCGGTCGCGAGCACGCACTCAGTTTGGCCCGTCACGGCGCCCACGTGGTGGTGAACGACCTCGGTGCGGGAGTCGATGGCAGCGGTGGGGACTCCTCCCCAGCAAACCACGTAGTGAAGGAAATCGAGTCGCTTGGTGGCAAGGCCATCGCCAACGGCGACGACATCTCGTCGTTCGAGGGTGCCGAGCGGTTGATCAAGTCCGCGGTGGACACCTTCGGCGATCTGCATGGCGTGGTGAACAACGCCGGCATCCTTCGCGATCGCATGATGGCCAACATGAGCGAAGCCGAATGGGATGCAGTCATCAAGGTGCATCTGAAGGGAACGTTCGCTCCGGCCCACTTTGCTGCGGCGTATTGGCGCGATCAGTCGAAGGCAGGAAAGCCCGTCGATGGTCGAATCATCAATACCACTTCGGTGTCGGGAATCTATGGAAACGTCGGCCAGTCCAACTACGGAGCAGCCAAAGCCGGTATCGCGGCATTCACCGTGATCACTGCGCTCGAGCTCGCACGATACGGCGTCACCGTAAACGCGGTGGCTCCGGTCGCCCTCACCCGCATGACGGAGAATCTGCAACCGACGCCACCCACCGATGAAGAACGCGAGGCGCAGTCGCCTCGTTGGATTGCGCCAATCGTCACCTGGTTGGCGTCGGCGGAGAGCAAGGATGTCACGGGCCGCGTATTCGAGGCCAGTGGTCGAACCTTCGCCATCGCCGAAGGTTGGGTGCGTGGTCCTTCGCACGATCCGGTTGACGATCCGACTCGCCTCGGCCCGATCGTGGAAGAACTACTCGGCAAGGCCCGTGCCAACTCCGGCATGGATGGTCGCCCGGGCGGCTGGCCGCAACCGCAGATGAAGTAGCGACTCGGTTTAGCGCAGACGTTTGGCGAGCATCGCAACGATGAGTCCCGGCTTCGATTCCTGTTCGCCGACCTGTTCGAAACCCAAACGGGAGTGAAACCGTAGCGAGCCGTCGTTACGCGGCTGCAGGTTGACCTCGCATACGAAGAGATCCGTCATCGCTTCCTCGCGAATACGCCGTTCCACTTCGACGTAGAGCATCTCTCCCAAACCTTGTGATCGATGGGCATCATCGATGACCACCCGGTCCAAGTACACGAAGTGCGGATAGCGAGCGACGAACCACGCGTAGTTCACTCCGAGGTCCTCGGTGATGCCACTTGCAAAGGTGGTACAGAAGCCCCGTATTGGGGCGTCGCCAATCACCAACGCGTGCCTAGCGAGACGTACGTCCTGTTCCAGCTCGTCCAATTCGATGTGGGACACCGCGGGGACGTTGTCGTTGTTCATGCGAATGACTTCCGCAAAGTCGGCGCGCTCCAAGTTGCGTATCGCGTTCAAAAGAGCCTCAAATCGTCCTTGCGTCGTCCACGCAGTTCGTCGTAGTCGACTTCCTTCCAACTCAGCCCCCGACTTTCGGCCAAGGTGCGAGCCTGCGGTTTGATGGATTGCGCGACGAAGACCCCGCGGAGCAGCCCGAGTGACGTATCGGCCCGGAGGTACTCGAGGTAGCGACCGAGCTGCTCGACGCCGTCGATCTCGCCACGTCGCTTGACCTCGATGGCAACCGTGGTGCCATCACTGGCCCGGCACAACAGGTCGACCGGTCCGATGGCCGTCGGATACTCACGGGAAATGAGCGTGAGGCCGTCCTCGATCACCGATGGGTCGGCCGCCAACAATTCCTGCAGGTGCGCTTCGACGCCGTCCTTCGACAATCCGGGGTCCTCGCCCAGTTCGTGTATCGCATCGCTGAACACCTCGAGCATGTTGATGGTGAGGGTCTCGTTCTTCGGGTTGGTGATCTCCCAGCGGTCGGGGAATTCGCGTAGTTCGTTCGGCGCATTCATCCAGTTGAGTGGCTTGTACGCCCCACCGTCGGCGTGAATCGCGATGCAGCCGTCGTTCTTCACCATGATGAGTCGTGTCGCCTCGGGAAGCGACGCCTCCAGCCGGCCCACGTAGTTCACCGTGCATCGTGCAACGACCAATCGCATGCACCCATACTGACAAATTCCGCGATCCGGGGCGGCGTGCGTGGAGCGGTGCGTGAGGTGCGAGGACGTCCTAGCGGCCCACGTGATCGCGCATGCGCTTTTGGATCAGCTCACGCCGCTTCTGGAGGTCGCGGTACGTCATGCGGTCGGTGTCGTTGCTCACACCGAGTCCTGCCTTTACGCTGTCGAGGTTGATCTCCACCTGCGTGTGATCGATACCGAGTTCGCGACCCAGGCGCTCTCCGTGGCGCTGGGCAAAGAGCATCGAGATCTGCGCAATCTCACCCAACAAGTCCAGATCGGGGGCCAGTCGAGCGATTGCGCCGTCGAGGAAGACCATGTTCTTCACGTAGAGCATGAGTTCCTTGGGCATGCGGGCGCCGTAGCCGAGCATCGCCTTCACTACGCGTTGTACTTCCTTCACGAGTTCCTCGCCGGACAAGGTGGTGGGGTCCACCGTGGGTTGGTCGAGACGGAGGTCCTTGATCACAGCATCGAGATCGGTGTCCATCGGCAGTGCGCCCAAGTCGCGCAAGGCCGTCATCTGGCCCTTTACGTCGTTGGTTGTAGCGCTCAGCATCAAACGAAGAAATGCGAGCCGTCGGTTGCCCGAGAGGCGACCCACGATGCCGAAGTCGAGCAGCGCCGTGCGTCCGTCGCGCATCACGAACAGATTTCCACCGTGCAGGTCGCCGTGAAACACGCCGTACAGCAACGCACCCTCCATGAAGGCGACCATTCCCGTACGAATCACCGCTTCCGTATCGATACCCGCATCCTTCATTCCCGCAACATCGTCGAACTTGAAGCCCTCGAGGCGCTCCATCACGATGATGCGTCGGGTGACGAGATTGGGGTGCGGACGCGGAATGACGTAGCCGTCCTGTTTCAAGTCCGAGAGGATGCTTGCGATGTCGAGCATGTTGGATGCTTCCAGGCGGAAGTCCAATTCTTCGACGATGGTTTCGGCGAACAGTTCCACCAGGGCGGGGGGATTTGCGAGTGCTGCGATCTTGATGCGTCCGACGAGGAACGGTGCCAGCCACGCCATCACCTTCAGGTCCTTGCGTACGAGCACTCCCACCTGAGGGCGTTGTACCTTCACCACAACCGCCTCGCCACTGCGCAGCACCGCCGCATGCACCTGGGCGATCGAGGCGGCCGCGATCGGTTCGGTGGTGAAGGAGGAGAAAACGTCTTCGATTCGCGCTCCTAGATCGGCCTCCACCACGCTGCGAACGTCGGCAAAGGGCTCCGCGGGTACCTGATCCCGACAGCGTTTGAATTCCTCGACGAGTTCGATCGGGAACAGACCTTCGCCACTCGAGATGATTTGTGCCAATTTGATGTAGGTAGAGCCGAGGCGTTCGATGGCGCGACGCATGCGCAGCGACAAGTCCGCGCGCGATGCCTCCGGCGTCGCGTACGTGTTTCGGCGTCGTTTCCACCACCATGGCCCGAGTGCCACGCCGAGGCGGAACACCACCACGATGAGACGAGCTACCGGCGGTACTCGGGGTGGTCGCATGAGGGAGGGAAGTTCGGTACGTGCTTGCGCACGGAGTCCTTCCACGAGTCCCCGCCAACGGATCGCCTCACGGTCGAGGACCCACGGTGGGTCGCTGCTGAACGCACCCCAGGTGCGGTCGGCAGGTGCCACCGTCGTCGGCGCATCGCTCTGGTGCGCGGGTCGGACGGTGTTTTCCACCCTCGCAGTCTGCCGATGATTGCTCTCCATCGGTCGGGCTGAGCGATCTATCGGGATGTGAAGTTGCGCACTGCTCGGAGAATGTCGTCGGCCAGGTGGGGCTGACATACCAAGAGATCGGGTAGCCAGGTATCGCGGTCGTTGTACACGAGTGGACTTCCGTCGATTCGGCTCGTATGCAGACCGGCTGCGCGGGCGACGGCGATGGGCGCAGCCGAGTCCCATTGGTACTGACCTCCGGCGTGCAAGTAAACGTCCACATGACCGAGCACCACCGCCATCGTCTTTGCGCCCGCCGATCCCAGGCGTACGCCGTCGTAGCCCAGTTCGCGGGCCACCGCTGCAGCCACAGCCGGCGTACGCGATCGCGACACCACCATGAGCGGAGTGCGGTCCTGCCGTTTCGGTACGGGTGGCGGCGGAAGCGTCGACAAGGTCGTGTCGAGTGCAGGAAGTGCGACGGCCGCGGCAACGAGATCTCCGCCTATACCCGCCTGTCGATCCCACAGCGCGATGTGCACGGCCCAGTCCTCACGGCCATCCTCACCGAATTCCGAGGTTCCATCGAGCGGGTCCACGATCCACACACGCTGGGCCGAGAGACGAGCGGCGTCGTCGGCCCCTTCCTCCGACAGCACCGCATCGTTCGGGCGATCCCGACGCAACGTATCCACGATGAAACGATGGGCGAGTGCGTCACCGGCGTCCATGAGATGCCATGGAGAGGCGCCTTCACGCGCGAGCCGATCGCGCAGTTCGACGAGGAGTCGGCCGGTATCGCGAGCGAGTTGGGTGGCGAGTTCCGCGTCGCTCATCGGGAGCGCCGTCCGAGCTCCACGGCTCGGTGCACGAGACCACGCAACGTCGACTCGTTGCTACCGGATGCAACCAGTCGACGGATCTCCGTTTCTAGAATCTCGGCATCGGCCTCGTCGAACACCGTCGAGCGTCGGTTGGTGGCAACCGTGCTCACCGCCAGCAACACGACCGCCGCGATCGCACTGATGATTCCTGCAGTGAGCACCGCACCGATGTTGTTGTCGGCCAAGGAGGCAACGATCATTCCCGCAATCCCTCCCACGAAACACACCCCACAGACCGCACGAATGACGGCAACGGCTCGGTCGTTGGTGGCGTCGTTCATCTAGTTGCGCGTGAGCGGCTTGTAGCGGAGGCGCTTGGGTTGATCGGCATCGACTCCCAGTTCCTTGCGACGCCACGCTTCGTAGTCCTGGAAGTTGCCCTCGAACCACCGCACCTGGCTATTTCCTTCGAATGCCAGTACGTGGGTGGCGATGCCCAGCGACAGCGGCACCATGTAGAGCACTGCGGCCAGGCTGGCGGCAATTTGGTGGCTGGCCATGGCCACTTCGCCCATGCGGGCAATGAGCAGCGCCATCATGGTGAAAGAGGTCACCTCCACCATCACCGACAAGCCCGCGGGCACCCCCAGCCGCAAGAAGCGCCGCAGCGTGGGCAGATGCGGTGCTTCGGGCCAGCGCCAGAAATCGCAGCG